>JBBSJC010000399.1:0-7766 GCA_038257655.1 Polyangiales bacterium | reverse complement strand
GGCGTCGAGGCGATCTGATTGTTTTGTGCCGGGCGCTAAGGGCCCAGCCTGCAGCAGTTGGCAGGTGCCGTATTTGCTCGGACGGTGAGGGGGTCGCCGCACGTGCCATAATGCCAGGATGAGCTCCGAAGCACCGCGCAAGGCCAGCTACGCCGATGTTTTGGCTGCGCCTGCGAATATGGTGACCGAGGTGCTCGGTGGCACGCTTTACACGCAGCCGCGCCCGGCCTTGCGCCACGCGCGCGCAACTTCGGTACTGCTCGGCGAGCTCGAGCCCGGCTTTGGCCGTGGTCGTGGCGGTCCAGGGGGATGGACGATCCTGGTTGAGCCCGAGCTTCACCTCGGGTCCGATCCGGATATCGTCGTGCCAGATCTGGCGGGGTGGCGGCTGACGACGCTCCCCGAACTGCCTGATGCCGCCTATCTGGCGGTAGCCCCGGATTGGGTATGCGAGATTCTGTCGCCTAGCACGCGCCGTATGGATCGCGTGCTCAAGATGGCCCTGTACCGGCGCGAAGCCGTGACGCACGTATGGCTGGTTGATCCCGAAGCCAAGACGCTCGAAGTGTTTCGCCTGGATGGTGAGACCTATCGCGTGCTCGAGACCCACGCTGAAAATGCCTCGGTTCACGCAGAGCCATTCGAAGCGAGTGAGCTTCACTTAGGCGCTATGTGGTTGAAGTGATCGAAGGCCTGCTTGCAGCTTGCTCGCACGCGATGCTCGGCCTACGAGTCGCGCCATGAGCACCGAGAAGCCCGCAGACAGCTTTGCCTCCCTCTTTGAAGCGGAGGCCCGCGGCACGAAACCCAAGAAAATCCGTGGCCCAGCGTTGGGATCGCGCTGCCGAGCCGAGGTGGTGCAGGTCGGTCGTGACGCGGTGTTCGTGGAGATCTTGGATCAGTCCACGATCGGCAAGCGTCCGCAGGCCTACCTGAAGATTGAAGACGTGCGCGGGCCCGATGGTCAGCCGACCTGCAAGACCGGCGACGTGCTCGAAGCCGTGGTGGTCGAGGTCGATGGCGAGTCTGGCGAGACGCGGCTTGGACGCAGCATGGGCAAGCCTTCGGGCATCCCCGAGCTCGAGAGCGCCTACGCGGGTGGCATCCCCGTAGAAGGTAAGGTCACCGGCGTCAACAAAGGTGGCCTTGAGGTCGAGATGGCTGGCGCGCGCGCATTCTGCCCGATTTCGCAGGCCGATCGCGGCTTTGTCGCCGACCCGCAAACGCTGGTGGGCCGCAGCATGCTGTTCGTGATCACGGAGTTGCGCGACGGCGGCAAGCGCATCGTCGTCTCCCGTCGCGCGGTGCTCGAACAAGAAGCCAAGCTCAACGCGGCAAGCACACTTGCGAAGATCGTGGTGGGCGCCGTGATGCGCGGCAACGTCACCGCCGTGCGCGAGTTTGGCGCCTTCGTGGACCTCGGGGGCATCGAGGGCTTGGTGCCCAATGCCGAGCTCTCCCACGATCGCAGCGCTCGGGCCTCCGATGCCTTGAGCCCCGGAGATGTCGTCGACGTTCAGGTGCGCGAGATCAAAGAAGGCGTGATCGACAAGCGCGGCAATGCCACGACCAAGATCACGCTCTCGCTCAAGGCGCTGGCCGAAGACCCCTGGAACGATATCGCAGCCGTCGCCACAGAAGGTAAGGTCGTGCGCGGCAGCGTGACGCGCATCCTCGACTTCGGCGCGTTCGTAAAGATTGCGCCCGGTATCGAGGGCTTGCTCCACGTATCGGAGCTCGGCGGCAAAGTGCAGCATCCGTCGGCAGTACTGAAAGTCGGCGAGACGCTGAACGTCGTCGTGCGCTCGGTCGATAAGAGCGCGCGCAAAATATCTCTCTCACCCGCAGCGGAAGGCTTGAACGTAGGCGAGCAGGCCACAGCGCCGAGCATCGGCATCGGGGCCATCGTGACCGGCGTGGTCGACCGCGTCGAACCTTACGGTGTCTTCTTTCAGGTCGATGGCACCCGTGGCCGGGTGGGCCGCGGCCTGATTCCAAATGTGGAGCTCGGTACAAAGCAGGGGTCCGATACACGCAAGCTGTTCCCGACTGGCATGAAGCTGACCGCGAAGGTCCTCGAGACGGGCGATGGCAAACTACGTTTGTCGCTCAAGGCCGTCAAAGACGACGAAGAGCGCGCTGATTACGACGGCTACCGTGAGCAATCGGGCAGCCAAGGTAAATTCGGCACGCTGGCAGACCTACTTCGAAAGAAGTGAGGTTAAGCGAGCCACACTGCGCCCAGTGAATGCGTGAGGCGCGACCCGTTCTCGAGGTGTATCCCTACAAGAGGGGAGGAACTCTGGCCAAGAGGAGCCCTTCCCATGCAGTCCCCCGATCTCAGCTTCGTCGTGCCCAGCATTTCGCGCGACATGCGTAGTTTGTACGAAGCCCACTTTCCGTTCGTGTGGCGCTACATGTCCCAGCGAGGCGTGCCGCAGGCAGCGCTGGACGACCTTGTCCACAGCGTGTTTCGCATCGTTCGCGAGCACCCGAGTCGCCGCGACCCGTCGCGTCCGCGCAGTGTGATCGTGTGCATGATTTCGCGCCAAGTCTTGCGCGAGTACAAAAAGCGCAATGGCGACGTCGCCAATACCGAGCCGCAGTTTGACGGTGATGGCGATGGACCGACGCGCACGTTCAGTCGCGATGCGGCCACAGGCATGTTGGATGCGGTCATGGACAGCCTGACCGAAATGCAGCGCGAGGTCTTCTTGCTCTGCGCCGGCGAAAAGATGACGTCCCGCGAGGTAGGCGATGCCTTGGGTGTGGCGGAAGCCACGGTGGAGATCCGGCTGAAGAGCGCCCATCAGCGCGTCGAAGCCTTGATCGTGCGGCTGCGTGTCAACTCGATGTGGGAGGGCATGTCCGACATCAGTCCAAAGGGGCTGCTCGAGGCCGCGCAGTCCGCTCGCACACCCTCAGATCGCGATCGCGAGCGCATCTTTGCGGCGATGCTGGCCCACAGCATGACATCCGGCCAAGCACCTGCACCGGTGGAGCTGGTGTCGATCGTGCAGCCGCTGCCCCAGGCCCGTCCGCTGCCGCTGCCGCGCATGACGCAACCGACGCAGCCCGCACCATCGGCGCCCGTGCGCGACCCCTCCCTACGCGACCCCTACGCGACGATGGCTCCGCCTCTCCATCCGGCGCAGTCGCGCGCCCATCTGGGTTGGGCTGCGGCGGCGTTCGTGGCGGTGGCGATGGGAACGGCGAGCTTCTTTATGATGTCGTCGCACAAGGTCGAGGCTACGCCGAGGGCGGACACGGCGACCATGCAGGTCGGCATGCCTGAGGTCGGCGCAGAAGCGCGCACCGGGACGGTCGAGCGCTCGGTACACAACGCCTCGCCAGAAGCGGCACCCGTCGCGCAGGAGAAAGTACAGGAAGAAGAGCAGGAACAAGTCCGCGAGGAGCCGGCCGAACCGACGGCACCACGCGCGACCAAGAGGCACCACCGTCGCAGCCCGCGCCGCGCGGCCCCCGCACCAACCCCGAGCACAGATGATCGCGGCGCACGACAGCTGTTTGCAGCCGAGCGCGCCCTGCGATCGGGCGACCCGCGCGTCGCGCTCGAGCTCGTGCGCGAACATGCCGCCCGCTTTCCAAACTCGAACCTGTCGACCGAACGCAACGCCTTACGCGCACAAATCCTGTGCGATCTCGGGCGTACCAAGGCAGCCCGGCGCGTGGTGTTAGAGCTTGAAGCAGAGCATGCCGCTCAGCCCCTGCTCGCATCGGTCGACGAAGCCTGCATGAATCCGAACTGAGCGGCAGGCGACCTTACTATTTCTTCTCGAACGGACTTGGATACTCGCCGATGCCCAACGTCTCGCGGCCCTTGCGTTGATCGCGAGCAAGATAAGCATCGTCGAGGCGCAGGCTGAGTGTTTGCGCGAACTTCCATAGGAACTTGGTGGCGATGCTGGGCTCATGTCCCATCAACGCATGAAAGGCCGAGCGCTCGAGACACAGCAGGCGTGTGGGCTCGCGCGCAACGACCGTGGCTGACCGTGGACGTTGATTCAGTAGCGCCATCTCGCCGAAGTGTGAGCCTGCGCCTAACGTTGCAAGCGGAGCCCCGTCGCGAAAGACGCTGACGGCGCCGTCGATGATCACGTACAGGTGAAAGCTGCGATCACCCTCACGAATGATCGGGGCATCTGCGGCGACCCGCAGTGTGGTGAGCACGTTGTAGACCTTGACGATCTCCGCCATGGTCAGCTCGCGAAACAGCTCGATGTCGCGCAGTGCATCGATGCCCTTTGTCACCGAATTCTTGCGTTCACGCTGCCGCTCTTCGTCGCTTATCTGCGGCGCGGCGCGCACGACGACGGCGGTGATGTTGTCGTGACCGCCGCCTTCCAACGCCATTTTGACGAGGTGACTAGGAATGTCTTTCAAGTTCGTCACGCGCAACATGGAGCACAGCTCTTCGGGATCGCGCGTGTACTCGTGCAACCCATCGCTGCACAAAAGGAAGGTATCGCCAGGCAGGATGTCGAACACCAACATGTCCGCACACACCGTGGGCTGCGTGCCTACGGCGCGCGTGAGCACCTGGGCATGGGGGCTCAAGGCGGCCTGTTCGGCTGAGAGCATGCCTTGCGCTACGGCCTCGTTCATGAAGTTGTGGTCGGTGCTGAGCTGATAGAGCTGGGAATCGCGCGCCAAATACAAGCGGCTGTCACCGACGTTCGCCATCAGCCCCTTGTCGCCGATCGTGATCAACACGACGCAGGTGGTGCCCATGCCGTGTTTGCCCTTGTCGCCCGAGGCCACGTCAAACACGGTTTTGGAGGCGTGAATCATCGCCTCGCTGAGGATTTGGGCAAGCTCCGCGAGCGCACGTTCGCTACCGTCGTAGGCGCTGAGCAGATCCTTCTTTTCCACGATGAAGCGCTGAATTGCCGTGGCTGCCGTCTCGGAAGCGACCTCTCCCGCAGCGTGGCCGCCCATGCCGTCGCAGACGACGTGCAGACCGATTTCGGGCACGATCTGAAAGTAATCTTCGTTGTGCTCGCGTACGCGCCCCACATCGGACTGCCCAAAAGACTGGATCTGCATGGCGTCTATTGTGCCAAACCTTACGCCCTGATGTCTTGCCGTTCTCGCCGCTTTCGCGCCTTGTCTAGACTATCTAAGACCTCGGCCAACGCTCCGCGGATGTGTTTTGTGATCTGATCGCGCTCGACGAGCTGTCGAAAGCTGCTCGTTTCCAGCGGGAAACCCGCGCGAAACAAAACTCGAAATTGTGCAGCATTCGCCGAAGAAACCGACGGAAACGGCTTTCCACGGCCGCTCAGTGAGCCTAGAGTGTCCAGCGATTCTTGGGGTCGCTAGTCGCGCAAGATCCCCGCACAGGAGAGGAAACCATGTCGCTCATCAAGGCTGAATACATCTGGATCGATGGCACCGAGCCCACGCCCAAGCTTCGTTCGAAGACGAAGATCATGCCCGAAGGCGAGAAGCCGCCGGTCTGGGGCTTTGACGGCTCCTCCACGAACCAGGCGGAAGGCAGCAAGTCCGATTGCGAGCTTCGTCCGGTATTCATCTGTCCCGACCCGATCCGTGGCGGCAAGAACATCCTCGTGCTCAACGAGGTCTACAACGCGGACGGTACGCCGAACCGCACAAACACGCGCGCAGCTGCCGTCAAGACCCTCGAGAAGTTCAAGCACGAGGAAGCCTGGTTCGGCCTCGAGCAGGAATACACGATGTTCAAGGACGGCCGCCCTTACGGTTTCCCCGAGGTTGGCTACCCGCTGCCCCAGGGACCTTACTATTGCGCCGTCGGTGCGACCGAAATCATTGGTCTTCCGATCGTCGAAGAGCACATGGATGCCTGCATAACCGCCGTACTCAAGATAAGCGGTATCAACTCCGAGGTGATGCCCGGCCAGTGGGAGTATCAGATAGGTCCCGCAGGCCTGGTCGAAGCCGGCGATCACCTGATCGTCGCGCGTTGGTTGATGGCGCGCATTGCTGAGGATCACGGCGTCGACATCTCGCTCGATGCCAAGCCCCAGAAGGGCGACTGGAACGGGGCCGGCTGTCACACGAACTACAGCACCAAGGCCATGCGCGCTGACGGCGGCGCCAAGGTGATCGAAGAAGCCTGCAAGAAGCTTGCAGAAAAGCGCGAGCTTCACGTCACCAACTACGGGCACGGCATCGAAGAGCGTCTCACCGGCAAGCACGAGACCTGCTCGTACAAGGAGTTTCGCTGGGGCACATCGGACCGCGGCGCCTCGATTCGCATCCCGCTCGCTGTCGCGCAGACCGGTAAGGGTTACATGGAAGATCGCCGGCCCAACGCCAACATGGATCCTTACGTCGTGTGCCGCCTGATCGTCGAGACGACCTGCGGCTGAGCCCTGCTCAGCTCTCTTCCCTGACGACAGGTAAGAACAGGAACTGCACCGCGCTGGATGCCCGTCATCAGCGCGGGCCCGCGCTTGCTCGCTGCCTGGGTCGAGGGCGAGCTTCACGACGTTGGTGCGCGGATGGTCGCCGATTTTTTCGAAATGGACGGCTGGGACACGACGTGCCTTGGCGCCAACACCCCGGGCGACGCGCTGATCGAGGCGTTGCGTGCGCGCGGCGCGACGCTGGTAGCCATATCGGCGACCTTGGATGTTCATGTTCACACGTCTGCCGAGCTGATTGCAGCGGTGCGCGCCAGTCCAGACCTGGCGCATGTCAGAATCATCGTCGGCGGCCGACCTTTCCAGCTTGCGCCCGCGCTCTGACGCAAGCTCGGTGCCGAAGGTTGTGCGGGGACGCCGAAGAGGTTGTCGCCGTCGGCCGGCGCTTGCTCACGCCGTAACCGTGTGAGCTCGTGGCGTACGCTTTGTCAGGCAGTTGCTGGGCGACGAGCGCTTTTCGAACTTCCTGAAGACGTTGACCTTGGGCGCAAGCATCTTACCAATTCCCTACCCGGTGATGGTTCCGACGATCACCAGATAGCTGGGGGATTGGGTGCACGTGAGCGCCCTCCAAGCGCGAGTATTTCGCACGACAGCGCGCCGTGGGCTCGCCATAGCGAGTTTTGTTGTGAAATGAAGCAAACAGCACGGGCGCCGTGGTGGCGCCGCTATGCTGGCATGAGCCAGGGGAGCAGAGCGGCGCACTCGGCTCCTGTAATTTTTGCGCCCGCGTCTCCCGCCTGGGCTTCTTCTTGGAAGATTTGTAAGCGCGCATGGTGAGTTAAGGGTCGAAGCGGGTGAGGAGTTGCTTGTCGTCGGACATGTGACGCTCACCTAAGATGGCTTCGACACGCCCAACCGAAAGTTGCACAACGTCCTCTACATCGCTGGAACGGTCCGGTTTGCCAACCTGGGTGATCGGCTGATTCTCGATCAAACAGAATCTCGGCCTCGCCACCTGGCTGCAACCCGGCGTTAAGTTTGGGGATGGTAGGGGGGGTGATCATCTTCAAAGGAGTAGCGGAAGCTATCGGCGAAGCTGGGAAGGCCACGGTTTCATGCTCATACCGCCTTTGACCGGCGGGCGGAAGTGAACGGTGTCGCGTGGCCGGATGGATCCGCAGTGTAAGTAGAAGAACGTGACTGAGAATGTGAGAAACATAACCAGAGACACCCCGGACGGCATTTACAGCTCGAACGTACACCTCCCACGGACGGTTCGCACCTGAGTGTTTTGCATGCGCTAGATCGGGTGCATGAAGCAAATCGGTGTGGAGATCCGGCGGCGTAACCGCGCGGAGTGGATCGAGATGGTAGGTCGCTATCAGGCGAGTGGGC
>JBBSJC010000398.1:0-7781 GCA_038257655.1 Polyangiales bacterium | reverse complement strand
CTCACCAAGTTCTACGTCGAGCAGCACAACAGTGTGATGCCCCACGCCGCGTTCGAAGGACAGACACCCGACGAGATGTACTACGGAACCGGCGCGCACCTGGTGGACGACCTCAAGGCCAAGCGCGCGGACGCTCGCCGAAGGCGACTCGAGGAGAACCGACGTGCCGCATGCGCCGCATGTCCCCGAGGAGCGGGCGTTTCAGAGCGCGTGGCGGCATGACTTCACTTGAAGCGTCGGACGTCCGCCACACACGAAGTCGTAGCTGTGTTGTCTGTGATAGACGAGGGCGAAAACCGGGGACAAATGAGACCCCAGAGACGCCTCGTCGTCGACGCCCCAATTGAAAAAACCCCGCAAAAACGAGGTTTCTTTGTGCCCAGAGACGGAATCGAACCGCCGACACGAGGATTTTCAATCCTCTGCTCTACCAACTGAGCTATCTGGGCCTACTGCGTTAGGGGCGCGAAGATAGCCGCCCGTCTTCACGAGTCAAGGCCGAGCATTCTGTAACTCATCTCACCTCCCTAGGCACGCGCTCTCGTCACGATACAAGCCGCAAAATCCGCGCTTTGTACCCGCTCTGCGACACCAGTCCGCCCACAAACAGTAAGGTCGACTCGCCGCCAAACCGTGGCGTCCCACTGACCCAGGCGTGCCCTAGCCACCATGAACGCGACGCTTCCACATTCTCACCGGCTAGCTTGCGGGAAAGCCGGCTCGCCCAAGCGGCAGCTCGCGCAATTTGCGCTCAGCTAGACAACAATGATTAGATCCGCGGGTGACCTCTGGTGACGCGCAAGCCCTGCAACAGGCGTTGATCGCTGCCGCAAGCGATGCGGCCGAACGTGCAACCGCCGTGCATGCGCTGCGCGGCTCAAGCGTGTGGGCAGCTACCTGGCCTACCGATCCAGGCACCCTACGCACGCTGACCAACAGCAACGGCGTGACGGCGCTCGCGGTATTTAGTGATGAAGCGGAGCTCGAAGAAGCGGCCATTCGCTACGCCTGGTTGGGTGTCGATGGCCGCATCCCGAGCAAGCATCTGCACATCTCCGAGGTGGTGCGCTTTGCAAAGCAGCATCGGGCACAGCTCCTCGTGATCGACATCGCGGCAGAGCATGCGCTCGAGCTCGATGAGGGCGATATGGAGCTTTTGTCAGCGTTGCCCAGCACGCGACCGCCTTCCTATCACGGCATGGCAGAAGTAAACCCGAGCCATGCACCCGCGCAGGCTGCGGGGCATGAAGCCGACCACCGTCCGAGCACGCACGCTCCCTCGGCGCAAAGGCTCAGCTCGATCCCGAGCACGCGTCCGACGCCGCAGAGTGCACACCGACCTTCGAGCATCATCCCCGAGGATCCGAACCACCCCGAAATGGGCGTCAGCGCAACCTTTGGCGCGACCACCGGCAGCATGCTCGGCATCGCCCAGGGCCCAACTGACGCCCTCTACGACGCGCTCTCCCACGTGTTGCGCGACTACCCCGAAGTGGAGTGGGGCTGTCTACTGCAGCACACGCGCGGCAACGGTGAGCCTGCACCTTGCGTCGCGATGCGCGTCGATCCCTCGTTCCGCAAGAACGTGAACGAGATCAGCGTGAAGCTGCGCGAAGCCAGCATTGCCCATGGCGAGGCCTACGATGTGCTCGTGCTCGACGCCCCGGAACAGATGAAACACGCGCGCCAGGCCGGCCGCCCGTTTTATCCGTGGCGAAAGAAGTAGACGCACGAAGTAGGGCGTAACCAGCCAGATCGCCTATCGCTTGAGGATGGCTAAGCTCCCGCGATGTTCGGCAGCGCGCTACCCGTGCTCAATACCCCGGTCCCCGGACCGGCATCGATCGCCTTGGCCGAAAAACTGGCACGGGTGGAGTGTCCTGCACTCACCAATCGTCGCGCCCGACGTGCGGAGCGCAGCGGGGCCACCCACGATCCGATCTCTTGGCTGAGCGCGCTCGGCGCCAACGTACGCGACGCGGACGACAACGTGTTCGTCGATCTGACGGGCGGTTTCGCCGCAGCAGCGCTCGGTCACTGCCATCCTGCGGTCGTGTCCGCGGTGCGGGCGCAGGCCGATCGGCTGCTTCATGCGCTGGGTGATGTCCAACCCTCGGACAAGAAAGTTCAGCTTCTTGACCAACTCGCTCAGCTCGCCCCCTTCCCTGCCCGGGTAATCCTAGGTTTGAGCGGCGCAGACGCGGTCGAAGCGGCGCTCAAGACGGCCATGCTGTACACGAAGCGGCCAGGCGTCGTCGCTTTTGCAGGCGGGTACCACGGGCTGTCCCATGGCCCGCTTGCGATGTGCGGCTATGGCGAAGGTTTCCGCGCGCCATTCGCCGAGCAGCTCAATCAACACGTGGGGTTTGCAGCCTTTCCCCGCGAGTCAGCCGATATTGCCGAAGCGATTGCCGAAGTCACACGCGCAATCGACGCGCTCGGCGCGCGCGCAGGGGCGGTGCTCGTCGAGCCGATTCAGGGTCGAGGTGGGGTCAACGTACCACCCTCAGGTTTTCTGCGCGCACTGTCGGACCTGACGCGCGCACGCAAGCTCGTGCTGATCGTCGACGAAATCTACACCGGCCTTGGCCGCAGCGGCGCCATGTTTCAGCACGTGGCTCAAGGCTGCGAAGCAGACCTTATCTGCCTGGGCAAAGCACTCGGTGGAGGGTTACCGATAAGCGCGTGTTTGGGCCGCGAGGAGGTCATGGCAGCGTGGGGCGATCCCGGCGGTGAGGCGATTCACACCTCCACTTTCCTAGGCAACCCACTGGCCTGTGCGGCAGCGCTCGCATCGCTCAAGACCATGCACGAAACAGACATCAGCGCGCGCATGCAAGAGCGCGGACAAACCCTCAGACGGGCGCTTGCGCCACTCGAAGCTAAACACGGCATCCGCGTGCGCGGCGCGGGTCTCTTGCTCGGTGTCGCGCTTGGTGATGCTCCCGGCGATGCCGCGCGCGTGCTCGAGGTCATGCGCGCGCTGCTCGAACGCGGCTACATCACCTGCCCAGCAGGCGCACCGCCGAGCGTGCTGTGTCTAACGCCGCCCGTCTCAATCAACGATACTCAGATCAGGGGATTTTGTACGGCCCTCGACGCAGCGCTCAGCGCACTAGGAGCTGCATCATGATTGCTGACGAAGCCGCGCGCGAAGCGCTCAAAGCCCGCATCTTCGCGCTGATCGACGCCTGTGCAGACGGCAGCCAGCACGAAGCCGAGCGTGACGCACTGATTGAAGACCTCGCCCAATACCAACGCCAGACGATCGCCCCCTACGCGCGTTTTAGCGCCCAACGCCACGTTCACGCCCAAGCCAGCGGCCTCGATCGCATTGCCGCCTTACCCAGCGATGCCTTTCGTTTCGCTCGCATCGGAAGCCACGACGAAAAGCAAGACATACGCTGCTTCGTCAGCTCGGGGACGACCCAGCAGGATCGCAGTCATCACGCGTTTCGCGATCTGACGGTTTACGACCGCGCCGCCTACGCTGCGGCCCGCTTCGCGCTATTTCCCGACCGTGAGCGCATGCCGCTCGTCGTGATCGCACCAAGTGCAGAAGCACTTCCAACCTCCTCCCTCTCCTACATGCTCGACCGTTTCGTGAGCTGGTTTGGCGACGAGGGCTCAATCAACGTCTGGCAGGAGGATGCGCTCGATCTACACGCACTCTCGCAAGTGCTGACCAACGCAGAGATGCGCAACACGCCGGTCGCCCTGCTCGGCACTTCTTTCGCTTTTGTGCACGTGGTCGATGGCCTCGAAGGCGTTCGTTTCGAGCTGCCCCAGGGCAGTCGCATCATGCAAACCGGCGGCTTCAAAGGACGCTCACGGGAGCTCGATCCCGACGCGATGCGCGCCCTGCTCAGCGAAAGCTTCGGTGTCGACGATGCTTTCATCGTGGCCGAATACGGCATGACCGAGCTTTCGTCCCAACTCTACGAGACCACCCTGCGCGATGCCGCCTTGGGCGAGGTGCTTAGGCCACGTCGTCTGTGGATCCCAGGTTGGGTGCGCGCCGCCCCGGTCGATCCAGACACGCTGTGCGCCCTTACAGATCATCAGCCCGGCCTGTTGCGCGTCGATGATGCGGCGAACCTCGACAGCGTCAGCTGCATCCAAACGGCCGACGTATCTTACCGTTTGGAAGATGGCATAGTCGTTACAGGTCGCGCCCAGGGCGCCGTCGCCCGCGGCTGCTCGATCAGCGCCGACGAGTTACTCGGAGGAAGTCATGCAAAGCCCTGACATACGCAGCTTGCGTGCGGTGACAGCCCAAACTGTCGCAGGCGGTAGCGCGCTGTGGCATGCGGGGCCGGCCCGGCGCGCGCGCTGGCTTGCGCAAGCGATGCGAGCGCTAGCCGACGAGAGCACGCCCCTTGGCACCGCCTTGCGCAGCCAACTAGCAGATGCCTGCGGTCTATCCCCCGCGATGATCGCCTGGGGGCTAAAGACGTCGCTCAGCCTGTTTACCGAAGAGGCATTGCTCGCACTCGATGCGCGCTGCACCGCCGCACATCCGGCTCTAGTGCGCGCCCGCCCCGGACAGCTCGCGGTCGTGGTGCTCGCAGGCAACGTATTTACCGCCGCCGCACGTGGCATCGCGATGCCCTTACTGTTCGGTTGGCCGGTGGTCGCCAAAGCATCCTCGCGCGAAGACGTGTTTGCCGCGCTGCTTGAGATCGCGCTTTCCGCCGCCGATCCCGAGCTCGGCACCTGCTTTCGCGCCGTCAACATCGCCTCCGACGACGACGCGCGCGCGCAGGCCCTGTTCGAGCAAGCCGATGCCGTCAGCGTCTACGGCGGCGACAACACACTCAACCTGATTCGCGCACGCTTATCCGCCACGGTGTCGTTCATCCCCCATGGCCACGGGCTCGGCGTAGCCGTCATCGGCAAGAGCGCGCTCAGTTCCGAAACGCAAGCGCGCGAGGTCGCGCAAGCCCTGGCGCTCGATGTGGCTGCTTACGATCAACGCGGCTGTCTATCGCCCCATGTCGCCTGGGCCGTGCGCGGTGCAGCCGTGTCGCCCCTGGCCTTTGCCAAGCTCGCGTACGAGGCTCTGGCGACACTCAAGACGAGTCTGCCGCGCGGCACCTTACCCATGTCCACCGCGAGCGCTCAACTCACCTGGCGCGCCCAGGCCGCCCTGCGCGGCTCGCTGCTCGAAGGCGATGGTTTCTCCGTCGCGAACGAGTTCGAAGGCAGCCTGCGCGTGAGTCCGGGCTATCGCAATCTGCTGCTGCTCGAGCTCGACGATGAGCAAGAGCTCGCCGCCAAGCTTGCGCCCCTATCGACCCATCTCAAGTGCCTCGGCGTAGCGGGCCTCGACGATCTCAATGCCTTGCTACAACGCCTGCCGGCACGCGTCGCACCGCGCGTCTGTGATATCGGACAGATGCAAACACCGCCCCTGGACGCACTCGCAGACGGCCTGCCCCCCTGGGACGGCCTCGTGCGCTTCATCGACCGTCAAGCGTAAGGTGCGCGCTCAGGCAGCATCACCCCTGTTCACACACCTGAAACAGCCGTCAAGGCAACGCTCAGGCGTCAAGGCAACGCTCAGGCGTCAAGGCAACGCTCAGACACCGATGAACAAACGGTGTCCGAAATTGCGCTCAAGACGGCCTGCAAAGATGCGATTGGCTGCCGATTCGATGTCGTATTCGGCGCGATGGAACTCAAAGGTCTTTGATTCCGTGTCGTAAACCGTAAAGCTCGCGCGATTGTCGTAATCCCGCGGCTGGCCGACCGAACCGACGCTGACGATGTACTTCACGCCCTCCTCAAGCCGGAAGGTTTGCGGATTGAGCTCGCGCACCGAACCTGGCCTGAGCGCGAACACTTTGCACAAATGCGAGTGCCCGATCAGCGTGATGTGGTTGAGGTCGTCCCAAATCGCCAGACACTCTCGCGCCTGCTCGGGCGCAAAGATGTATTCGAACTCTTCGAGCCGCAGGGGCGAGCCGTGGCACAGGTCCACGCCCGTGTTATCCACGCGGAACTTGTAGGGCAGCGTTTTCAGCCACTCCATGTTCTCGCGCGTTAGCACCTGAGCGTGGGTGTCGAGCGCATGACGCGCCGCCTCGTAGTAGTACGAGTAGTCCATGCGCCCGGCCACCGCCGCATCGTGATTACCAAGGATGGTGACCTCGGCCGTCCGGCGCACCAGATCGGCACATTCGTTCGGGCTCGCGCCGTAACCGACGACGTCACCCAAGCAGAAGTACCGATCGATGCGCTCGTGACGGAGCCGCTCCAACACGGCGGACATCGCCTCGATGTTTGCATGAACGTCGCTGAAGATACCGAGACGCATGTTTGTTAGCGCGCGCTCCCTTCGGGCTATTGAATCTACCCGGAAATGGCCGGACGTCCCGAGCTCGAACGTCCGACGTGCAGATTATGCGCCCTGAACGCGTAGGCTGCGATCGAACAGTTCGCAGAATACTGTCAACGGCCCTTGCTTCTCAAGGGGCAGGGCGGGGCCATCGGCGTCTTTCATCTCCGCGGCGAGCGCGATCGCCCGTTCCGCGATGCGGACTTCGCGCGGGTCCCCGCTGCGCGCCCGAGCTCGAAGTTGTGCGCGCGCGCCGTGTAGCGCGAGATGTGCGTAAACGTAAGCAATGCGCTCTTCATCGCTGTTTTGCCGGTCTAAAGCGCGCTGTATGGCCCGAAAGCTGCCCACCCCATAACGCCCCAGGCAAAGGGCAAACAGCTGCCAGTCCGGAGCGTTGGCGGCGTGCAGGCAACGCGAGAGGTCGTCGATTGCCTCCACCGCCCTCAACGCGGAGAGTGAAAGCGCGGCACATGCCCGCACCCGAACGTCCTCAGTCTGGGCCAGCAAACTGCGCAGTGCGTCACTGGACGCGACATCTTTGCGCGCCAGCATACGAATGAACAGGTCGGTCGCGTCCTGTGGAGACAGGCGGGCACTGGCCGCGCCAAGCTCGAGCAAGTCGCGACGACTCCCGCGGGAGGCTAGCTCCCGTAGTTTTTCCATCTCCGGTGGCCCTTCGTCCAGCCCGCGCAGCGCGGCACGTAGCGGCGTCAAGCTCTCGTCGCTGTCCTCTGCCAAGCCGATCGCATGCAGACGCGTGCGGTCACCCACGTGCTCACTCAACAACGCTTCGGCCTCGGCCGTGAGCTCGACGCCGAGCACTGCTGCACGCTCCAGCGCCTCGGTCCACAGCGCGCGTAACACGCCCGCCTCAAGTCCGCCGTAATCTGCCTCGCGCGAGGTGCGACACAGGCCTGCGATGCGGCGGGTGAGCAAGCGCGCCTCGCTTTCGGCAAGTCCCAGCTCGGCCGCTACCGGGTGAAGCGGCTCTGGCAAGGGCAACCCCCAATCGAGCGCATCACAAATGCCCACGCGATAATAGGTATCGATCACGTCGGGCGGGACGCCCAACAGTAAGATCAAGCGCGCACGTCGCTCAGCCGGCAGCCATTCCACAAGCTCATCGAGCGCGACTGCAGCCTCGGTTGCAGATAAGGCGTGCCGTCCGTCGTGGGGCACCTGAAACGGCTGATCGAGATCGCGCGGGCTCGGCGGGCTCGCCAACACCCGCTCTTTCGCCCTGAGCCAAGCCTCGCGCATGTACGAGCACTCGCTCAGATGCGCGAGCACCGCGCGCACGTTCTCTTCGCGCGGGCCCTTGAGCGTTGCCCAGTGCTCAAGCTCCCCCTCGTGGTCGAGGGACACAAGCTGCACCGAAAAGCTCTGCGCAAGATCGTCGAGCGCACGCGCTTGCTCAGGGTCGTCCAGATCGATCACGCCG
>JBBSJC010000397.1:0-7791 GCA_038257655.1 Polyangiales bacterium | reverse complement strand
GCGGCTCTGGCGTGTACGGATGCAGTCGCGCAAAGCCGGGCAGGCGCGCGGCCCACTCGGTGACCGTGGGGTTGTACTTCATCGTGCACGAGCCGAGCGGATACATGCCGATGTCGATCGCGAAGTTCTGCTGGCTCAAGCGCACGAAATGACGGAACGCCTCTGGCTCGCTCACCTCGGGCAGAGGGGGGGCCTGGTCACGATAGGCGCTGCCGAGCAATGCGCTCAGGTCTACTTCGGGCACGTCGGCCGCGGGCATGCTCGCCCCCGAGCGCCCGGCCGCGCCGCGCTCGAAGATCAAGGGTTCGTCGAATGAAATACCGGACCTGGCTGAAGAAGGCATGGTGCGAGCTCGTGGGGCAATTCCGTGGGTCAAAACGCGCCTAGCACTACTGGAAAACGGCGTGTTTTGTCGGGTTTCGTGCAGCGCACTCTATGGTACAAGCCGGGACGTGTCGATAGCCCCCCGCGCAAGTTCCATCACGCTGCAACTACTTACTCTTGCGTTGCTGAGTCTAGCCGCGTGCGGCGGCTCCGGACCTTACAACTTTGCCCGCGATTACTCACCGCTCAAGGCCGAACGCGAGCACTACCAAGCGACCCAGCAGCAGGTGGCCTACGAAGACGTGCAGCGTGATCCGAATGGCTTTACCAAGGCAGAAGTAGGCTGGTTTGGTACCGTGACAAGCTATGGCGATCTCGCCGACGGCTCGCAGCGACTGGTGCTTTCCCTGCGCGCCCATCAGCCCCGCCACTTGTGCGGCAACGAGCGCGACGCGAGCTGTCGGGTGACGGTGAGCGAGCGCAGCATGGGCAGCTTTGTCGTCGACGCCAAGCTCAGTGAGGAGCAGAAGCTCGGCAAAGATCGCGTGTGGGTAGGCTCGCTGCTCAAGGTTTACGGCACGCCCACCGGCGAATACGACGATGAGGGCGGGCCGATTCTGAAAGTGAAGTACCTTCGGCATTTCCCACGCGGCACCTACGTGACCACTGCCCAGCGCGACGCGATGCGACGCTAGACTAGGTGGCGCTCCGTTGCATTTAGCCGCAACACACTCAGGTCGCAGGCATTCAGGCTAGCGCCCGGTAAGGTTGCGCACGACGACGCTGGCGCAGGTCAGGCCAAACGTGCCGACCACAAACGAGGCGCTGCCTTCGATCCGACTTCGGCGATCACAGCTGTGCAGTCCGTTGTCTGCGCTCGGACATACACAACGAAAACCCTCGCCCCGGTCGTAGCCGACAGCCGTGGGGTCGATCGGCTCCTCGGTGCTGAATACGGCGGTCACGCCGAGCGGCTTCTTTTCATCGACTTCGATGCCGTGATGCTGCCGCAACAGCTTTCGTACGTGACGCGCGAGCGGGTCGGTGTGCGTCTGCGTAAGGTCTGCGGTTTGAATGCGCGTGGGGTCGAGGCGAGCGGCCGCTCCCATGGACGACACAATCGGGATGCCGCGCCGCAGGCAAGTCGCGATCAGGTGAACCTTGGCGGTCATGTTGTCGATCGCATCGACCACGTAATCGATATCGCCGGTCAAAAGTGCTTCGCTGTTGTCGGAGTTGTAAAACATGGCGACCGGCTCGACCTCGCCGCTCGGATGGATCAGACGCAGGCGCTCCGCCATCACGTCGACCTTACGCTTGCCGACGTTGCCCTTGAGCGCGTGCAGCTGACGGTTGGTGTTCGTGACGCACACGTCGTCGAAATCGATAAGCGTAAGCTTGCCCACGGCGGAGCGCGCCAACGCTTCCGCTGCAAACGAGCCGACACCGCCCTGCCCAAACACGAGCACCCGTGCACCCATCAAACGCGCAAGTCCGGGCTCGGTAAACAAGCGTGCGGCGCGATCGAAACGTCGATGCGTGCGGTAGGTGGTTTCAGCGGCTTGGGCGTCGGTTGCGGTGAATGCGGCGTCTGGCACGGCCGTAGCTTAGCCTGCGCGAGCAAAGCTGGGGTGCCCAGCGCTAGGTCAGCATGGGTCACATGACCTCCGCTCACCCACAATTGCGGGCCACATCACGCTTCGTGCAAAATCGCCTAAGTTAGCCAGAGGGGGTCACTTGAAGCAGCGGATACAGCTTGAAGCGCTCGTTGTCGTAGCGCTGGCGACGCTCGTCCTCGACATCTTGCGCCAGGTGCCCGCTTTGGCCGATGCCCCAAAGCAGGACAAACAAACGGTACTCGGGCCGGGTCTGTACGTCTTTCAAACGCGGATTCGCAGCTCAAGCTGTGGCGATGCGGAGGCCGATGGTTACGTGCTCAGCTTCATGGCAGCCATCGACGGGGTGCCAGGCAGCACCACGATGACCATGGAGCTTATCAACACCAGCTACTTCAAAACCTGGGCACTCACGGTGGTCGGAGGCAAGGAGGTGCACGGCGAGTCGCGGGTCAGCAACGCAACCGACGCACCCGAGTCCCATTTCGAAGCCAAGTGGGATAAGGACCGCTTCAAGGGCACGGGCTCCCGCAGTTACATGGGCAGCGTCGGCGGCAAGGCACAGCGCTGCCGCGTCAACTACGACGCTCTGTTGCGACGCCTCGATGATCACTAGGCGTTGTTTGCTGCCACTGCTGCGAACGTTTCTCGAACACTCAGGGCGTGATGGGCTTGGGATAGCCTGCTGCTTCTGTCATACCCATGATCCAGGCGGTCACCGCATCGACTCCGTCCCTATCGACGACGCGCGTGGCGATCTGTGGCATCCGGCCTTCGCCCATAATCTTCATACGCGCAAGCAGCAGGCTGCGCTCCAGATCGAGCGGGCGAATATCGACGTAGGCACCGCTCGCGGGGTTGGTGATCGCCGTAGGCAGATTGGGATTGGGCAGCTTGTTGATGCCCGAAACGACAGCGTCAGTGGTTTGCACGCTGCTGAGGGTGCTCGCATCGAGTCGTAGGAACAAACTCGAATCCTTACCTTGCGCGTCGTCGTCGCGGTTGTGGCAGCTCACGCCGCAGTTGGCGTGCAGGTAGCCGAGGGCGGCCTGCTCCACCGCGTTGCCCGGGATGGCTAGCGTTGGTAGCGCGCCAGCGGCATGACTGAGTAAGTCGAGCGCGGAAAGGGAAGCGAGCGTCGCGCCCTTGGCCCCTGTGCCCAGCATCAGAACGTCCCAGCCGAGTACGAAGTCTTTTCGGCCCTGATGGCATTCGACGCACTCGTCGCGCGTGGGAACATCGTAAGGCAGACCGAACAGATCCCTGACGCCATCGTTCTGTTGTATGGCGGCGCTCGCGTCTTCGTTCCAGACGTACGATGTGTAGACCCAGTCGTCTTCGGTGGCCTTGCGCAACAGGCGCGTTTCCGCGAGGCGCGTGCCCCCCTGGCCGTCTTGAATGTTGAACTCTTTCCAGAATTGTGTGCCCACCGGGAACACGAACGCATCCGGATTGCTGACGTCTACCTTGCTTCCCGCAGGCAAGCTCACAAAGCGCCGTTTGACTGAGCCGTCGCTCCACAGCGAATAGGCCGGCTCGTACTCTAGGATGTCGCAGGCGATGGTGCGCTGACTCCAGTCACCGTAGAGACCGGTGCAGCGCAGCTCGCTGGGTAAAGCGTAGTCGGTGGGAATGACACAATCGGCGGGCACCTTGAATGGCACGCATCCGCTATTGCCGCCAGCGCCGCTGTCGATGCTGGCGTCGGGAACGGGAGCGCTCGCTTCAGGCATCGTAACCCCCGCATCTTTGGTCCCAGTCGCTCCATCGCTGCCCGGGCGGCCGGCGTCGAGCTTGGCTTGGGTCGAGCTTTTACCCTCGCAAGCCAAGCTAGTCATTACGGTAAGGCCGATAAGCAGCAGCGAGGCGGCATGATTAGTACGCATGACGATGACACCACCTTCTAACCGTAAGCCTGACACGCAAAAGCGTCGCTAGCGTCCCACGGCCCCGAGCGCCTCGATGCTTTGCGCGAGCTCTCGTCGTACACAGGCGTTGCAATCACTCAAGCGCAGCATGCCGCAGCCACGACGCGGTGTCGCGTCGAGACGTTGCAGCGCAGGCAAGACCCGCGGGTCGCCCAAGCTGCGCATTGCTTCGACCAGCTCCTTCCGATCCGGACAACGCGAGCTGAGCTCGAGCTCGGCAACCAGTTCGACAAAGCGTGGCGCTTGGCCGGGGCTGCCCTGGATCAGACGTGCTGCGTCGCGCCGCGTGTCCTTACCTTTGGCATTGATCACATCGTCTTGCGCAAGGCGCAGTGCGGCAGCCGGCGTCGGGCGCACTTGCACGGGCGCGACCTCCGCTTTCTTCGCCGTCTTGCGCGCTCCGACCGGCGCTGCCTGCTGCTGCGGTGCCACGACGGCGGTCGGCGTCACCGGCACCTTATCATCGCCATCATCGCCATCATCGCCAAACAGCGCGCCGATCATGCCCAATATCAAGATCAATCCGATCGCGATGGGGCCGGTGCGTTTGGAACCGAAGTCGGGTTTGCTAGGGGCGGTCGGAGCGTCGGGTAGCGCTGCGATGCGTCTGAGTGTGTCGCGCACTTCGGCGGCAGATTCTGGCCTTTCTTGCTTGTTCCACGCGAGCAGGCGCTGCACGAGCTGACTTAGCTCCGTGGCCGGTTGCGAGACTCCGAGTGCCAGTGCAGGTGGGATCGAATTGAACTGCTTGGCAAAAATCGCAGTGACGTCGTCGCCATCGAACAGCCGCTCGCCGCGGCACAGTTCCCAGAGCATCACGCCCAGCGCGTACAGGTCCGTGCGATGATCGATTTCACCGGCCGTCGCTTGCTCGGGTGACATGTAACCAGGCGTGCCCAGGATTGTGCCGGCCTGGGTGAGCGGCTTGGAAGTCTCCACGCTGATGCGCTCGGCGCGGCCGGTTAAGCTCGCGACGCCGAAGTCGAGCACCTTGCATGACTCGCTGCCATCGGTGCGCAGCTCGAGCAGCACGTTATCAGGCTTCAGATCGCGGTGCACGATGCCCACGGCGTGGGCCGCGCTCAGGGCGTCGGCGATCTGCGAGCCGAGCAGGCACGCGCGCTTGAGCGAAAGCTTGCCGCCACTGTCCACTTCGGCTTGCAGACTGTGACCGCGCACCCACGGCATGACCATGAAGGCCATCCCGTCGGGCAGTTGATCGAAGTCGATCGCCGAGGCGATGTGCGGGTGGTCGAGCTGTCCGGTAGCAAGCGCTTCGCGTCGGAAGCGCAACAGTAAGTCTTCGTTGGCCGCGAGCTCCGGATGGATCACCTTGAAGGCGACCTTACGCATCAGTTGCATGTGCTCGGCGACGTACACGATGCCCATGCCGCCTTCGCCGATGCGCTCGAGCACGCGATAGCGGCCCGCCACCTCGCGCCCCATCCAATCGCTCGGCTGTACGGCCGCGAGCTCGGGCTCCGATGGCTCAGGCGCGCCGGGCGCGGGTGCGGCGAGCATGGTTTGCTGCTCGCCCGTCACCACGCGAACGTCGCTTGAACTCTTGGACGCTTCGCCGGGGTTGCTCATGGGCAGCCCACCTTACAATGCGAAAGCGACAAGGAAAACCCTGCGCATCTCTAGGGTTATGCGGATCCCACAGCCACACTGTGTGCATCCCTGCCCGCGATGTGTTCCCACGTGCTAGAGCGTGCGCGATGTCGCCGAGCTCCAAACCGCTTGAAACACCGCTCGCGCGCGAGCTCGGTCGCTGTATTGCCGACTTCAAGCTGATCGAAGAGGGCGACCGCATCATGGTTTGTCTGAGCGGTGGCAAAGACAGCTACACACTTTTGCACTTACTCGAACGGGCGCGTCGCCGCTCGCCGGTGAAGTTTTCGTTGATCGCGGTACACCTCGATCAGGGACACCCGGGCTACGACGGCTCGCCGCTCAAGAACTGGCTCGTCAGCCACGAGTACGAGCATCGCATCCTCAGCGAGAACACCTATTCCATCGTCACCGAGCACGTGCCGGAGGGTAAAACCTATTGCTCGCTGTGCTCGAGGCTGCGCCGGGGCGTGCTCTACAACGCCGCGCAGGAGCTTGGCTGCAGCAAGATCGCCCTCGGTCATCATCGCGACGATGCGATCGAAACGCTGCTGCTCAATCTCATGTTTACCGGACAGCTCAAATCGATGCCCGCCAAGCTGATGAGCGACGATGGCCGCAACGTGGTGATTCGTCCCCTGATGTACTCGGCCGAGGCGACGATCGCCGCGTTTGCGGAGCAAATGCAGTTTCCGATCCTGCCCTGCGACTTATGCGGGTCCCAGGACAACTTGATGCGCCAACAAGTGAAGCGCTTACTGGGCGAGCTTGAAAAGTCCGCCCCGCAGGTGCGCGAAAGCATGTTGGCCGCGCTTACGAACGTGCGTGCGTCCCATCTACTCGATGCGAGTTTATGGCAAAAGTTGGGACTCAAGGTCGCCCAGGACGCAGCCGATCCCTTCGCGCCGGTCATTTCAGCCGCATCAAGCGCAATCACGTTGCCCACGCAGAAGTCGCTGCGCGTCATCCGCTGAGTTACCCAGCTGGGCTGTCGTGCCGGTTTTCCGCAGTCAGTGTGCCCGCGAAGCCGTGCGCGTTATCATGGGGCCAACATGAGTCGGATCGCCCGTTCGCTGCTGATTTCGTCGCTACTCGTCTCGCTCACAGTACCGGCTCTCGCGGAAGATCGCGCGGTCGATCCCTGGACACCGCCGCCGGATCAAACAGGGTTCACCATGTTCCCGAGCACACGTGTGCCCGGAGCCTGGGGCTTTGACGGCATGTTGTGGCTTGATTACGGGCTCGACACGCTCGAGCCGTCGAGTGGGAGCGGCACGGCGCGTATCATGCAGCACCGGTTCGCGGGCGCGATCAGCGGCCAGATCGGCTTGTGGGGCCGCGGTGCGCTGGCCTTGCGGATGCCGGCCGTGCTCATGCAATCGGGTGATGACGTGGCGGGCCCCTCACTCGCTAGCCAGGCGATCGGCAACCCCGCACTCGATGGTCGCGTGCGCGTGATAGGCGCAGCATCGCGCCCAGATGGCAGCGTCGAAGACGGTGCGGCGCTTGCCGTGCGCGGCGTTTTGACCTTGCCCGTGGGCACATCGAATGCCTATTTCGCAGACGATTTCGTGCGCACCGAGCTCTCGCTCATCGCCGATGTACAGGCCTTCGGGCTTGGCGCCGGTGCCTCCCTCGGTTACCGCCATCGCTTCCATGATGACCGTGAGTCTGGCTCCAACGTATCGTTTCAGGACCAGCTGCGGCTTGCAGGCGGCCTCAAGATTCCCTTCCCACTCGTGGCCATAGCGTTGCCCGGTAAGGTGCAAGAGAGCGCTCTCGTCGAGCTCGATGTCGGCACGGATCCTCGCGATTTCTTCGCGAAGTACACGACTCCCGTCGAAGCGCGCCTGAGCTACCGCATCATCGTGTCGGACTTTGCAATCTCGCTCGGCGGTGGCGCTTCGCTCGGTCAAGCGCTGGGCGTTCCCGATCTGCGGGTGCTGATGGGCGTGAGTTATTCGCCCCGTAAACACGACCAAGACGCCGACGGCGTGGCCGATGGCGACGACCAGTGCGAGCACTTGGCCGAAGATCTGGATGGTTTCGAAGATGACGACGGCTGTCCAGAGCCAGACAACGATCAGGACATGATCCTCGACGAGGATGATCGTTGCCCCAACGAAGCCGCGGAAATCGGCCGAGACGAAGACGAAGACGGCTGTACCGATGCTTAGGCATCGCGCGCCAATAACTGATCCGGATCGGCGTCGAGGCGCCCCGTCGTCGGTGATGAAAATTCGCAAGGATACTCCCCGTATCTGGAGAATTTTCAGCGCTGACGACGGGGATGCACCGGCGTTGAAACGGGT
>JBBSJC010000396.1:0-7792 GCA_038257655.1 Polyangiales bacterium | reverse complement strand
CGCGGCCACATCACGAGCGCGGCTCGGTGGTACCAACGGTCGACGGTGTTGCCGTAGTTGCCCTGATAGCCCTCGTGCTCGCTCTTGAACGGATCCATGTCGCGCGACGGCTTGGTGAAGTGAAGCTCCCCGCTGCTGACCGTTCCAGGAATCCCATCGACGTGCTGGCCGTCGACGTCCAGCCAGTGGTTCAGCTCGATCTCGTCGCCCTGAAGCTCGACCAGCTCGTACTCACCTGTTTCGTCGCTCTCGTCGTCGTCATCATCGTCATCAAAGCGCCAGCCGTGCCGACCGTATCGATCGCGCTGGTAGTCGTCCTCGCACATCCAGGTCTCGTGAACTTCGGCGAGGGCGAGCAAGACTTCGCAGTCGAGGCGCTCTGCCGCGGTCAGCAGCGCGGCGATGCGAACCCGGTCGCCGTTCTTCAGCTTGTCCCATGCAAGACTTCGCTGCGTGTACTCGTGATCCAGCAGGTACACCAGTCGCTCGGGCGCTGCAGGTCCAGACCGCTGGTAGCCCTCCTCGATGGGCACTGTGAAATGCCCGCGCACACCGTCGGTCAGTCGATTCACCACCTCAGCAGATGACGCCGGCAGAGCGTACATGGAGCGGTCTTCGACTATCAGTTGGTAGGTGAGCGCGACCCGAACGCCGCTCTTGATCGGACTTACCTCATGCTCGCAGTCGGCGTAGAACGCGAGCAGTGAGAGGTCGTTTTCCTGGTTTGCGACGCGACCGAAGGTCTGCTTTTCGCCGCGGTGCTCCACCGTCAGGGCGCCGCCGCTATACTCAGACGGCAGCACGACCACGAGCGTGGCCACCATACCGTCAGTCTTCTCTGAGTCTTGGTGGTGCTTGAAAAACTGCCCTTCTTCGTACACGAGCAGTTTGTCCAACACCGCCGTGAGCGTGCAGCCCTCGGGGAAGCCGAGCGCCACCTGGACGGTGTGCAGGTGCTTGGCGAGCACGGGCTTCCAGCGTGCGGCGATTCTCACCCGACGCGCTGAGATCTCCCACGTGTTGCGTACGCTTGGGTCGTGCAGGGTCTGTTCGCGCAATCCAAAGGGCGAAGGGCGCGCCACCTCGCGAAGCTTATGGGCTGAGCCAGGCGTGATCGGAAAGCTGAGTCGCCCGACGCCCGTGACGGAGATTTCCAATTCGTCCGCGGGCGCGCGTACACGCGTCGCGTAGGTACCGGGGGCTTCGAGTTGGGCCAGCAAGTCGGCGATGGATGCGGTCATGTTGTCGTGCCTCGAGACTGGGGCGTTTAGCACCCGAAACATGGGCGGTCGCGGCCCCCGCCGAAGGCTCGCCGAGAAAGGTAAGGCTCTTGGCCGCAAGGCTCTGGCCGAGATCGCGGTCATTGCCACGCCCGACACTATTCTGCGCTGGTACCGCCGCTTGATCGCCCAGAAGTACGATGGCTCGGCGAACGCTTCGGTTGGCCGGCCTCGCAAGGCCAATAACATCCGCGAGCTGATCCTGCGCATCGCCAAGGAGAACCCCGGTTGGGGCTACTCTCGCATCGTCGGTGCGATGAAGAACCTCGGTCATGACGTGGGTCGCATGACCGTGGCCCGGGTGCTCGCCGAGTACAGCATCGACCCCGCGCCCAAACGTTCCAAGGGCATGTCATGGAGCGACTTCTTACGCATCCATTGGGATGGCATTGCTGCCGCAGACTTCTTCACCGTCGAGGCGCTCACTCTCACCGGTCTCACGCGCTTCCACGTGCTGTTCGTCATCGAGCTCAAGACGCGCATCGTGCACATCGCTGGCATCGTGCACGAACCTGGCGAGAGCTGGATCATGCAGGTCGGACGCAACCTACTCGATGCGGTCGACGGCTTCTTGCGTGACAAGACCCACCTCATCATCGATCGTGATCCGGTCTTCACTGCACAGTTTCGCCGCTTTCTCGGCGATGGTGGCGTGAAGCCCCTGCGCTTGCCTGCGCGGAGCCCGAACCTGAATGCCTACGCCGAGCGCTTTGTCGGCTCAATTCGTCGCGAGTGCCTCGACAAGGTGGTCGTGCTCGGCGAACGGCACCTGCGGCGTGTCGTGACCGAATACGCTGCGCACTACCACACGGAGAGGAACCATCAGGGCCTCGGCAATCGCCTGATCAAAGCGAGAGCGGCCCCGGAGAACGACAACGGCGACACTCAGATCTACTGTCACCGCAGGCTCGGTGGTTTGCTCAAATATTACTCAAAAACGCCGCAATTTGAGGTCGGATGACATTTGGGACAGGACGGGGCCAACTGGTATTTCGAAGAGAGCACCGCGGGTCTTCGCGAGGAAGTGCGACCTTACCATGCGCTGTCCTTGATCGCCGATGTCAACCAGGCCTGGGGTAGCCTGCAGTGGGTCGGGCAGGTGAACGCTTTTATCGATGACCCGCAACTCTATCGTGTCAGCACGGGCGCCTTGGCCAGCCTTCGACTCGTCGAGGGCCTCGCGATCGGCCTGGAGGGCGAAGCCGCGTTCGTGCGCGATCAGATCAGCCTCCGCGCGCGCCCCGTCACCGACCGCGAGCTGCTCCTGTGGACCACGCAGCAGCCCACGAACTACCTGTTCGAGCTCGAGCTCTCGCTCACCTACACCTTTGGCAGCGTGCACAACACGATTGTCAACCCGCGCTTCGGGCGGGTTGACCTCGACGAGGAGTAACCACCGCTGAGCCGCGGCGACACTCCTTGCAGCGCCCACGCAGCTCGTGCACGTGGTCGTCGAGCTCGAAGCCATAGCGCTTGGCTATCTCGCGCTGTAGCGCCTCCAGGGGCTCGGATTGGTACTCCACGACGCGCCCGCACTGTGTGCACACCAGGTGGTCGTGGTGTTCCATTTCGAACGAAACCTCGTAGCGCTGTCCGTCGCTCTTCGTGGCGAGCGCCGGCTCAATCAGCCCCGCCTCCACCAGGAGAGGGAGCGCGCGATACACGGTGGCCATGTGCGCTTCGTGAACTCCGTGGGCGTGCAGCTCGCGCACCAGATCATCCACGCTGAAGTGTCCCTGGTAGCGCAGGGCCGCGCGCGCAACGGCTTCTCGAACACTCGACATCTTGAGCTTCCGCTGGTGCAGGACCTCGCGAAAGCGTTCGAGAGCGCGCGCGACCGCATCGTCTTTGAGTGTCGCGCCCGCTTTTCGCATGCCGCATAGGCTGCCGTCGGAGCGGGGGCGGGTCAAGTGCGTCACGCCACGGTGGAACCTCGCGCCGGGTTTCTCGGCGGTGCGCGCTCAATAGCTGTTCACGCACTGCCACGCGGCGGCAAGTTCGCGAACGAGATCACATCGCCCTTGGCGTCCGCGTGCAGGGCCATCAGCGCTTCTCCCAGCGTGTTCCACAGCGATTCGAGCGCAGCGGGATGAAAGCGCAGCGTGACCGCTCCGACGTTGAGCGAAAGCGTGCCGCACTGCATGCAAACCTGCACCTGTGCGTTGGGACCTTGCGCGAGCACGCGATGCTCACAGGCTTGAGCAGCTTCAGGCTTGCGTCCCATGTTCAATCTCCCAGTGTGCCGAGGTCGATGTTGAAGACTCCCCCGGCGTACGAGGTAATGCGCAGCTTGGCGTAAGCACCGGATGCGGTGCGCACAAGGTAAGACTGCGCCTTTGGGGAGATGGCGTGGGTAGTCGGGTTGTAGTCGTACCAGCCATTGAGCACGGGGTTACCGGAGAACTCGCCCGAGCCAGGTGGCCCCGGGATGGGCATGAGCGCATCGACATCGAAGCCGTCCGTGCTGGGCACGTCGACAACGTCATCAAAGCTCCCCCCGAGCCGCTGCGCCCCGCCCATCCCAGGTCCACTTGTGCCGCTGTTGGTTTGAATGCGCGTGCGCTGAAAGGCGATGTCCCAGGGGGTCACCTGCGGATCCGTGACCGGCACGACTCCCTTGGCGACCGCAACGTAGACCCACGCGTCGGCAGCTGAGGCGTCCACCGTAAAACTGGAGAACGTCGCCTGACTGCCGGCGTCTTTCCCATCGGACTCGCCGGCGTCCTCTGGATCCAAGGCGCCTGCGTCCGCGTTCGACTCGCCGCCCGCGTCCACCGCATCGGTGTCGTGGCCCGAGTTTCCGTTACCATCCGCGCCGCCCTCGCCTGCTGCGAGCTGCGCAAAGCGCATAGTAAGGTATCCTGAGGAGCCAGCTTCGCTGTAGTAGTCGAGAATCTCGAGCTTGAACACGGCGCGCGTCGTGGTGCGCACCAGGTAGACATGGGCGCGCGGCGAGAGCGTGTGCGCAGTCGGGTCATAGTCATACCAACCTGATTCGCCCGTCGACATCACGTACTCGGGCTCTTCGTCGTCGTCGCTGCCATCGGTAGCATCGCTGGCAAAGCCGTTCGCGGAAACCTCGATCACATCGTCGAACTTCGCTTCTTTGAGCACCGCGACCTCGACGCCGCCGGAACCACTCCCGCCCCCGTTTGTGGCGATGGTGAAGCGTTTGAACGACAGATCCCAATCGGACGCCGCGGCAGGCTTTGCGGGCATCACCAGCGCGTTCTTGTCGAGATCGAGGTAGGCCCACGTCTCAGTATCGCTCGCATCGATGGTCCGCTCTACGACCTCGCCCGCCTGCACCTCTCCGACGTCGGTCTCCGTCGGTTCGCCATCGTCAGTATCCTTGTCGGGCTTCGGAGCGATGCTGCTATCGCAGGCCACCCCGAGGATGAGGACTAAGCTTAGTAACCAGTGCATACCCATGGCGATCTACCTTTCGCTTTCAGAAAATCGTCACACCCACGAACACGGTCGTGGGCCTCAGGGGAAGCTCGGGGCCTCCCACGTTCGTCAGGTTCTCGCCGCTTAGAAACGGCTCGACGTGCTCTCCTACCCGATAGGCAGCACGTGCATCGGCCGTGACGTAGGGCCTGGCCACTGTCAGGTCAGTGCCACCGGCTGCGTCATCCTCGTAGAAGCGACGCATACCGACGAGAAGAGTCCTGACTGAACCGGACCAGCGCCTTTTGTCGCCGCCCAATGCCACGCGCAGCGAGCCACGATGTAACGCGCGTCCAGGTAATGCGCGGTCTTTGTCGAGGTCACGTGCGTGGGTAAACGTGTAAGTAAGGTCGAAGAGGAGCCAGTTCGTCGCCTGCACGCGCCACATGGCCTCTGTGCCCTGGCTGCGCGCTCTTCCCACGTTCACGTAGGCAAATTGCTGCGTGCCGCCCACCACCTCCACGAGCCGCGTGTCGATCAAGTCGCGCACGTCGTGGCGGAACAGGTTGAGCGTTGCCACGAACCAGCGCGTGCCGAAGTACTCCGCGCTCAGGCTCGAACCGATGGACCTCTCCGGGTTGAGCTCCTCGTTGCCGGAGACACGATAGTTGGCCGAGGGATTCGCGAAGTCGAGATAGAGCTCCGTGAAGCTCGGAGCGCGAAAGCCGCGACCCACCGCCCCTCGTAGCGCAAGCCCGTTGAAGGGATCCACGCGCAGCGCGAGCCGAGGGGACACGTTCACACCGTACTGGCTGTCGAGGTCCACCCGCGCGCTGGGCACGAGCACGCTGTAGAGGCGTGGTTGATCCGTAAGGGTCAGATCGGCCTGGGCGTAAGGCGAGATGCGGCCGCGCTGTGCGTGGGTCGACAGGCGAGGCGAATCGAAGTCCTGCCCGAGCACCTCGATGCCCGACGTCATGAGTAAGCGGTCGGTGACCGCGGCATCGTACTGGACACGCGTCGACGCGAGCTGCTCCACCGCTTTTTCGTAGTCGTCACCGTCATCATCGCCGCGCTGATCACGGGCGAGCTGACTGCGGGTTGCGCTGTAGTTGGTGGACACCGTAAGGGTGTCGCGTTCTCGCAGAGAAAACGTCGGCGCTAGCACGACCGCAAGCTCGTCGAAGCGTGTGGTGCGATCGGTCACCGCGCCACTGCCACTTTCGTCGATGGCGTCCTGGTCGCGGCGCTGCAGACGTAGCGAGAGCGGCACACGCGTACGTTTGCTCGGCAGCCAGACGAGGCGCGCCTGTCCGCCTGTGATGTTAGCCTCGGCGCCGGTGGTGCTTACGGTGTTGGGTGAGAGGTCGAACGCGGCTTGGCGGCGATAGCTACCCGAAACGCGTGCGCGCAACGTGTCGAAGCCGCCTCCCAGGCTGAGCCAGCCATCTCCGTGTCGCCCGACATCGCTCGCGAGCCGCTCTGCGCCGCGCGTGAGACCAACGCGTCCGTACAATGAGGCCGACGGATCCTTCGCCGCCGGCCGCGTGATGATGTTGATCACGCCTGCCATTGCGTCCGAGCCGTAGATGGCTGAGCCAGGTCCACGCACGATCTCGATGCGCTCGATGTCCGCGGCAAAGAAGCGCGATAGATCGATGGCGCCGTCGCGTGCGCCCACAAGACGCTCGCCATCGACCAGCACGAGTGTGTGCTGAGGGTCGAGGCCTTGCAGCAGGATCGTCTCGCCTGCAAACGAGCCCGCGATTTGAACACCGGGCTGGGTGCTCAGCACTTGGGCAGCATCGCGCGCACCGCTGCTTACGATCTGCTCGCGATCGATGACTTCCACCGCGACCGGTGAATCCCCCAGCCGCTCTTCGCTACGGCGGCCGGTCACGATCAAAGCGTCGACCTTGAAGAGGTCGTCGGAGATGCCTTCTACGGAGGAAACCTCAGGTTGAGCGTCACCAGCAAGCGGGTCCTCAGCCTCAGGCGCACCCGGTGTCGGCTCGGCTGGCGCCTGAGCCACGGCCGGCCGCGGAAGCGCCACGGCGAGGGCCACAGACGTCAGACCGACCATCCAGAAATTGAAAGTCATTTTCAATTAGCGACCGATCTACTCTCGACAACGCGGTCTTGCAAGGTATTAATGAAAACGACTTTCAATATCGACTGGAGGAGAACCATGTTCATGAGGCCCCCACTGCCCTGGCTATCGCTGGCGCTGACCTTCGCCGCCTGCACGGCCCCCACCGCACTGCCGACCACCGCGCCCACCACGCCCCAGCACGCTTCTGCGCCGAGTCAGCCCGCCGCGGCGCGGGCAATCGTGGCGACCGACGTGCCTGCGCTCACGCGTCCAGTGACGAGCTTCGGCGCGGCGATGCACCGTGACGCGCTCTACACCTACGGCGGCTATTTCGGCGTGCCACATGCTTACTCGCGCGAGCGGCAAAGCGGCGACCTGGTGCGCATCGACTTGGCAGAGCGCTCCGAAACCGTGGTTGCTGTGTCCGAGGGCGTGCAAGGCGCGCAGCTCGTCAGCTCACCGCTTGGACTTGTCCGCGTGGGCGGCATGCGCGCCGAGAACGCCCAGGGTGAGCCTGAGCATGTGGTGTCGCTAAGCGACGTGGCTCGCTTCGACGATGGAGCGCGCAGCTGGAAAGCGCTGCCACCTTTGCCTGAGGCCCGCTCCTCGCATGCGGCAGTACTTTATGAGGGGGAGGTCTTCGTGCTCGGTGGTTGGACCCTGACGGGAGACCGTAAGGCCGGTGCCTTCGCGACGAGCGCACTGGTGCTCGACCTCGAAGCGGGGCGCTACCGCAGCATCGCCCAACCTCTGCAGTTACGCGCAGCGCAAGCGGCTGTGCTCGACGACAAGATTGTGCTCGTGGGCGGCATCGACTCCAATGGTAAGACGCTGCAGACCGTCCATGTGCTCGACCCCAAGACCGGGAGTTGGAGTCAGGGTCCAGACTTGCCGAGTGACGCGTTTGGTGTGGCAGCAGCGAGCAACGGTCGCGCGCTCTACACGAGCGGTCGCGATGGTGTGGTGTACGAGCTCGACGACGTGAAGGGCGCGTGGAAGCCGCATGCCTACCTTGCCTTTCCACGCTTCT
>JBBSJC010000395.1:0-7800 GCA_038257655.1 Polyangiales bacterium | reverse complement strand
CGGGACTATCTCTGCTGTACGCCCGCCGGAGCGCGAACGGCGCAGTTGAATTTGCTGATTCTTTTGTGGCAGGAATAGTACCGTATTCGTGCGACGACGCCGAAGACTGGGCGCCAACCAAAAATCCATTTCGCTCGTTCACCGGCGATTTCGATGGCGATGGCGATCTCGACCTCCGAGTCCTGGGTCAGGAATGGGATAATGGCGTGCCACGCGATAGCAACGACGCGTGCTCGCGCTTCCCCACGCAGGACAAGTGCTGCATTCGTGAGTATGACGGGGATGACAACGTCAGTTCCTATAAATGCTACGTCAATGGCAGCGCATTCAACGAGTCCGGGACATGCATCCCGGAAGATTCGGTGCACTACGACACGGCGAAGTGGAAGTACTTCGTCGACGATATTTCTAACCTTACGTTCAACAGGGAAAGAAGCGCGTGGTACCTGCTGGGTCGCGTTTCAAGTACCCCTGTTTCGGGCAAGGCCGGCACCGAACTCGCTATTCGGTACACGAGCGGCACTGGTAGAGAGATTTGGAAGAAGAGCCCCAAAGGTGATACGTGCGAAGGCCTACCAGGGACTAGGGAAGCGGGCCTGCAGCTGCCAAGCGACCGCCAGAAGGCCCCCGCCGCCTTGGATGTCGACGGTCGTCGGGTCTATCAGCGAACGGATGCAGGTACCGCATGCAAAGTACCTGGAGCAGCTTGGTGCGGAGCACGCGTGTCGCATGCGTTGGTGAAGTCGGTTAGCGAACGCAGTAGCGACAATGCAGGCGGATGGAGTTCGTGCACCGACCAACGTCTGTTCTACGAGAACGCACGGGTTGACACTTGGAATGGCCACATCGGATTTGAGCGCATCACTCGTGTGACGCGCTCTGGCGGCGTGACGAAGTCCGCAGAAATCGCGGACTACGATCTACAGCCCGTACCCGTGCGCATTCAACGTTCGCTTGGCGAGTTGATGCAGGCCGATAACGATTCAGCGCAGGCATCCATCGGGTTTACTCCGGTTGTGCTGTACCCATTCGCTTCATCGCCGGTGAAGACGACACTTGTGGACGTTTTGCCATCTGGTCGCGAGCGCCTCTCTATCCAACGCAGCCTGCACGCCCTCGTCGATGACCGCGCGTCCTTTGGCGAGGGTTCAAGTGCTCCGCTTGTCACCTACTCCGCAAGCGAGCTTCCTAAGGTACGTGCCCTCGGCGGACCGACGTATCGCGCCACCGCGGACCAGTACTGGGGAAACTGGGCGGCTCGAGCGGGGGCGTCCCCACCGCTCAATCCTTTGCGAGTCGTTCGAGTCGTTGATGAGAACCAGGTGATTGAAGCCGGCACTCCCATCAGCACATCGGGCACATGGTCGACCGTATCGCCCTTTGGGTTTCCCTCCGAGACGTTTGAGTGGTCATCCGGCGCGTCAAGATTGAGCGACCTGCGCGCGAGTGTTCCGGGCCTTAGAGCCGTCTCGGAACCTACCAGCTCGCAACGTCTAGTGCCCGGGGCCGCTGCCGATTGGTTTGCCGGCAATCACGACGCGGTCGTGCTCAGGTCCGCTGCCAGCTCCGCCTACCTCTTCGAGGCGGCCACAAAAGACTGGCCCGCTCGACAAGCGTTCGTCACGCTGCCCGGCGTGGGCACGGTGGCAGCCTTCAGCCGTCCCGATTCAGCTGGAGCCCAGGACGCTCGTCAGATGACCGTGCAGCATACCTACGATTCGCAGGCTACCTTGCGCACTCGTACCACTGCTAGCGAAGGGGGGGCTGCGCTAACCGAATCCTTCACTCCCACGGCAACCGGGTTCGTTGCAAGGATCGGACAGACGAGCAGTGGAAACTGCGAACCTAACTGTTACAAATCCTGGGTTCTCACGCCGGACGAACTGGAACTGTTTCCGTCCGCGGGCACAAACCCTGAAGGACATGTTACTGGCTACGTGTTTGACATGGCAACCGGTCTGCCAACGCGGCTAACAAGCCCGGATGGGGTGGTCGAATTACGAGCCTACGATGCGCTTGGCAGGCTCGAGTCGGTCATGACTGAGGGCACGTCGCGCGTAGTACGCTACGGGCGGTCGTCAGTAAGTCCGCACGCTGTCACGACTACAGACGAAAGAGGCACTCTCATAGTGCCCGCGATGTATCGCGAACTAAGAGCCGAATTTAATTTACTCAACACCACGGTGCCGCAAAACGTTCATGAGACATGGTTTACTGCGTCAGGGGCAGAAGTTCGCAATGGGCACACGGGTCTGAAGGGCGGAATGGTGTGGTCGGAGGTGGAGTACGATCGTCAGGGGCGATCCGTCCGCAGCACTCGCCCACACACCGAGTCTGATGTCGCGTCGCAGGGCACCGTCCGCGTCGAGTACGATCAGTTGGATCGCATCACGAAGGTGCTGTCACCATCACCTACCGAGATTGGCGACCGGTGGACTCACTACCAGTACGGAAGCGTTGGAGACTACCCAAACGAAGCAGCCCGCTGGCTTCACGCGGCCTACCCAGCGAGTCGCCGCATGCTGATCGAGACCACTTCAGAGCCCGTGAGCGCTGAGCTGTTCAAGGGGTTCAATGCTGCTGGGCAACTCGTCCTGTCAACCCAATACTCAGCTGCAGCAGCCGCCAGCGCGACCACGACTTACGCTCCGGGCGTTGATGGCGGCCCGACGCTCATCGAGAGCCCAGACGGCGACGTGGTCTCGGTCCGTTATGACCTACTCGGTCGCAGGGTTGCTCTGTCCGATCCCGAGTCAGGACAGCACGCCTGGGCTTATGATGCATTTGGAAGAGCCTTCTCCAGTCAGGACAATCGCACCGCTCGATCATTCGTCTATGATGGGCTTGATCGCCTCGTCTCCGAGCAAGTCACAGAGACCGATCTGTTCGGTGCATTCACCACACAATGGGATTGGGATCGGTCTGAAGAGGACCGTCTGCAGGGCGTGGCTAAACAGGTGCAAAACATCGGTAAGCTGGTGGGCGTGCGACGCAGCGATGGCTATGAAGAACGGCACACCTACCTCGGTCGGCTATCTCAGCTGGATTCCTCGTTGCTAACGATTCCCCGGGGCCACTCGAGCAAGGTTGAGTTGCTGACGGGATACCAATATGATGACCAAGGTCGCCCGACGACGACTTACTACCCGGGTGGACTGCAGCGGACTCAGACCCTCCACTACAATCACTTTGGAGCGATCGAAAAAGTTACATCAGCGGGTGCCAACCGTGCAGTGCGCACGGTTTGGTCCTTGGTCGATGTATACCAGGAGCAACACTATGCGGACGTCAACATCGCGGATGGTCGCTTACGCGAGCACCGGGACTATCATGCGGGTACCGATTCGTTGACCGGGCTCCGCTCGGTCGTCGATGGAGTAACCATCCAGAATGACGTTTTTGGGCGTGATGACCTCGGGCGAATCACCAGCCGAGGCCAAGCGGGCACCCAGCTCGACTCATTTGGCTACGATCCGCTTGGAAGGCTTGAGAGCCGCTGGAGGGGCGAAGATCCAGAAGAGGGGCGGCTTGAAAGCTATACGTACTCAAAGGGCGGTCGGCTCATGAGTAAGAACGGGGCCACGCTTAACTATACCTCGGCGCAGGAGCCAGGCTTTCCGAACGCGGTGAAGTCCGTGGTGCAAGGGGCAGACTCGCGCACGTACAGGTATACGCCGGGCTATGGTCTAGTGTCGCACGTCACTGGCAGTCGCGGCGGTTTGGCCATGAATGTCAGACTTGCTTACGATTCCGCGCGTCGCGTTCGTACAATGAGCGACTGGGCACGGTCCGCGATTTTCTCGTACGCGCCATCTGGGGTTCGAACATCTAAGATAGTCACGTCGACTGAGGCCGACAACACGTTCACCGCGTACTTCGGCAAGCACTACGAGCGCGTCGAACTACCTTCGGGCGATGTTCGCCACGTGTTTCGCATGACCGACGGCTCAGGGGCGACGGTCCTCGAGGAGACCGTCGAGGAGCATCCCCAGGCTTCCGGCGTTCCGCTTGTCGATGCCCCTACAGAGCGCGTGCTCGTGCAAGACTATCAGGGCTCTGTTCTCGCAGTCGCCGTCGCTGGAAATCCGCCCACCCTTCGCAAGTTCGACAGCTTCGGAAAGCCAAGCGCTCCGGCGGACGGGACCGAACTCGGCTTCACGGCCCATCGAGAGCTGTTGGGCGGCGATGACGATTTCGGCCTCGGCCTCGTGGACATGGTGGGACGTGTCTACGATCCGGAATCAGGGCAGTTCATCCAGCCGGACCCTTACTTCCCCGGCCTGCATCATCCTCAAGGCTTCAATAGGCGGAGCTACGTCTATAACGATCCGGTCAACCTTATTGACCCGAGTGGGTTCTGCCCTGTGGAGAGGCGCGACAACTCTGATTGTGACGAGGGCGGAACCACCGTCGATGTTCTCGCTCTTGGGAAATGGGCAAAAGGCAAGTCTAAGCAGGGTCAGCAGCGTAGGGAAGTGCGACGCTGGAAGAAGAAGGACAAGAAAAAGCGGGAGGCGGCGAAGAAGCGGTTCAACAACATCTATGAGCCGCCCGATCCCTCAGGCTCAACGCTGGGCGAAGCCTCGACAGAGGTGGCAGTCTCGTCGGATCCTACCAAGCCGAGAGACGGGGCGCACGGACGCATCGATAGCCGCACTTGCTACGCTGACCCGCAGACATGTCGAATGGCCCGAACAGCTGGAGGTGTTGCTAACGGTATCGATACCTTCGGCGATGTGTTAGCTGTTATCATTGACCTGCTTGGCGGGGATGGGTCACCCGGTGTGCCCGGCCCGCTACTGGCCGGCGTTATGGCGCGGCGAGCGGGCCTAGAGGCGCTGGAGGAGGGAGCCAAGGTTGCCGCAAGGGGGGTAGTCGCTGAGGCCCGTGCTGCGCGAGATGCGCTTTCCGCGAAGCTAGCTCCGCTTAAGGGTAAGGCACCGGCCACTGTGACGGGCGGGTACAACACTCGCACAGGCGAAGTTGCGGCTCGTGCATGTGGCGGGGGCAAGTGCGCGGAGACACACGTGGTTGAGGCACTCGGCGGAAACAAGGCTGAGGTTGGCCTCACCGAGGCCATGAGGCCGAGGACAGGAATGGAAGTCCCCGTGTGTCCCAGTTGCGAGGCGACGTACGGTCGCGGCGCGTTTCCGCCAGGTACTAGGTTTAAGTCGGACTAGAGAGGAAGGCATAAGTGAACGAGCGAGACTATCCGGAAGGAAGTGACTTCGTCTGGGTCGGCTGCGATCGCGAAGGCAAGGTCGGGGTTTTCGTGACGGGAGGGGAAGGCCCCGTTCCGGCTGTCGCGCTGCGGGTTGGGCGGATTGCCGTTGAAGAAATCGAGGGCCGGCTCCTGGAGCTGCCTGCGACGACGTCTGGTCGGCTCATAGTGCCGTTGAAGCGGCCCGATGATTTCATGGAGCTAGCCCGGCGCGGTTTCTTCGCATACGACTGGTCTGACGTGCATCGCACGCGGAGTGAGAGGGTCGGTAAATACGAGCAGATTGCGGCTCCAGAAGTACCGCTTCTATTGGCGGGACTTCCGTCGGAGGTCGCCGATCTCTTGGATGGGATTGAACTCGACGTGAGCTTTTTGCATGAAGCCCAGGTCGATGTGGCGAGGGATCTGCCATGTCGCGAACCAACATGAGAAGGTGAGAGCCGGCCGCGGCCGGCTCCCTGCACGGTCTGCGCGGAACGGCTACGGCGCGATAGTAAGGCCCTCAGCGCGCGCAGCGTTGACGAGCGCGATGTCGGCGCACGCGAAGGTGACCTGCTCTTGGAGCACGTGGTGCACGAGCATGGCTGAGGCGAGATGAACGGCGTCGGCACCGCGCAGCGGATGGCGCGCGAGGATTTCGTCGACACGACGGTGCACGTCATCGTCGATGGCGATGCGCGTCATGGTCTTGAAGTCGCCGCGAAAGGCCTCCTGCATTTTCGCGATCGTGTCGGCGTTCTTCGGTTCTTCGCGACGCTTGCGAGCGAAGGTGGCATTCATCTCGGCGTACAGAAGCTGCGAAGCCGCGATCAGTGACGCATGGCCCCACAGCTCAATCACGGCGTCGGAGCTGGTCTCGGCGAGGTAGCGCTTGATCATGGCGGAGGTGTCGAAGAAGACGATCATCGCCGGTCCTCGATGACCATTTCTGACGCGGGTTTTCCAGGCACGACGACGGGCGGTAGGTCGTCGACGGAGGATCGCTGATGTCCCGGCTCGGGCAGCGTGATCATGCCGGCAGCGGCGGCAATGCGCAGTCGCTCTTCACGCGTGCTGCCAGTAGTGCGCGCTTGTCTTTCGCGTAGGAAGTCGACGAAGTCGATGACCTCGGCGAGCTTGTCCTCGGGCAGAGCGCGAATCTTGTCGAGCAGGTCCTGTGTGTAGCTGGGCGAGGGCATGAGTCTCTCCGTGATTTAGCTTGCTTTGCGCGAGTACATGTCGACGAAGGCAGTGACCATCTCGAGCACCTTACGTTGCTGCCTACGAGGCAGCTTGCGCACCTGCTCGAAGACCTTCTGAATTTCACTGGTGGGTCCAGGAGCTGTGCCGAGCGGCTGCGGCTTAGCTTCGGTGGTGCGCACGCCCAGAATGTCTTCGACGGTGACGCCGAGCACGGTGGCCATCTTGGCGAGCACATCGGACCTGGGCGGCTTTGCGGAGCGCTCCCAAAACGAAACGGCCTCTTGTCGTTCATCAATTGCCTTGGCGAGATCGGCCTGACTGAGGCCAGCGGCCTTTCTGAAGTCACGTAGCCGTTCGCCCTGCATAGGTCTTGTTTTAGCCCTTTGCGGCTTCTTCTGCATGAGCAGAGTGTACGAGTGGTTTCAGCAATTCTGCGGGCAGGCCGCGCTTAGGAGTTGCATTTCAGGCGTATACGCCTAATTTGCGATCGAGTCCAGAAAAGCAGGGGTGGGCCGTTTTCGGCTTGACGCTTTCTGCTTCGGAGGAGCGACCGATGGCCCGAATTCCCGATGATGTGGTGGAGCGGCTGAAGCGCGAGGTGTCGCTGGAGCGGCTCGCAGAAGCGAAGGGGATCGCGCTGAAGCGTCACGGCGACAACGCGATCGGCTGCTGCCCGTTTCACGACGACAAGACGCCGAGCTTCGTGATCACGCCGAGCAAGAATCTTTGGCACTGCCTGGGCGCGTGCCAGGCGGGCGGGACGGTGATCGACTTCGTGATGCGTGTGGAGCGCTGCTCGTTCCGTCTCGCATGCGAGATGCTGCTGAAGGATGCCCCCTCTTTAGTGGCAATGCCGGTCACTTAGCGGAATTCTCCTGTGCGATCGATTGCTTACTAGGCGCGGATGCGTGGCTTTGATTGGCTGCGTTCGGTTTGGGTCGACGCCCACGATTTCGTTTGTACTGACTCATCTTGATCTTGACGTGTCTTGGATACCGACGCTGAGACCGCCGTTCAGGGAGTACGAGATCGTCGAAGCCTGTTCTGAGGTCAGCCAGCGCACGCGGGATGTTCCCCGTCCTGTCCCAATACCCAGCCGGGGCTACGAAGCCTGCCTGTAGTAGTATTTTAGCAAGCCCCCTACCCGCTGGCGACATTGGACCTTACCATTGTCGTTCGCCGGCTCCGAGCCCTTCAGAATCAGCTCGTTGTCGAGCCCCTGATGATTGCGCTCTCCGTGATAGTGCGCGGCGTATTCGAACACGACCTGTCGCAGATGGTGCTCGCCGAGGACGACAAGCTTGTCGAGACACTCGCGCCTGATGGAGCCCACGAACCTCTCGGCGAAAGCGTTCAAGTTCGGACTGCTTGGGGGCAGGCGCACGGGCTGTACGCCG
>JBBSJC010000394.1:0-7812 GCA_038257655.1 Polyangiales bacterium | reverse complement strand
CCTGTGCCCGCGCCGTCTCGTCATCACTCATGGGAAAGAAGATAGCCTCAAGCTCGCGCCGCTGAAAGCCTCGCCAGGATTTCCTGCGCCTTGAGTTGCCCTTTGTAGACGTAGAGCTCCGACGGCACATCATCGCCGAGCACCGACTCGCTGACGCGCAGGCGACTGGACACCGCAAAGATCACCCGCGAATCGAGTCCCTGACGCGCAAGCTCCACGCGTTTCCAGACGGCGTCGCGACTCCAGTATCCCATCACTTCGAGATACGCGACTTCGCCAGTCAGACGATTCACGAAGCGCAGGTCAGGCACACATAACCCTTCGCCTCGCACCTCGAGGATGTCAGAGGACACGCTTGCGTCCCACTCGCACGTGAGCCCCGCAAATCGTTCGAGCAGGCTCGCCACCTCGTCTGGCAGATGGGCCGGCGCCGATCCATCCGTCTGCTTGCTCGGGGCGCGGCCCTCAACCTTGAAAGTACGGGGCGCCCGCTCTTTGCCCCAGCGCAGCGAGGCGCGAATGGTGTACTCGTCACAGGCGAGCAACGCAGGCAGGGCGAGCGCAAGCGCCAGCCCATACTTCGTCGAGGCGCTAAACAGGCCGAATGGTCCGTCGATCACGATCCGATACCCGCCGTCGCTGCGTGCCTCGATCTGGTGCAAAAGCCTGAAGAACTTGAGCTTGCGAAACAAAAGTCGATACGCGTAAGGGTCCCGGCAGCGCACATCGGCCGTCAGGTCGACCGCACGCAACAACACCGCTTGCTTCTGAGCAAGGTCGTAGCCCGCGACCAACACGTCTGCGTCCACGCCCTCGACACGGCGCAAGATCTGAGCATTGCGCAGGTCTGCATAGAGCGTGCGCTCGAACACGTCGACAGCCAGCTCGCGCTGAGCCGCTTGCTCGGCCACAAATGCTGCACGCTCGAAATCGGCGCCGTCCTCAAGCGCTTTACGGCGCGAGGCCGCGGCCAGAAACACCAACGAGCGCAGCGCCCTCGGATCTTCATCGCCGGTGCCATCGAACTCGAGCCGGTCTTCCACAAGCTTTTGCAAGCCGAGCGCAAGCTTACGTTCACTGGCCGCGGTCTCCACTTGCTCGAACGCCTCTTCGAGCTCCGCACGCGTGGCACCGACATGGGATGCGGCAAGATTCAGATAGTCTCGTGCGAGCTCCACGGCGCGCGGCCTGAGCTTTGCGGACAGGTCGGATACGAGTAGCTCCGTGCCCTGCGTCTTCACGCGCACAAGCTCAGCGGTAAGCACTGTGCTCCCGCCTGCGCTCGCTCGTGTAAGCCTCGCTCGTCTGCGCCGTCACAAGCTCGTACATCACCGCGCGCTTATCGCCCTGCTTACGCAGCACACGCCCGAGCCGCTGCACGTGCTCGCGCACCGAACCGCTTCCGGACACCACGATAGCGACGTTCGCCGAAGGTACGTCGACGCCTTCGTTGAGCACTTTCGAAGTGACCACCGCCGTGTACTCCCCCGCGTTCAAGCGCCCCAAGATTTCGCTGCGTTCGGTGATTTTCGTCTGATGCGTAATCGCCGGAATCAGCAAGCGCTGCGAAAGTCGGTAAGCGGTGGCGTTGTCCTGCGTAAACACAATGGCGCGATCGCGACGATGCATATGCAACAGATGGTCGACGTAATCGAGCTTGGCAGGCGCTGCAAAAGCAAGCTCCCGCTGCCGCCGATAAGCTTTCATCGCGCGCCTCCCCTGCTCACCCCGCGACGAGCGCATCACGAACTCCGACCAGCCCTTAGGCGAGCCCATCTGAATACCTTGGGCGCGCACAAAACCGATGTACACCGCGCGCTCGGCTTCGTACTCCTCGCGTTCTTCCGGTGACAGCTCCACCGCCACACGCTCCGTTTCGTACTCCGCCAGATACTGACCGGACATGTCGATAATCTCGCGACGATACGCGATGGGTCCAATCAAGGAGGCGAGCACATCCTCGCGCCCATCCGCACGCTCTGGCGTCGCAGTAAGCCCAAGCCGAAATGGCGCCAAGCATTGCCGCGCTGCGAGCGAATAGGTCTCGCCGGGCAGATGATGACACTCATCGAAGATCACAAGCCCGAAGCGACTGCCGATGTTCTCCATGTGAATGTACGCCGAATCGTAAGTGCTCACAGTAAGGGCCTCAATCCGGTGCTCGCCGCCACCGATCACCCCAACCTCGACCCCGAACGTGGCGCGCAACAGGTCGTACCATTGTCGAACCAGGTCGAGCGTCGGCGCTATCACCAGCGTGCTGCGACGCTTCTTGTCGATGGCCATCATGCCGACCTGTGACTTACCGGCACCGGTCGGAAGTACGACGACACCTGCAGACTTCGCCTGCTCCCAGGCCGCGAGCGCTTCACGCTGAAATGGCCGAGGCTCACGCACCACGCGCGCCCCATGGCTCAGCTCCGTGTAGCGCTTGGCGTGGTCTTCGTACTTGATGCCGCCGCGCACGAGCACACGCATCAAATCAGCGTAAGCACGCGCCTCGGCGCGGAAACAGTTGGTGCGCGCATCCCAGGTGCAAATCGCCGAAACACGCGGCTCCTCGCGCGGTAGCCCCAAAAGCTCCAGCGTTCCCGCACTAAATCTGAGCTGGGCCGTAGTCTCCATCACCAATGCGCTCCCTTCGTACACCCAGTCCGCCCACACCAGCGCACAGAAATATCAGTCTACTCGCACGTACTCTTGATTGCCCTTAGCGGAACCGCATAGTGCCCACGTAAGGCCACGATCTCCCCCTAAACCCGGGCATAGGCCCACACCCCGATAAACGTGAACCTCATCCCCAGCCGCCTTCAACGCCGTAGTAGTGCCAGCCGGCGCGCCGGCTTGGTGCGCGTGGCGTTTAGCCTGGCGGCGTTGGCGTTTGCAGACAGTGTGTTTCCCGATATCCGAGGCGCGCTGGTTTGGATAGCCGGCTATACCGCACTCGCAATCGGCTTTCAGTGGCTGATTCATCGCGACATCCTGGCTGGCGAAAAGCGCAGCATCGCCATGGGGCTCGTCGACACGACCTTCCTTTCCTACGTCGTGTATCTGCTGGGTCCGGCATCGAGCGTTCTGCCCTTCGTCTACTTATTGATCCCCGTCGTCAATGCGGCCTCGTCCGCGACGCGCTCACGGGTGGCGATGCGGCTCGCTGGCGTCGCCGCCTTCGCCTACACGGGTCTGCTCGCGCTCACCGCGCTCAACGTAGTTCCGCACGCGCCGGCCCGCCCAGAGCTCCTGGGCTTGATGCCACCCATCCCGCAGCTTGTGGCAAGTGGCACCCTGGTCGTGCTGTCTGTCTTGATCACCACCAACATCGTGCTGCGCCAAATGCTCGCCCTCGATCGCATGAATGCGCGGCTGGCAGAGCTCAGCCATCTCGATGAGCTGACCGGACTGTGCAATCGACGGCAGTTGCTGGCCGAGTTACGCCGTCAGCTCGATAGGCTCGCGCGCGGCGGCAGCTTCAGCGTGATGATGATCGACCTGGACGGCTTCAAGCGCGTCAACGACGAGCTGGGCCACGATGCAGGCGACCTGTTGCTGATCGATATCGCAAGCGCGCTGCATCACGAAACGCGCGCGGTCGATCTCGTAGCCCGATATGGCGGTGACGAGTTCGTCGTTCTGCTGCCCGACTCGAGCACTGAGGGCACGCTGGCTGTGGCACAGCGCATCGTTGACGCAGTCGCGCGCACCTCTAGTGAGCGCTGGTCGCGCATTCCCGTCACAGCCAGCGTCGGCATCGCGCTAGCCGAAAAGGGCGAGGACCTCGGCAGCCTGATGCGGCGCGCGGACACTCAAGCCTACGCCGCCAAGCGCGCGGGCGGCGACCGGTTCTCGATCGCCTCCCATGTGGTCCCCACGCGCAGCGGCGTCGTGCCGCAGCCGCACGCCAGTGGTTCGCGAAGCGCCGACGCCGTTCCAAGGCACCGTAACATCGTAACAAAGTAGAGCTGTTACGCGCTCACGATGGCAACACGACTTGCGCCCTGGTGGCAGCTGGTCTTGCCACTAATGAGCGAGCTAGCTCACTAAAAGCATCGGTTTCGCTAGGAGCCTGGGGGACACCACACCCAGAACTAAGCGATTAACGCGTAGAAAACGCTCAGATTCGGGATGGCACTACCCTTGCGTTAGGTCTAGTCAGCATGGCCAGTCCTCAATCATTCGCTTCTACCGCTGAAGCCGCTCGCGTCTCGCGGGATTCTTCCTCTGCGCTCGGCCGCAACGCCCGCAGAATCTTACTTCGTGCCCGCTTACTCTTTCAGGTGGCTGGGCCATACGTGCGTCGCAGTCTCGACATTGCGGCCACGGGTGCGGGGCTTTTGTGTCTCGCTCCGTTGCTGCTCATCGTCGCGGCGCTGATCAAGCTGACCAGCGAAGGCCCTGTGTTCTTCCCGCAGGAACGCGTGGGTGAGCACGGGCGTCGCTTCAAAATGTGGAAGTTTCGCACGATGATCACGAACGCCGAGGCGCTCAAGGATCTGCTGGCGAAGCAGCACGCCAGCGCGACAGATGGCGTGCGATTCAAGATGATCCGGGATCCACGCATCACGCCCGTGGGCCGCGTCCTGCGCAAGTTCAGCATGGATGAGCTGCCTCAGTTGTTCAACGTGTTCGCCGGCGACATGACCTTGCTCGGCCCACGCCCCCCCGTGTGGCGAGAGGTCGCGCTCTACGATAACCGGGCGATGCGCCGGCTCGAAGTCAAGCCCGGCCTCACGTGTTTGTGGCAGGTGCGCGGTCGCAGCAACCTGTCCTTTGAGCAGCAGGTCGACCTCGATATCGAGTACATCGATCGCGTGAAGCCGGCCGAGGAAGTGCGAATTCTCCTCCAGACCGTGCCCGCAGTCGTGACCGGACGCGGCGCCTACTAGTCGGCGATCGCCGACCGATCGGGCGACGATCGGGGGCTCAAAAGAGACGGATCACTTTTGATCCGTTCGCGATCATACAAAAAGCGGATCATGCGTGAAGCACGCGTGATCCGCTTTTTTCTTAATGGTTTCAACCACATATGTGACCATATGTTAAAATGACATGACGATTTGTGACGATACACTGCACGTCAGCCGTTGTGCGGCCATGGGCCCTCTGGTAGAGATCTTGACATGCGAATCAGCAACAGTTTCTCCGAAGGCGAAATCCAGGTCATGGATTTCATCGTGCAAACCCTCCTCCGTGGCGGCTCGCCTTCGATGGCGACGCGCAACAAGGACTTCGGTTCCTTGTGCCGCAAAATCCTGGCGATGAAGTCCAGGGTCCACGAAAAGCAGCTGGCGGAGGAGCAAGGCGTCTCCGTCAAGGAAGAAGAGCCGCTGCAGCAGCAGGCGGCGGAGCCGATCCAGCAGCAGGCGGTCTGAGCGTAGTTCGAGCGGCGTGCTTCGACTTCGTGAAACGGCCTGTCGCGCCGGCCCTCATTCGCCCCATCCTCGTTGACACAACAGCGCGCGTCTCGTAATCGGGGCGTCAATGCTTGTGTTCCGTGGCGCTCGGGTTCTGGATCCATCGAGGCAGCTCGATGAGGTCGCGGATGTGGTGATCGAAGAAGGACGCGTGCTGCGCGTAGGGCGTGATGCCGGAGCCAAGCTCTCGGGCGAACGCGTGCGGGTGATCGACGCAAAGGGGTTGTGGCTCGCGCCAGGCTTCTTCGATCTGCACGTGCATTTTCGCGAGCCGGGCCAGGAATACAAAGAAGACATCGCCTCGGGCCTCGCGGCGGCGGCGGCGGGTGGCTTTACAGCCGTCTGCCCGATGCCCAACACAAAGCCCGTCAACGACACCCGCGCTATCACCGAGATGATGATGTCGCGCGCCAAAGAAGCGGGCGGCGCACGACTCTTACCATTCGGCGCGATCACGAAAAAGACCGAGGGCAAAGAGCTCACGGAAATGGCCGACCTCAAAGAGGCGGGCGCGATCGGTGTGAGCGACGACGGCGTGTGCGTGATGAACTCGGGCGTCATGCGCCGAGCGCTCGAATACGCGCGCACCTTCGATCTCCTCGTGTCGCAGCACTGCGAAGACCACAACCTGACGAGTCGCGCGGACATGCACGAAGGCGTGGTCTCAACGCGTTTAGGTTTGCGTGGTTGGCCCCGCGTGGCCGAAGACATCATCGTCGCCCGCGACATCCTGCTCGCGGAGCTCACCGGTGCTCGCTACCACGTGGCGCACATCTCAAGCATGGGTGCGGTGCGACTCGTCCGCGAAGCCAAGTCACGCGGCCTATCGGTCACCGCCGAGGTCACGCCCCATCACTTGACGATGAACGACGAGGCGCTGCTCGGTTACGACACATTCTGCAAAGTAAACCCGCCCATTCGCAGCGAAGAAGACCGGCTCGCGTTGGTGGAAGCGCTGCGCGACGGCACCATCGACTGCATCGCGACCGATCACGCCCCCCACAGCTCGCTCGAAAAAGACTGCGAGTTTTCCGAGGCTTCCTTCGGCATCAACGGCCTCGAGACCACGGTCCCTGCGCTGTTACCGATGGTCGAGCGAGGCGACATCAGCGCGCTGCGCTTGATGGAAGCCCTATCGACGGCACCCGCCAAGATCGCGCGCGTGGAAGGTGGATCGCTGAAAGAGGGAGCGTTGGCCGATCTCGTGCTGCTCGATCCGTCGCAACGCTGGACGATCACGCGAGAAGCGCTACGTTCGCGCTCGCACAATACCCCGCTCCTGTCGAAAGAAGTCATCGGCAGAGTGCAGATGACCGTAGTCGGGGGGAACGTCGTGTGGGAGCGATGAGAGAACCCGCAAAGCTCGTGTTGGCCGACGGCCGCGTCTTCGAAGGCGTAGCAATCGGCGCGTGTGGTGGCGAAGCCAAGGGTGTCACCGTCGGCGAGGCCGTGTTTACCACTGGCATGACCGGCTATCAGGAAGTGATCACCGATCCGTCCTACGCCGGGCAGCTGGTCACGATGACCGCGCCGCAGATGGGTAACACCGGCGTGAACGCCGAGGACATCGAGACCAACACGCCGCGTTTGGCCGGTTTCATCGTGCACGAGCTGTCCTCCGTGGTGAGCAATTGGCGCGCCACGGAATCACTCGACGACTACCTCAAGCGCCACGGGATTGTCGGCATCGCCGGCGTCGATACCCGCACCTTGACTCGTTACCTGCGCGACAACGGTGCGCAGATGGCCGCGATCGGCACGGGCGACGCCAAGACCTTGCACGATCGCGCCAAAGCCGCGACGCCGATGACCGGGCTCAATCTCGCCGACGCAGTGAGCACCGACAAGGTGTACTCATGGACCGAAGGTCAAGGCGTCTGGTCGCCGACCAAAGTCGAAGCGCCCGCGCGCCACGTCGTCGCCATGGACTTCGGGGTCAAGCTCAACATCCTGCGTTGCTTGGTCGACTCCGGCTGTCGTGTGACCGTGGTGCCTTCCACAACGAGCGCGGCCGAAATCCTCGCACTCAAGCCCGACGGTGTGTTTCTTTCGAACGGGCCCGGCGATCCCGAGCCGGTAACGACCGCGGTCAAAACGATTCGCGAGTTGCTCGGCAAAAAGCCGGTGTTTGGCATCTGCCTCGGTCATCAGCTGCTGGGGCTCGCCCTCGGCGGCTCGACCTACAAGCTCAAGTTCGGCCATCGCGGACTCAATCAGCCGGTCAAGGATCTCACCACCGGTCGCATCGAAGTGACCCTGCAAAACCATGGCTTTTGCGTCGATTTGGCGTCCCTTGCGGGCAAGGCCACGATGACACATCTGCATTTGAATGACGGTACCTCCGAGGGCATGGAGCACCAGGAGAGCGGCGCCTTTAGCGTCCAGTACCACCCCGAAGCGG
>JBBSJC010000393.1:0-7834 GCA_038257655.1 Polyangiales bacterium | reverse complement strand
CGTAATAGCCGCGATCGTGCATGCGGCGAGTCTTCGATGAGTGGCGGGTAGAGACAAGCTGATCGAATCAGTCGCTGGCGGGCCAAAGCGCATTGACGGGACCGCTATGCCGCACGACAGTTCGCCGGGTGAACGGGAATGTCAGCCCAGTCTCGGCCGTTGCCACGGGTATGCTCGATCTGTTTTGGCGCGCTGGCTTACTCGTAGCGGTCGGCGCGCTCGGCGGGGCGGCGGTCAACGCCCTGCGGCCCGATGGCCTGGTGGCCTCGGAGTACGCCCCGCCCGTGGTCTGCACCACCGTGGAGGGGGGGCCCGCCGAAGGGCCGGAGGTTCAACTGACCGCGCAATCCGAAGCCAGTGCGCTGTGCGCCGAGCCCGACACCTTGATCGCCGATGTACGTCCGGCGGAGGCCTTTGCACAGGGTCACGTGGCAGGCGCGATTCACTTGCCGTGCAGCGCCTCAGAGCAGGTGGCATCGGCCGCCGAACACGGCCTGTCGGGCAAACGGCAACTGATTGTGTACGGCCACTCCACGGAAGATGCATTTCCCGTCGCTGAGCAGATGCGCCGTCGCTTGGGGCGTGCGGATCTGAGCATCCGGGTGCTCGAGGGCGGCTTTGCCGCATGGAGTGCCGCCGGCCTTGCCTGCACCTCGGGCGAGTGCCCCGCGTGCGGCGCTCCCGAACACCCTGATCATTCCGGACACAACCCGTGACCCGAACACATTCTGCTCAGCATGCGCCTGCGCAACGCGCGCTCACTGCGCTCACGATGGCTGCACGACTGCTGATCGCGGCCATCTTCATCTACGCCGGTGCAAGCAAGCTCCAGGATCCGGCCGCATTTGCCACCGAGATCGATCATTACGAGCTGTGGCCCGAGCTTGCCCCGTACATGGCAGTGAGTTTGCCCGCGATCGAGATCGTGCTCGGCCTTTCGCTGCTGGTCTCACCACGGGCGTGGCGACGGGCGGCGGCACTTGTCTGCGCAGGCTTGATGGCAGCATTCACGTTCGCTGCCTCGGCCGCACTCGCGCGGGGTCTCGACATCGATTGCGGATGTTTTGGCAGTGGCAGCGGGCCTATCACCTGGCTGACGCTGGTGCGCGACGGAGCGCTTTTCAGCGCGTGCGTGCTGCTCGTGTGGGATCCGTCAGGGGTCGCTGCGCACGAGCAAAAACGGGAAGGCTAGCCTGCGCAAAAGCGGCGCGTCGGCCAATGTCATGCCGAGCAAGCAATCGTCGTTCACTGCGCGCAGCTCATCGACGACGCGGGGAAACGGAAACGGGCTTTGTTCGCCGTAGGACAGAAAAGCGCATGGCCCGCCGTCGAGCCGCGAGGCCCGATGACCGAGCGTCATCGGCAGGCTGGGCACGAGTGTCGCGCCTCGCCACACCAGGTTGTGCGCATCGCCGGGCCCACTCAATCCCTTACCAAACCAATTGCGTAGGCCCAGTGCAGCGATGCTGGGGCGCGCTGTGTAACGCAGCCAAAACGGCCCGACGAACTCAGCGCGAAAACGGCCCCGCAGCGCGCTTCCCGTGGGTGCGGACAAGCGACTGAACGTATCGCGATAGAACCTGATGCTTTCGCTTTCGGGTATTGCGATGCCGGGCTGCGCGCTGCCGTGCCGCGCGCTTTCAGGTATTGCGTTTTCGGGCCGCGCACGCCGGGGCTGCGCACGCCCGGGCCGCACGACTGATTCCAAGGAAGGCTTGAGGGGGGGGTGCACAGCGCCAGCATGGAACGCGAAGCTCAGTCGCGCACGTCCCCACACGATGGTCAGGCGCCCCACACGATGGTCAGGGACCGATGACAACTGTCACGAAACGGGCTGCGCTCGCGTGATATGTCAGGCTGTGGCCGATGTCCGTTGAATCCGCACCCAAGCCCGAGGCCGACTCCACCTTTCATCCGCCGGCGGGTCGCGGCCTGTCAGGCGCGGCCGGACGAGCCTGGTTGCGCGCTTTTGGCTGGCGCGTGGCCGGCGGTGTGCCGAACGTGAAAAAGGCCGTGGTTGTCGCAGCGCCACACACTTCGAACTGGGATTTGCCCTTCGCTTTGGCGGTCGCTTGGGCCTTGGGCATTCGTATTCGCTGGGTTGGAAAACACACGCTGTTTCGCTTTCCCTTCGGGCCTTTGATGCGTGGATTGGGTGGCGTGTCCGTGGATCGACGCGGCAGCCACGATGCGGTGACGGCGATTTCCGAGCTGCTGCGACAGGCGGACCACCTGCTACTCGTGATCCCGCCGGAAGGCACGCGCGACAAAGCGGACCGCTGGAAAACAGGCTTTTATTATATCGCGCTCGCAGCAGACGTGCCGATCGTGTTGGGCTTTCTCGACTACGCGAAAAAATGCGGCGGGATAGGTCATGTGTTTCGCCCGACCGGCGCGCCCGAAGATGACATGGCTGCGCTGAGGGCGTTTTACTCAGACATCCGGGGAAAATACCCGGAAAATGAGAGCGAAATCATCTTCCGGTTGGAAGACCGTAAGCCTCCAAAAGTGAAACGGCTGCGAAAGGCCTAGTACCGCGCCGAGGTGCTAGAGCTCGCGCGGACTTGGCAGCTCAAAGGGCGGCCGGTGCGCCTTGGCGCGTAGCCACTGCAGGGCCTTGGCGACGCTCTTTCGCCCGACCATCCTGCGCAGCAGCGCGTGTTTCCCTGGAAAGTCCAGCAAGGACAGCGCTAGCAGAATCGTAAGCAGCCCCTGCCCGGGTAAGACCAACATCGCCACACCGACGATCAGGAGCACCACCCCCGCCCCGTTGCGGACGACCCTGCCGAACCACGGGTCGTCCGACGCGTGCTCGCGCATGAAGTAGTCGACGGGGGCACGGGCCACGAGCCAGGGCAGCGCCAGTAGCGAGCCGACGAAGCAGGCAAGCGACGCGACGGTCACGCCAGCCAGGCTGCCCTGATGGGCCTCCAGCAAGCGCATCATGTCCCCGAGCCACTGCGTCATCTCTTGTAGAGAGCAAACAGTGCGGCTCGATGCAAGCAGACGCCCACCATCTCCATTCAGCTCGCTGCGTGCGCGCGTGCGCAACCTCGCCTGCTAAGGTGGCGCATGAATGCCGAAGACCTGAGTCAGCTCACGCGCATTTTGCAGCTGAGCATCACGCCAGTGGCCCTGATAAGCGGCGTCGGACTGCTGTTGTTGTCGATGACGAACCGACTGGGCCGCGTGATCGATAGGTCGCGCGAGCTCGGGCGTGAGGTGTCGTCCCAACGCGAATCGCCCCACCATGGGCTGGCCGTAACCGAATTGCGGATGCTGTTCCAGCGGGCGCAGCTGTTGCTGGTGGCGACGCTGCTGGTCGGCACGAGCGTCTTTCTGTCGGCGCTGATGGTCGCGGGGCTCTTCGCCATGCATCTGCTCGACGTCAACCTGAGCATGCTGGTCTTGGCGCTTTTTGGTTTGTGCCTGGCGTGCCTGGTGGCGTCGATCGCCGGCTTTTTGGGGGACGTGTTTCTGAGTATCCGCTGGCTGAAGGTAAGCCTCGGTCGCTATCTGCAGCCCGCCTGAGCGCGGCATCACAAGAGTGCGGTGATTTACCGGGCCTGACCCTTGCCGAGCCGAGCCGGCGGCCCCACTCTTGGGGCCGTGAGCAACCCCGCCTCCGACCGCGCGAACGGACCGTCACGTGCCGCCGCCGAAAGTGCGCAGCCGCTCGTTCCACGCCCAGGCGATGCCGGGCTGGATGCACGCCCGGGCGAGGCCGTGCTGCACGCACGCACCGGCGAGGCCGTGCTGGACGCGCGTAAGGTGACCAAGATCTACCGCATGGGCGAGGTCGACGTGCACGCCCTGCGCGGCGTCGATTTCACGCTGCACGCGGGCGAGCTTGTCGTTCTGCTCGGTGCTTCAGGCAGCGGCAAATCCACGTTGCTCAATATCTTGGGCGGCCTCGATGTGCCTACGAGCGGAAGCGTGCGTTATGCGGGTGGCGATCTGTCAAGCGCAGACGAAGCCGCGCTCACCGCGTACCGGCGCACTCACGTCGGCTTCGTTTTCCAGTTCTACAACCTGATTCCGAGCCTGACCGCCCGCGAAAACGTGGCACTCGTGACCGACATCGTCGACGAGCCGATGTCGCCCAAGGAGGCGCTCGCCATGGTCGGTCTGGAGGAGCGTATGGATCACTTTCCGTCGCAACTGTCAGGTGGAGAGCAGCAGCGGGTCGCGATCGCGCGCGCCGTCGCCAAACGTCCGCATATCTTACTGTGTGACGAGCCGACGGGCGCCCTCGACTTTCGCACGGGCGTGCGCGTGCTTGAGGTGATCCGGCGCGTCAACCGCGAGCTTGGTACAAGCACCGCAGTCATCACGCACAACGCCCCCGTAGGCGAGATGGCCGACCGAATCATTTCGCTTGCCGATGGCGCCATCGTGTCCGAACGCCACAACGAGAAACCGCGCGATCCGTCGGAGATCTCCTGGTGAAAGCCATCCACGTCAAGCTGTTGCGCGATCTGCTCAACATGCGAGGCGCGGTGTTGACGATAGCGCTCGTGGTTGCGCTGGGCACAGCTGCCTTTGTTACTCTGCGCGGGACGTGGCTATCGATCGTCAATAGTCGCGACCGCTACTACGCAGCCGAACGTTTCGGCGACGTCTTTGCTTCCCTCGAACGAGCGCCCAACGCGGTGCTCGGCAAGCTTGAGAGTATTGAGGGCGTGGCGCGGGTGTATCCGCGCGTGGTCGGCAGCGCACGCGTTCCGCTCGAGGATCTCGATGAGCCCGCGCAAGCCCAGGTCGTCTCGCTGCCGATGCACGGTAAGGCCCCTCTAAACGGCGTGGTGCTGGTCGAAGGCCGCATGCCCGAGTCCGACCGCGACGACGAAGCCCTGTTGATTGAGATGTTCGCTCGCGTCCACGGCCTGAAACCTGGCGACACCTTGCCGGTGATCATGGAAGGCCGCGAGCGCACCATACGCGTGGTCGGCATCGCGATGTCACCTGAGTATGTGCTTGCGGTACCGAACGGCGCCAACGCGCCGGCTCCCAAGCGCTTTGCTGTCTTGTGGATGCCTCGCGCGGCGCTCGAGTCCGCCTACGACCTGCGCGGTGCGTTCAACAATGTGGTCTTCGAGCTCGCTCCGGGATCGGAGGCGGCGCCGGTCATCCGCGCAGCGGACGTCGTGCTCGATCGTTATGGTGCGCTCGGGGCCTATGCCCGTGACCGTCAGGTATCCGACTACTTCCTGACGCAAGACCTGGCGGGACTGAGCTCGATGGCCACCGTGGCACCGCTGATTTTCCTGGCGGTGGCAGCCTTTTTGCTCAACGTCGTGCTCTCGCGACTAGTCGAGCTCGATCGGCCGCAGATAGCCACGCTCAAAGCCGTCGGTTACCGCAACCGCGAGGTCGGCCTGCACTATTTGCAGACGGCCCTTGCGATCATCGTGCTCGGCACGGCCTCGGGCCTGTTGATAGGTTCTCAGCTCGGTAAGGTGTTCACCGCGGTGTACCTCGAGTTCTATCGCATGCCGTCCTTGGCTTTTCACATGACCCAGGAGCTTGCGCTCAACTCGGTCGGAGCAAGCTTTGTCGCGGGTCTGATTGGCTCGGTGCTCGCGGTACGTCGCGTGGTGCAACTGCCCCCGGCCGAAGCGATGCGGCCAGCCGCCCCTGACAACTACCGCAATCGCGCGCTCACGGACCTGATCTTGGGTTGGCTTGGTCCAGGCGCGCGCATGATCGCCCGCGAGATTTTGCGCCGTCCATCGCGCACGCTGTTCAGCGCCGCGGCGATTGCGGCCTCGATCGGCATCGTCGTCACGGGCCAGTTCTTTACGGACTCGATGGCGTTTCTCTTCGATTTTTACATGCAGAAGGCGCAGCGCGAGACCCTCGCCGTCAATTTCTACGAGCCGGTTCCCGAGTCGACGGTGCACGCCTTTGCGTCCATCCCGGGCGTGCGCGATGTCCAATGGCGCTACACGGCCCAGGTTCGCGTGCGTGCAGGCCACAAAGAACGCATCGTGCCCCTGGTCGGCCATCCGCCGCGCCACGGTATGCGGCCCTTGCTCGACGACGTGGGGCACGAGGTTCCGCTTTCCCCCGACGACGTGCTGCTTACGGAAACCTTGGCGACTATTCTCGACCTGCAGCCGGGCGATCCATTTACGGTGCTACCGCTGACGGGTGACCGCAAACCTATCCGTTTGCGCATGACCGGCGTCACCAAGGAGCTGTTCGCACTATGGGTGCACATGGATGCCGAAGCGTTGCGACGTCTGATGTCCGATGCGCCCGCCGCAACCGAAGCGCTGCTTCATATCGACACAGACCGGGTGGTCGACGTGCAGCGAGAGATCACGGAGATGCCGGGCGTAGCATCCGTGGTGCGCAAGGATTTGATGGTCGCCGAGTTCCGTAAACAGACCGGCGATGCGATGGGCGTGTTCTCGTTAATCCTTACTTTGTTCGCAGTCGGGATTGCAGTATCGGTCGTGTATAATAACGCGCGCGTTGCGCTGTCGTTGCGAGGACGAGAGCTTGCAAGCTTGCGCGTGCTCGGTTTCACGCGTCGCGAAATCTCCACGATCCTGATAGGCGAGCTGGCCGTGCAGGTGCTTATCGGCATTCCGTTTGGCCTGCTACTCGGGAAGGTGCTCGTCAAGGGCATGCTGGCCGCTAACGATCCTGAGGGTTTTCGCTTCCCCCCGGAGATGACTCAGCACACGTACGCGTTCTCTGTGCTTGTGATCGTGATCTCTGCCGTGCTGAGCGCGGCGCTCGTGCGGCGCAAGCTCGATCAATTGAACTTGGTTGAAGTACTGAAGAGTCGGGAGTGAGTCATGCAAGGGCGTAAGAAGCGGCAATGGATTACGCGCGTGCTCGTCGGCGCGGTGCTGTTGGGGCTCGTGGCGTTCATCGCCCAGGGCTTCGTGCCAGATCCGATCCTGGTCAGTTTGGGCAGCGCCCAACACCGGCCGCTCGAGGTAGCGATCGAAGAGTCAGGAAAGACGCGCGTACGTGCCAGGTACGTGGTGTCCTCGCCCGTGCTCGGGCACTTGGCACGCATCGAGCTCAAGGTTGGCGACGCCGTCGAGCAGGGTGCCGTGATTGCAGAGATTGCACCGATGGCCTCGGGTTTGCTCGATGATCGCACGCGGAACGAAGCCGGCGCCCGGGTGATGGTTTCCCAGGCCAACATCAGTCGCACCAAGGCGATTACCAAGCGTGCGGAGGCCGCAGTCAAGTTCGCCCGTGAGCAGGCGGAGCGTCAGCGCGGGCTCCACGCTAAACAAGGTACGTCGCAGCAGGCGCTCGACGAAGCCGAGTACGCATTGCGGGCCGCCGAGGATGAGCTTGCCACCGCGCTATTCAGCGAGCGCGTCAGCCAGCAGGAGCTGGCCTTAGCGAAGGCTGCGGTCGCATCCATGTCTGGCTCAGGTAGCAAGGGCGGCAGATCGCTCGTGTTGAACGCGCCGGTCAGTGGCCGCGTACTGCGCGTTTTTCAGGAGAGTGAAGGCGTGGTGCAACCAGGTACGCCCCTGGTCGAGATCGGAGATCCACGTGGCCTTGAGATTGTCGTCGACGTGCTCACCACCGATGCGGTCAAGATCGCGACCGGCGCAGAAGCTACGATCGAGCGCTGGGGTGGCGAACGTCCGCTCAAGGCGCGCGTGCGCTCCAAGGATCCATCGGCGTTCACCACGCGCAGTGCGTTAGGTGTGGAAGAGCAACGCGTGGCGGTCATCCTCGATTTGGTTGACCCGCCCGAGACGTGGGCGGCATTGGGTGACAATTTCCGCGTCGAAACGCGCATACGTACCGCTTTTGTGCCCAACGCCTTGGTGGTGCCAGCCAGCGCCGTCTT
>JBBSJC010000392.1:0-7840 GCA_038257655.1 Polyangiales bacterium | reverse complement strand
TGCAGTGCGACCCGCGCGGCCGAGGTGACCCAACAAGTCCCCGGCGACGGCATCGATCTCCGGCGTCGCCGCTACCGCGACGGGCACGCTAGCCGGTAAGAGCGTGCGGGCCATGGTGGCGAGCGCCTCGGTTGCAACACGCACGCGCGCGGGCAATCTAGGGGCACCAACGAGCGGACGCTGCATGGCCTCGTCCAGGCTCGTCTGCGCGCCCTGGCTGCCATCGCGTCCCTCCGCGAGGTGATGGGCGAGAACGACATGACCCGGGAGCTCGATCCACAGTGAGATGGACATTGGCCCGTCTCGTTCAATTTCCAAGGGCAGCGCGACAACGCCGCCAATCCATTCACGTTGACTGGCCTGCGCCGCGCCCTTGCGTTGTCTCTTCAACATCGGCCCTGGCGTAGCAACGATCGGCCCTGCGGGGCAACTGCACCCTCGGTTGGTCGCGCACCCGTGCACCTGGGCCTCGCTGATCCGGGCCCGCGGTTGGCGCCGTCCGCGCGTGCGGGTCTATCCACGCAAGCACCGTGTCGGAGTGCGGGCCACGCGACCCAACGAGAAGTGGCATCGCGTCAGTGCGGCGTCTCGTGGCGTTCTACGTGCACGAACACAACAGCGTGATGCCGCACGCCGCGTTCATGGGCGCCCATCGGCTCAAGACGCTCCGATGAAGGGGGCCGGGGCCGCTCAAGTTGTCATTTCGAGGCCCGGCGGCGACGCGTGCAAATGCACACGAAGAACTCCCGAATGTCGGACTGCGCAGCTGCGGTGACGTGTTCGGCCGTTGCAGCCGTCGCTTCGTGTGTCGTGGCATCGAGACACTCGCAATCGACTCCTGGTCGCTAGTGGCAGCCGGCTGGGCCGGATCCGCACGTGCAATCCAGGCAGCCGTGCTCGGCACACGTACCGCATGAGCGCACGACCTGCTGACGTAAGGCCTCGCGCGCTCGGAAGATGCGCACGCCGGCGTTGCTCGCGCTGATGCCAGCGAGCGCGGCGAAGTCCTTGACGCTCATGCCCTCGAGCTCGATACGGCGTACTGCTTCCGCGTACTCGGGCTTGAGCGTGCCCGCGATGCGGCTCACGCACTGACATACCTGTTCTAGCGTAGCGGGCTCCTGCTCGTCGGCCTCGAGCTCATGTGCGAACGTTTCGAGCCGACGATTCGCGGACGCGTTGCGTCGCGCATGGTCGATCACAGCATTGCGCAGCACGCGATAGAACCACGCGGTGGCGGAGTCGCCCTCGCGAATCGTGTGCGCCTTGTCGAGACTACGCACGAAGGCTTCGTGCAAGATGTCCTCGGCCAAGGCGCGATTGCCGACCTTACCTTCTAGGAACGCTAGAAAGGCGCGGTGGTTGCCTACCAGATTCTCGACGATGTCTTGAGTCGTCACGCTGCCTCCTCAGTGGTGAGCGTGGGCGGTGACTACCAGCGTGCCACGGATCATGTTCATCCCGCACTTGAACTCATACTCCCCGGGAGCGAGTCCTGAGAGCTCGATGCTGACCGGCTGATTTGTCGGCAGCTCGCGCCGCAGGCCGAGCTTGGGGAACACGACCTCGCGTGTGCATGGGTTGTACTCCTTACGTACGAACTTCAGCCGCACGCGTTCGCCCTCCTGAATCTCGATTCGATTCGGTTTGTAGGTTCCATCTACGACGATCTCGATCTCGCGCACGGCCTGCTGGTCGTGGGACTGAGCCACGGCCCTCGAGTGCGTGGTCAAGACGCTTCCGAGAAGGGCCAGGCTGGCGATGGCGGCTCGAAACAGATGCTGGTACTTGGACATGTTCGTTCGTTCCTCTCTTCTGACAAGACGCAGCGGCTCAAGGCGCATTACAGCGGCTCACGCGTCTCGGCCAAACCTTCGCAAGCGCAGCGAGTTGAGGAGCACCGAGACGCTGGAGAACGACATGGCCGCGCTCGCGAACACCGGAGACAGCTGCCAGCCGGTGTAAGGGTAAAAGAGCCCGGCTGCGAGTGGGATCCCGACCAGATTGTAGATGAACGCCCAGAAGAGGTTCTGACGGATCGTGCGCAGGGTTTGCCTCGCGAGCTCGAGCGCCTTGGGCAGAGCGCCGACCCCGCCGCGCAAAAGGACGATATCAGCCGTGGCCACGGCGATGTCGGTTCCCGTGCCGACGGCGATGCCCACGTGGGCTGCCGCCAAGGCAGGTGCGTCGTTGATGCCATCGCCCACCATCGCAACCGTGCGGCCGCGGGCGCGTTCCTCGGCGACGACGCGTGCTTTGTCCTCGGGTCGCACCTCGGCGAACACACGCGTGATGCCGAGCTCGCGCGCCACGGCTTCTGCCGTCGCTTTGCGGTCACCGGTGAGCATCGCCACCTCGACGCCGAGCTTTTGCAGCACATTGACCGCGATCTTGGCCTCGTCCGTGACGCGGTCGGCGACGGCAATCACGGCAGCGAGCCGACCCTCGATCGCCACGAACGAGGGCGTGCGCCCGCGCTTTGCCAGCCTTTGAGCTTCGGACTCGAAGCTTGTCGTGTCGACACCTGCCCGTGCGAGCCACGCAGCGGTGCCGATGCGTACGACCTTACGGTTTACCTCTCCGTGCACACCGAATCCGGCTTCCGACACGAAGCCATGAACGGGAAGCAATTGGGCACCGCGTGCGCGCGCCCCGTTGACGATCGCTTTGGCAACCGGGTGCTCGCTCTGGTGCTCCACCGAGCCGATCATTGAAAGCAGTGCTTCGTCGCTCAGCTCAGTCAGGTTCACTACGTCGGTAAGCTCGGGCTTGCCGGCTGTGAGCGTGCCGGTCTTGTCAAAGAGCACGCTGTTCACGCGGCTTGCGGCTTCGAGCACAGAGCCTCCCTTCACGAGGATCCCCAGTTCTGCGCCGCGTCCGGCGCCCACCGCGACCGCTGCCGGGGTAGCGAGACCGAGTGCACACGGGCACGCGATCACGAGCACCGCGACGAAGCGCTCGATGGCAGTCGCAAGGCCTTCGGCCGTCGGGTCGAGCGCCAGCCACACGAAGCCCGTCACGAACGCTATCCCGAGCACGATTGGCACGAAGCGACTGCTCACGACGTCGGCGAGTCGCGCGATCGGTGCCCGCGACCCCTGGGCCTGCTCCACGGCCTCCACGATGCGCGAAAGCGCCGTGCCCTCGCCGGTGCGTGTCACGCGAAAGGTAAGGGCACCACTCTGGTTTAGTGTGCCGGCGTAGACGGTGGATCTCTGCTGCTTGTCGACAGGCAGGCTCTCCCCGGTGAGCATCGATTCGTCGACGGCCGACGTTCCGTGCACCACTTCCCCATCCACCGGCACACGCTCTCCGGGACGCACCAGCACAAGATCGTTGGGTCGCAGCGCGCTCACGTCGACTTCCTCGAACTGCTCTCCGCGGACACGCTGAGCGATTTTGGGCACGAGGCCGACGAGCCCGCGTACGGCGTCGGAGAGGCGCCGACGTGCACGCGTCTCTAGCAATTTCCCGAGCAGCACGAACATCACGATCGCCGCGCCCGCTTCGAAGTATAGGTGCGGCATCACTCCGTGCTCGGCGTGCGGGAACAGGCCGGGCGCCATGAGCGCGATCGTGGAATAGCCCCACGCTGCAAGGGCTCCCAAACTCACGAGCGTGTTCATGTCGCTCGTTCGGTGCTTGAGAGCCCTCCACGCGAGCTTCAAGAAACGCACGCCTGGTCCGAACAATACGCCTGTGGCCAGCGCGAACTGGACCCAACGTGCGGCTGGGCTGTCTGTGCCGGGGAGCGCGCCGTGCGACATGGCGAGCACGAGTAGGGGAAGGGTAAGAGTGGCTGCGATCGCGAAGTCGCGCCGGATGCTGGTTTGCTCCGCTGCCTCGGCAGCATCGAGCGCAGCGGCGCGGGCTTCCGCCACCGGACGCTTGGGCTCGTCGCTCGACGGCACCTCGCGCAGTCGTGGCACCTCGTACCCAGCCTTCTCGATGGCCTGGACGAATGCCTCGGGATGGGCGACTGAAGGTTGATAGCGGATCGAGGCGCGTCGCGTGGCGAAGTTTACGGTCGCTTCAGTCACGCCAGGTACCGCGCTCAATGCGCGCTCCACCCGCTGCACGCAGCTCGCGCAAGTCATGCCTTGCACGGGCAGGTCGGTGGCTACGGTGTGGTCATCGTGGGTCGCTAAGGCAGTGTGGTTCGACATGGCTTCCTCGTCGGCACTTTCAGGTGGGCCGCAAAGGGAAGACGCAGCGCCGGTAGGTCGATTACAGCGGCGGCGGGAGCCGAAAGCCGTTGCCGAATAATGCAGAGGTGTAACGCAACTGCGGGGGCTGCGTCCCCACTGTAGGAGAACGAACAGCCATGGTTCCTTCGCAACTTTGCTGGCTCGCTGCGATCGCAGCAATGACCAGCGCAGGCACGGCGTGTGCGTCGCGCAACGTGCCTACCCACTATCCACAGGCTTCGGCCGCCTCGCCTTCGGCTCCCGAAGCGCAAGCGGCCGTCGTCACCACTGCGCTCGAGAGCGATCCGCCACTACCCGGCACGTCGACCGCGGGCTGGGCGGGCCTCAAAGCGTCCGCGAAAAAGTCGAGCCATGATCACGGAGGTCACCATGCGCACTGACTCGCGCGCGCCGCGCTATGCCATCGCACTGTTGCTGGCGAGCGGCTGCGCCTCCTCGATGCGACAGGACCTGTCTTCGGTACGCAGCCTGAGTAAGACCCAGGCGGCTCTGCCGCGCTTGCACGAAGGACACGTCGAAGCCGAGGCGCAAGGCGATGTCAGAGCCATGCTCACCAAGCCACTCGATGCCGACGCTGCGGTGCGTATCGCGCTCCTCAACAATCGTGAGCTGCGTGCGCGCCTGCGCGAACTTGGCGTGGCGCGTGCGCGTGTGCAGCAAGCGGGCCTCGTGGCCAATCCCCTGTTCGAGGTCGAGCTGCTGCCAGAGCGCGACAGTAACCTCGAGCTGCGCGTCGAGTATGAGATCACTTCGTTGATCATGGCGCCCATGAAGCGACGCGCCGAGCAGCACGACCTCGAAGCTGCGCGTCTTGAGGTGGCGGGTGAGGTCGTGCAGCTTGGGTACGACGTGCGCACCGCCTTCTACGCGCTGCAAACGGCCGAGCAGCGTCTGGCTCTCGCGCAGCAGACGCTCGATGCCCTGGCCGCCGGTCGCGACGCGGCACAGGCTCTGCGTGCAGCGGGCAACATTCCGGAACTCGACGCCGCCACTCAGATCGTGGGCTACGAGCGTTCGCGCATCATGGTCGCGCAGATCGAGCTCGAGCTGGCTTCCCTGCGCGAAGTGGTGCAGCGGAAGCTTGGCCTGGTTGGCGATGACACGAAGTGGACACTTGATTCCTCGCTGCACGCCGTGCCCGAGCAGGCCCCCTCACTCGCGGACTTTGAAAGTAAGGTAATCTCGGCCAATCTCGAACTGGGCGCATCAAGGAAGCGTCTCGATGCCCTGGCCAAACGCACCGGCATCGCGCGTACCGAGGGCTGGTTGCCCGAGGTGTCCATGGATGTTCACTCGCTGCGCACCGATGGCGAAGAAGGTGGCGACAGCCAGTGGCGTTGGGGCGGCGGCGTCAGCGTTGAGGTTCCGCTGTTCGATCACGGCCAGGGTGAGCGACGCGGCTACGAGTCCCAGTTCGACGCGCTGCTCGAGCGCTACCAGGGCCTGGCCATCGACTTACGATCCTCGGCACGCGATACGAGCAACCATTTGCGGTCTGCACATGTTCGCGCGCGTCAGTACGAAACCGTGATCTTACCCGCGCAAAAGACAGTGATGGAGCAGACGCTGCTTCAGTACAACGCCATGCAGGTCGGCGTGTTTCAGTTACTCGAAGCGCGGCGCGAGCTGCTGGATGTACAGCTCGCCCATGCAGACACGGTGCGTGAGTATTGGAGCGCCCAGGCCGCGTACGAAGCGCTGCTCTCTGGGCGCATGGTCAACACGGAGTCGCCTGCGGCCTCCACAAAGATGGCTGCCGGCGGCGGATCAGCAGGAGGACACTGACATGGACCGAAGAGGATTCATGCGTCTAGGTGGCGCTGTCGCGTCAGCCGCGCTGCTTGCGCGCGCCAAGGAAGTCAGCGCACAGGCTCACGCTGAGCACGGGGCTTCGGACACAGCGCGCGACCGCGTGGCACCCGCGACGCCCGCGGCACGCGCCCAGGCGGCGGCGCCAGGTGGGCAGCTTGCAGTCGTCACTCCCAACGGCAGTACCTTACCGTGGCGCATCGTGGACGGCGTGAAGGTCGGCCACCTGATAGCGGCACCCGTTCAGCACGAGTTCGCGCCGGGGATGAAAGCTGAGTGTTGGGGTTACAACGGTGGCACCCCGGGGCCCACGCTCGAGGCCGTGGAGGGCGACCGACTGCGCATCTACGTGACCAATCGTCTGCCGGAGCCGACGACAGTGCACTGGCACGGCATCGTCGTGCCCAATGGCATGGACGGTGTCGCTGGCCTCAACCAGCGCGCCATTTCGCCCGGCGAAACCTTCATGTACGAGTTCACGGTCAAGCACCCGGGCACGTTCATGTACCACCCACACTTCGACGAGATGACTCAGATCGCGCTCGGCATGGTCGGCATGTTCATCGTGCACCCAAAGCGGCCGGTGGGCCCCAAGGTCGATCGCGACTTCGTGATGATGCTGCACGAGTGGAAACTCGATGTCGGCGCCAAGCGGCCCGACCCCAACGAGATGAAGGACTTCAACGTCCTGACGTTCAATAGTAAGGCCTTCCCGGGTACGCAGCCCTTGCGGGTGGGTAAGGGGGAGCGCGTGCGCATCCGCTTTGGCAATCTGGGGCCGATGGATCACCACCCCATTCACCTGCATGGTCTCTCGTTCAACCTCACGGCCACGGATGGCGGCTACGTGCCTCCCTCGGCTCAGTATCCGGAGACAACCGTGCTGGTGCCCGTGGGCAGCACGCGCGTGATCGAGTTCGTGCCGGATGAGCCAGGCGACTGGGCGATGCACTGCCACATGACCCATCACATCATGATGCAGATGGGACACGGCCTGCCTTCGATGGTCGGCGTCAACACCAAGCAGCTCGATCAGCGCATGAGCCGGGTGATGCCCGAGTACATGAGTATGGGCACGACGGGTATGGGGGGCATGGGCGAAATGACGATGCCGATCCCGCCAAACAGCCTGCCCATGCGCGGTGCGCCAGGACCGTTTGGCTATATAGACATGGGGGGAATGTTTACCGTGCTCAAGGTGCGCGACGATCCGAGCACATCGGATGTCCATGGCTGGTACCAGTACCCAGCGGGAAGCGTCGCCGACCGCGCAAACCCGGCGCGCCTGCTGGCCGACGGCATCGACGTGACCGGGGCGTAATGCAGCGCGACGCTCTTCGTCTTCTTCACGTGAGCCGATCGAGCTCGCGAGAGGAGAACGAAGAGATGAGTCAGAATCGCGAAACCACACTCGAGGTGTCCGGCATGACGTGCCGGTCGTGCGTCGGTCACGTCCAGGCCGCCCTGCGTGATGTCGACGGTGTGTACGAGGTGGATGTCCGGCTACGCGAAGGTAAGGTTATCGTGCGCCACGACGAGAGCTCAGCCCCCTCGGAAAGACTGCTGGAGGCACTCGCTGAAGCGGGCTATCCCTCACGAACGGCCGAGGGATGACCTGCCCAACACTGAGCAGAAGGAGAACATCGTGGACGGTGAAGCCCGGAGTTCGTCGATGACGCACGCCCCATCGTGCACGTGCGCGCACTTGGGTCACGCGGGGCGGGGCTGAGGCAGCGAGCTCGTGACGATGCTCAGGTAGCGCTCGGGACTGAGAGCAAAGCGCTCGGCGCAAGTTTGCGAACAGAAGTAGAGCCGTGCGCCTG
>JBBSJC010000391.1:0-7848 GCA_038257655.1 Polyangiales bacterium | reverse complement strand
CCATCAAATTCACCCCGCGCGGCGGCGAGGTCGTGGTGCGGGTCGAGAGTAACGGCGAGGATGTTCTGTTCTCAGTGATCGACAGTGGTCCGGGCATTCCCGAGCAGCACTTAGAAGCCGTCTTCGGCCGCTTTGTTCAGCTAGCGAGTACCAACGATCGGAGTGTGGGGCTTGGACTATACATCTCTAGTTCTATCGTGACGGCGCACCGCGGACGGATCTGGGCGAAAAGTGAGGTCGGAGTAGGAAGTACGTTCTGTTTCGTTCTACCCCTGCAACAATTTGCCGGCGATGGGGCCACGCCCATCTCTGATGCTTAGGCATGACGGCCACTTGCAAAGGGAAAGCGGGGAGAAGCGGTGTTGGTCCCGCTAATCCGGCGTCTTAGGCTACAACAGTTGCCAAGAGGCCACACCAGCCGTGCCCGCCAAGCGGTCAAGTGACGCTTCGCTGATGTGTTAGTCCGGTCGACTTATGAAGGTTGTAATCCAAGTTGTAAGTCCCGAGCACTTAATATTACTGCCCCAGATGGTCGTTTTCGGGCTCGTTGCCGTGGGCGTGCTCCTGGTCGTTGATGGCGACGGCGACGAAATGCAGCGATCCCGCCGAAAAATGCCCGTACCGCGTCGCCGTCGCCGTCAACGACAAGGAACGATCAGGATCACGTTAACGCCTACGATCGCGGAGGTCCCTATCACCCGACGCCGCAGCCCGGATCAGTCGGCTGCGGCGAGTGCCTACTGACGCTGCGCTCCAAGGGGGCGAGTGCCACAGCTACGCGCAGCCGCGCGCCTAAAGACTTGGCCCTTCGTGATACGCTGGGCCTCGCATGAATGCTATAGAGCTCGAAGCGCTGCCGATTCGGTCGGAGCATCACGATGGCACGTCGCTGCTACGCGTGTGGCAGCCTGCGCCGCACGTGTTGATTACCAAGATCCGCGGTCACATCAGCACCGCACTCGCCGCGGCCGTGATCAGGGAATCTGAGGCCTCAGGTCCACGCTATCACGCGTTTCTCGATTGGTGGGAGGTCGAGAGCTTTTACGGTTCTGCCGTGCGATTCCACACAGCGATACGATACCTTTGCACTGCCTTCGCCCTATGGTCGGCCGACTTAGGAGGGGTATCACATGGCACTAGTTCGCGGCCTTATCGTTCTGTTGGCATTCGTGGTTGGTGCGGGCTGCTCTGCGGCTGGCGGGTCAGCAAGTACTGTCTCGGGCAGTTCTCCTGTCACCGGAGAGGACGGCGGCGTGATGACTGCGGTCTGCATACCCGGAGCCGCTACCAAGCTCTGCGAGGGGGCTACTGAAGTATCGTGTGATGCAAACGGTTCGGTGACTGGCAGGCGCGACTGCGCCAAGGACAGTCAGATGTGCTTTCCGAACGTCGGTTGCGCAGTGTGCAATCCGAGCAGCTCTGGCTGCGATGGTAACACGACCCGCAGTTGCAACGCCGAGGGCAGCGCCTGGGTCAACGGGGCCGCGTGCGACGCCGCAAAGGGTGAGATGTGCCAGCCGACGACCGGCACGTGCGAGTCACCATGCAAGGCAGCCGAAGCATCCAACTCCTACATCGGCTGCGAATACTGGCCGACGACAACCCTGAATGCATCGCTTGATGCGGCCTTTCAATTCGCTGTGGTCGTCGCCAATCCGCAGACGATGCCCGCCCAAGTCACGGTAACGCGCGGTGGCGCGATGGTGCAGCAAGTTAGTGTCGCGCCCGGCAAGACCGAAACGATCAAACTCCCCTATGTCGCAGAGCTAAAGCAAAAGCTCCGGCAGCAAGCTTCGGTACTGTTGCCTAAGGGGGCTTATAAGCTCGTGTCGAATCTCCCCGTCACCGTCTATCAGTTCAATCCTTTTGACTATAAGACTCCAGCCAACTGCATGGAGGGCTTTCTCGGCATCGGTGGCAACTGCAGCTATTCCTACAGCAACGACGCATCGCTACTCCTGCCAACACACGTACTAACGGGCGACTATATGGTGATGGCGCGCCCGACGCTCACGAACGAGAGCCCGGGGTTGCTCGGTATCAAGCAAGTGCAAAGCAACCCGGGCTTCGTAACGATCGTGGGTACGCAAGCAACGCCGGTCGATGTGGAAATCGCTTTCACCAGCAACGTGCGCGCGTCAGCCAACGGTGGCATCGCGGTGACCGCCTATCGGCCGGGCCAGGTCGGACGCTTTAAGCTTGGGGAGGGCGATGTACTGCAGATCGTAAGCGACGGAGCCACGGCCTGCACGCCCACCATTTACCCACCGGTGAATGGGACCCAATCGTGCGAGTCAGGTCCTGAGTACGATCTTACCGGCACGTTGATCACGGCCTCTGGCAAAGTGGCCGTGTACTCGGGTCATGACTGTGACTTCGTACCGTCGCACGTCTGGGCATGTGATCATCTCGAAGAGGCGCTGTTGCCCCTGCAGACGTGGGGCAAGGACTTCATCGTGGCGGCTACCCAACAACTGCGCGCGGGGGAACCCAACGTGGTGCGCGTGGTGAGCGCGGTCGAAGGTAACGCGGTCACATTCGAGCCTGAGGTGCACCCGGCGGTCACCTTGACCAAGGGCCAGATGATCGAGTTCCCGGTGACGGAAAGCTTCCGGGTCGTAGGCACGCACGCGCTGATGGTGGCGCAGCTGCTCGTGGGTCAAAACTTCACCGGCAGCCCGCCCAACGGCGAGACCTGGGTAGGCGATCCTTCTCTATCTTTAGTCGTGCCAAGTGAACAGTTCCGGACGAGCTACACATTCGTGACACCCGACACCTTCGTCGAGAGCTACGTCAACATCATCGCCCCGCTCGGTTCGATGGTTATGCTCGACGGCACGCAGCTCGTGTCCGAATTCGAGCCTGTCGGCATGAGCGGGATGGGAGTCGCGCGCGTGCCCATGCAAGGTGGCCAGCACCAGCTCGAGGGACAGCAGGGCTTCGGCATTGTGGTCTACGGCTTCGCTCCCTACACGAGTTACATGTATCCGGGCGGCCTCGACTTGCAGCCGATCAACGTGTTGTAAGCTCGTTCCTCCAATACGAACCGCTCGCTCGTCACGTCGCATCTACTCCCTCACGTAGTACCTTCGAGCCATGGCCCACGAGGCACCGAGCCCGAGCTCTGCAGCGTTACGCATCTTTCTGACTCGCCTTTCGTGCGTGCTCGCAGCGCTTTCAGCAGGCTACCTGGGCGAGCTCCTGGTGGCCTCGCTCGAAGCCGGCCCCGACAGCTTGCGCCAGTGGTTGCTCGGCGCCTCCGCGGGGTACCTGCTCAGCTTCGCGCTGTTCGTGCCGGTGTCAGTCCTGCTCGTGCTCGTCGTGTGGGCTCCTGTGCATGCAGGGCTCGTGAGCCAAGGGCGCATGCCGCTCGGTGCGTTGCTTTCGTGGTCACGCGAGCCAGACGTAGCGCTTCAGCGGCGGCGCGTCGCATCGCTACTCGCTGCAACGGTGAGCCTTGGGATCGTGTTGTTTGCGTCCTATCGCGTCGTGCTCGAGCTTTTGCTGGGCATTGCGCAACCCGCAAACGCCGCAGCCCTCATCACGCTAGCGCACGTAGTCCTCGTGGGCGCCTCGGCGGTCAGTTATCACGCCCTGCGTGGGTTGCTCGAGAGCACTCTGCGCGGCCTTGCGCGCCTCCGCGGAGGGCGCGCCTGGATCGACTCGGTGCTCCATGTGGCAGCGATTGTGGTGGCCCTGCTGTGCCTCGCGCTTTTCTATGGGTTGTATCGGGTGCGTCCCATCCTGGCGGACGTGCCCTGGCGCGCGTTGCTGGGTCCAGGCGTGGGGGCTGCGTGTGTGTTCGTCGTGCTCGTGTTGCTCGCGCTCCTGCAGGACACCGCTGCGCGTGGGGTCGCGTGTGGTCTTACGATCCTGTGGCTTGCCACGTGGGCGACCCCCTTCGTACTCGGTCCCCAGGACTATGGCGCCATCGCCCTGTTCGAAAACAAGCTGTACAGCTCGGGCTTCGCGAGCTCTCTGCTCACGCGGCTCAGCGATAGCGACGGTGACGGACATCGCTCCGTGTTCGGTGGAGGGGACTGTCGTCCGCATGACCCGGCCATCCATCCTGGAGCGCTCGACATTCCGAACAACCGCCTCGACGAAGATTGCGACGGCCGCGACCTGAGCATCCCGCAATTGTTTGCCGATGCCGCCCCACCGTTTGCGCGTGTTCCGGATGCCATTCCCAAACGTCCACACATCGTGCTCGTCACGGTGGATGCGTTTGCTGCCGGCCACCTGCGTTCGTTTGGCTATGCACACGACGTGGCCCCCAATATGGAGCGGCTGATCGCGCGCGGGGTACTCTTCGATCGCTGCTTTGCCCAGGGCCCCTCCACGCGGCTGTCGTTCCCCGCGCTTTTTAGCTCGCGCTACGACTCGGAGATCGCAAGCGAAGTGAAGGGGCGGCTCCCCTTTCCCGTGTCTTCGGAGAACCTAATGCTCGCCGAGCTGCTCGAGCTCGCGGGGTATCGTACTGCCGCCGTGATTCCCACCACGTATTTCACTGCCACGAGCTGGCCGGGACTGACGCAGGGCTTTCAGGTAGTCGACAAGGGCGCCACGACGAACGACCCTAGAGGTCCCCCTTTCAACGCCGAGAAAGTGACCGCTGCGGCCATCAAGCAGCTCTCGCAGCGCGGTGCCAAGCCCCTGTTCATGTGGGTGCACTACTTCGACGCCCATGCCCCCCACGCGGTGCCTCGGGGAATGACCGCGCGCGGCAGTGCCGACAAGGATGTGTACGACAGCGAGCTTGCCTATGTGGATCGCCACCTGGGGCACTTGTTGGCAGCCGTGGAAAAGCAGCTGGGCAAGGACACGCTCGTGGTGCTCACGGGGGATCACGGCTACGGCTTCGGTGGTAAGCGTTACGCGCGCGGCCACTACGGCTACGACCTCAACACGCTCACGCTTCACGTACCCATGGTGTTCGCCGCACCGTTCCTCACACCCGCGCGTCACCATTCGCTGTGCAGCACGCTCGATGTCCTGCCCACCCTGGTGAACTTCACGCGCGGTTCGAGTCGCGTCGGACTGCGCGGCTATAGCTTGCTGCCCGAGCTGCTCGAAGGCCGCGCGGCGCGCCCGCAGCTGCTGTTTCATCAGATGTTTTTGCCTGAAAAGCTACGAAGCGACCAGGATCCGCTGCGCATGGTGGGCGTGCGCACCCCCAAGCACAATTACGTGCTCAACCGCGTCACCGGCATGGCAAGCCTTTGGGACTGGCAGGAAGACTACGCCGAGACACGAGACCTGTTGCAGACGGGCAAAGGTTCGGCAGATGTGCGCTTGCAGCTCTCGGGGCTCGCGTCTGCCTTCGTGTACCAATCCTTGCGTAGGGTCGGCATCACCAAGCCTGCGCCAGCGCAGGAGCCCTGATCAACAACGCGAACAGCTCGTGAGCATCCCGGAGCCCTGACCGGAGCCCAGCCCACCCGACGGGAGCAGACCACCCGACGGCAGCACGGACCAGCCGACGGCAGCACCACTGCCGCACCGACCACCCCCCTGCAGCACCACAAAGAGTAAGGTGCCTCTCGTGCAGGGGGGCAGCCGAAGTAAGCGCCGCGAACCCACACTGGAAGCCGGGCAACGTGTGAGGTCCACCACCAGTCACGCATCTTCACTCCCACTTCTGTCGGGTATGCGAGACCATGAATGACCGAACGAGGGATGCCGCTCACGGCCCCCTTTCGTTTCGCTCCCGGTACAGCCTGGCGTATGCGTGCAACCCAACCGCCGAATGAGATGGTTCTTGTGACGCGGCATCCACGGCAGCCCAGGCAACAGGGGCCGTCGAGCGTGTTGCTCGGACCAGGCCTGGTCGGGGAACGCTACCAAATCCTGACTGAGATCGCCCGCGGCGGTATGGGCGTGGTCTCGCGCGCCCTCGACCAGGCAAATGGTAAGGTAGTTGCGCTCAAGCAACTACTGCCAGATCGCGCCAGCGACACTCAGGACATCGCGCATTTTGAGCGCGAATACCGAACGCTGAAAAGCATCAGCCATCCGCGCATCATTCGCGTGTTCGACTACGGACGCACCGCGCACGGGCCCTATTACACGATGGAGCTGTTAGACGGACAGGACCTGCAGGAGGGCGCACGTCGGCCGTACAAAGAGGTGTGCGGCATATTGCGCGACGTTGCGACCTCGCTGGCGCTTTTGCACGTGCGCCGGCTGGTTCATCGCGACATCACGCCGCGCAACATCCGCGTGATGGCCGATGGTCACGCCAAGTTGATCGATTTTGGTGCGCTTGCCTCGTTCGGAATTTCGCGAGACGTGGCTGGAACTCCGCCTTTCGTTCCACCCGAGGCGCTGCTGGGTCACGCACTCGATGGGCGCAGCGATCTTTATGCGCTAGGCGCGCTCGCCTATTGGCTACTCACGGGTGAGCACGCGTTTCCGGCGCGCCAGCTCGAGCAGCTGCAGCGGATCTGGGCCGCCGGGCTGGTTGCCCCATCGAAAAAAGCAGCCGGTATCCCGCTGGATCTCGAACGACTCGTGATTTCCCTGTTGGCCCGAGAGCCCCATGCCAGGTCCACCAGTGCGGCGGAGGTGATCGCCCGGCTCAATATGGTCGCAGGCCTAGAGCACGAAGGCGCCGCCGAAGCTAGCGCGCTTGCGCTCGCACATCTGGAAAGCGCGCCGCTTGTGGGGCGCGAAGCGCAGCTGTCTTGCGTGAACACCGCGCTCGGCCGCGCAACCGCAGGTCACGGTCTCGCGCTGATGGTCGAGGCGACACCGGGCATGGGAAGCACTCGCTTCTTGACCGAGGCTGCCATCTCCTCGCAGCTGCTCGGGGCGACTGTGTTGAGCGTGGATGCTGGCGGCTCGGATCAACCCCTCTCCGCAGCCTCTCGCGTGATCGATCGGCTGCTCGATACTGCACGCGGCACGACGCTCGCGCTGATCGGCGGCGATGCGGACCTGCTGGCAGGCGTGCACCCTTCGCTTGCCGCACGACTCGACGTGAAGGAAAGACCGCGTGTCACGGCCACACCCGGTCAATGGCGCGCGGAGCTCCATGCGACTCTGTTCGACCTGTTGCTCGCGGTATCCAAAAAGCAGCTGCTGGTGATCGTGGTCGACAATGTGGATCGCGCGGACGAAGCGTCGCTCGCGCTGCTGGCGTCGCTCGCCGAAGCCGCTGCGAGTAGCTCCATGCTGATCTTACTGAGTCGCGCACGGACCGTGGCGGTCGACCCCTCCCAGGCATTGCGCGCGCTCAGCGAGCGAAGCCAGTTACTCGACCTCCCCGCACTCGACGCCGGAGCCAGCTCCACGCTCATGCAGTCGATCTTTGGAGATGCTCCCAACCTCGTGCGCTTTGCGGAATGGCTGCACGCCGCAAGCCACGGCAGTCCCATGCACGGCATCGAGCTCGTGCATCAAATGCTCGATCGCGGCGTGGTCCGCTACGAAGACGGCATGTGGACACTTCCCGCGGAGCGTCCAGACATCGCATTGCCCAAGGGTCTCGAAGAAGCGCTGCGCACGCGCATCGCTGCGCTCAGTGCAGGCGCTCGCAATCTCGCCGAAGCCTTGACTGTGGATCGCGGCTCCATGTCCGTGGATCTGTGTGCCGGGCTGGCGGAACAACAAGGCGAGGTCAACGTTCACAAGCTCCTCGACGAGCTGATTTCGGCCGCTGTATTGCTCGACGACGGCCAAGGCTATCGCTTCAAGAGCGACGCGATACGGGCAGCGCTGCTCGAGGCCATGCCCATGGAAAAGAAGCAACAACGTCATCGAGAGCTGGCGGAGCTGCTCCTGCGCAGTCGGCTTCAGCTCGACGCCTTCGTACGCATCGAAATCGGCCGGCATCTGATGGAAGGT
>JBBSJC010000390.1:0-7878 GCA_038257655.1 Polyangiales bacterium | reverse complement strand
GAGTTGCGTGCGCCCGTCACTCCCTTCAGGCGCTAGGAGATGGCGGTGTCGTGGTCTGGGACAACAGCGACCGGGACGAGTACGCCGAAGGTTATCGCACGCTGATCGACGCCGGCTTCCGTCGAATCGACTTCGAAGGGATGGGTCCCATTAACCCTTACGCTTGGTGCACTTCGATTTTTTACCGTCCCAGGAACTGCCTGGGCATCTAGAAGTTTGTGGTCCATTCCTCCGTTTCGGGCTTCTAGCTCGGCTTGCGGCTTAGCTCCCGACGGATGACCCGATCCAACTCGTGTGCGCGCAGAGCGAATGTATGCTGCGCGAGAGTTCGCGCCTGTCCGGCCCTGCCGATCTCGGCTGCCTCTATGGGGTGAGCCAGAAGCCAGCGCGCCTTCTCCACGCAATCGGCGACCCCGCGATAGGTTACACACTCCTTCTCGGGCTCGAACAGCTCGGGAAGATTGTCCTTCCAATCCGTGAGCATGCATGTACCCACGCCTGTGATCTCGAACAGGCGCATGTTCGAAGCGTGGGTGGGCGAAGAGTTCGCGTGGACGTTGAGAGTGGCGAGTGAGTCCGCGATGACTTGGTAAGCATCGAGACCGAACACGCCTTGCTTCATGACCTTACGGAGTCGCGCATCAACGGCGAATGGCGCCGTATCGCCGTGCAGCAGCTTGCGGCCGTGCGGAAGACGCTCGATGGCGGACTCGGGCATTCCAGCGGCGGCAAGGCCCCGTGTTGCGGCCCTGGCCGCGCGCAATGCCATGGCGAGGGCAGGTCGGTGGCGGGTCGGGGAGTATATCGATAGCGCGCCGATTTCACCCAGAGCGATGAGAATCCGTTCCCGTTCGTCGTGGAACTCGCTACCGCGGACGACTTGACCGATGAACGAGATCCGTCCTTGCACTCGCCGTGGGGCCAAACGTTCGAGCACACGTGGGTCAAAAGCATGATGCATGTGCTCGCTTCGTATGCCGAGCGCTTTGAGTCGCGCCACGGCTTCAGGAGAGCAAGAGAGGACAAGCTCAACGTCTTTCCACGCCTCGGTCTGGGCCAGCGCGCTTCCTGTCCATCCCAGTACGAGTCGGATCGATGGAACGCGCTCTCGCGCCATGCGCAATAGGGCGCCGTCTGCGTCGTCGAACCATAGGACTTCTGGGCGAAAGCGTCGCAACTGCTCGACGATGATGTGATGCCGATCGAGCTGATGCGGGCGAGGCAGACCACTTTCTAAGGCCCAGCGCCGCAGAAGGACGGATGCGTTGGTCGTAATCTCCAGGACCTCGTAACCGAGCGGTTCCAGCGCGTGCGACCACACATCGAACCACGCGAACGAGTCCTGGTTGATCGCAGCGACCTGTTGCGCGTGATTAGCCTGCGCCATTCCAGGATTCTTGGCGTAAAACGCCTCAAGATACTCTGGATAGACAGTACCGATCCTGGCGAGACGCATCCGCGTAAATTGCATGCCTGAACGCGTCCGTCGAGTCGTCCGGTGCCCCTCGTGCCTAGCCGCGCGCGATGTGCAACACCTGACCTTGCTGGCTGGTGTGAAAAGTCGATGCCCTCTCTTACCGGATGAATCCCGATGTTGACGATCTTCACTCTCCCGAAGCCATTTCACGAACGCACGCGTGATCCGCAAGACAACGCGATCGAGAGCTGGCAGCGGCTGCACCCCGACGTCCAGATCATCCTATTCGGCAACGAGGAGGGGATTGCCGAGGCCGCGCAACGGCATGGCGTCGAACACGAATCCTCAGTAGTGACCAATGAGTTCGGTACGCCGCTGCTCGACGCCGCATTCGCACGAGCGCGTGCTCGCGCGCGCAATCACGTCATGTGTTACGTGAACGCAGACATCATACTGTTTCCCGATCTGATCGAAGCAGTCAGCAAGATCCACCTCCCGCGCTTCTTATTGGTCGGCGAACGCTATGATACTGACCTTCCGGAGCGGGTCGCCTTCGATAAGGGGTGGGAGGAGCGATTGCGACGTCGCGCGCTCGAGTCCGGGTGGCCTCACGGCCCGACGGGCATGGACTATTTCGTTTTTCCGCGAACCCTCGAGTTAGCTTTGCTCCCCTTTCCGGTAGGGAGGGCCGGCTGGGATAGCTGGCTCATCCTTCACGCAAGGAGCACAGGTATTCCCGTCGTGGATGTATCTAAGGCTGTGCTCGTACTGCATCAGAATCACGACTACGCTCATATCGCGGGCCCGAGGGCTGCGTCCGCGCAAGCCGAGCTAGCGGGCAACCGTAAGCTTGTCGGACCAGACTTCTTCCCGATGACCATCGCCGACGCCAACTGGCTGCTCGACAGTCAAGGCCTCCGGCGGGCTACGGACGTGCCTCACCTTCTGCGGCGTGCGTTGACGTACCCCGCGCTGAGCCCGCGGCTGAAATACAGTGTTCGCATCATCAAGTGGCTGCGAGACTCGGTCATCCTGCCTGCCCGCACGAAGTAGTCGGCAGTCGACGCTATTGCACGGGAGAGGAGCAGCCGAGCTTACGGTCTGCTGTCAGGGGTTATCGACTTCCCTGACGGGCATGCCTGCTGGTGTCCGTACCGGGGTTCATTCGCCACAGCACGAAGTACGTGAGTGAGCCCGGAATCGCGCAAGCCACCAGGGTCGCCTGCGCGATCTGCAAGCTGGTGTCGTGCGAGAGTCGCAGTGCAAGGAGCAGCAATCCGCAGGGCACGACAAACAACCAAGCGCCTCTAACCGCAGTGGTCGCCAACAAGAAATGCGCGAAGAATGACTGAGCGGTGATCACGCAAACCGCGGCCCATTGATACAGTAAGATTTCTCCGGCTTCGGAGTAGGCCTGTCCGAGCGCAAGGCGTAGCACGAGGTCTCCCCACACGGCTGGCACGACCAGCGACAAAGACAACGCTCCCAAGCCCAAGGCTGCCACTTGGCGCATAAGGCGCCTGGTTTCGCCACCGCCGGCGCTCAAGGTTGCGAGTCGAGCGAAGAGCACCGACATGACCGGGCTTGCGCCCATGAGTATGAGACGGGCCACTGATCCGGAGCCGGCATACAGTCCTGCCTCGGTGGGATCTAGAAACCGCTTGGCGGTGATCATATGGGCATTGAGTGCCAAGGCGGTGTACACGTTGGCTCCGACCAGCGGCATGGACAGCACCCGCAACGGCTGCGTTGCATCGACCCAAGACAGCCGAGCCTTGGCGTATGGCTGAGACGCAGGCGGAAGCCCTGAAGCCATGATGAACATGCCGTGAGCCAGGGCTACGGCCATGCCTAGAGCGTAGCCGGCGACCATGGCTGCGGGGCCCCCGATCAGACTAATGAGGCTGAGGCCTAATACGATTCGAGTTGCGCTCTCCAGTGCCAGATTGGAGGACAGAGCTCGGAACCGCTCCCGCCCCCACAACATGGAGCGCGGCACGCACATGGCCAACGAAGCGCAGAAGAAAACACCAAGCCACTGCAGTGTTGCGGGAGCGCTGTATCCCGTTTGCTCTGCGATGAAGGGCGCTGCGACGAGCCATACGCACAGCACGACACTAGCGATCAGCAGCATGCCACGCAGGGTCTGCACTGCGAACGTGCGCACGCCGTCTCGTTGTTCGCGTCCAAGCAGGGCCGCGACATGCAAGGTAAGTCCCGTCTCAAGCGGTTCCAGCGTCAGGAAGAGCACGTATGCCAGGGCGATTGTCGCCGCAACGCTTCCGTAGTCGGCGGGCCCCAACCATCTCGCGCCCAAGAAAACGTAAGCACCAGACAGCAGGGCCGAAATCAGCGTTCCTGCTGCTGCGATGGCGGAGTTCGATATGAGCGTGCGCCCCACGCTTGGAAGTGCCTCACCCGTGGGACTGGGCGCACGCGTGTCAGGATGGACTGTCACGTTTCAAGATGCCTTCCAGGCTGCCACGGCGCCGACTGTGCAATGAACAGCCCTCATACCGCGGGGCAGAGTGCTTCTGCGTCGCTTTCAAGTCAAACGTGTTTGACCCGGGCAAGCAGCTCATGCCGTCCCCAGGCCGCCGAAAACCGGTTGTCGTTGGCCGTCGAGTGCCCACGCCTCCGATGCAGATTGAGTGAATCCTCGGCGCGCTTTGCACTGCCCTCGGGCGTGCCTGCCGGAGCGCTCTCGCGTGCTACGAACGGACCATGACTGTGCGCACCGATGCTTTGCTCAAAGAGTTACGTAAGCGCCTCATGCCCTCTCAGTTCCGCCCGAGCCTGCTCGGCATGCTGACGAATCCGTTTTATTTTGCGCGCAGCAACCTACACAAGAACCTCGCGACGATTAGCGGCAAAGTGGGCGGACGTATGCTCGATGTCGGGTGCGGACAAAAACCTTACCGTCACCTCTTCCATGTCTCCGAGCATGTCGGCCTAGAGCTTGATACGCCGGCCAATCGTGAGAGTAAGCAGGCAGACTGCTTTTACGATGGGCATGCGTTTCCCTTCCCGGACGAAAGCTTCGACACCGTGTTCGCAAGTCAGGTGTTCGAGCACGTGTTCAATCCGGACGAGTTTCTCGGCGAGGCACGACGCGTGTTGAGGCCGGGCGGGGCACTCCTTCTCACGATCCCGTTCGTTTGGGAGGAACACGAACAGCCTTTCGACTTCGCGCGCTATTCATCGTTTGGAGTTACACACGTGCTCGAGAAGCACGGCTTCAAGGTTCAACAAGTCGTGAAAAGCGGCGGTGATCTTTCGGTCGTGCTGCAGATTTGGGGCATGTACGTGTACAAAGCGCTCGCACCGGGAAAGGGCTTAGTGAAAGCGGCCGCTGCGGGGTTGATGACCATTCCACTCAATACGGCAGGCAGTCTGCTCGTGCCGCTCATGCCCAAGAATCCGGACCTGTTTCTCGACCTGCTGGTCCTCGCCGTCAAGGCGGAGCCACGCTGAAAGAAGCAGTCAGTCAGGCCGCCGCGCCAGTAAGAAGACGTTGCCGCACAAAAGGCTGACTCGCCAGGTTCGCGCCGCAGCGAAGACGCCGGAGCCTGTCTGCCTCAAGGTCGTGAAGCCCGCCTGCTTCACAAGCTGCTGCAAGGTCGCGACGGTGAAGTAGTGCAGGTTCCCCCCATCGATGCCGTGTTTCCAGTACGAGGTCTGGATCGGCTTCCCCGCGAGCAGACGCAGGCGCTGCGGAAGGTAAGCTACGTTCGGTACTTCCACGAGTAGGTGTCCTCCGGGCCGCAGCACGCGGAAGGTTTCTGCGAGAAGCAATTCCGGGTCGAAGATGTACTGCAGGGTGGAGAGGGAAACCACGGTGTCAAACTGTCCGTCCGAAAAGGGCAGGGCTTGATTGCCATCGACGACCTGCCAGTCGATGCGATCTCCAAAGGATGATGCTTCGGTTCGTGCCTTACCTTGTGCAAGGGCAGCCGCAGATACATCCGTCGCGACGATGCGCTGATATCGCTCTCCGACCTCGAGCACGAGGTCACCATCGCCGCAACCGAGGTCGAGCAGCGATTCGCCTTTGGGGAGTAGTCCCGACGCGACTTGCACGCGTGTAACTTCCCAACGCCGGAGCGCCCGAAACCAAATGGGTAAGGGCAGTTGATCGGAGGTATGTTGTCCATCAAAGAAGGATGGTGTGCTCATGAGCGCCTCCTGAAGTGAGTGCTTGTCCGCAGCGCGGCGGTACAGAAGCTCAGCTTGGTCGACCACGCGCGGAAGAAGGAATCGCTCCTCCACCATGCGCCGCGCATTTTCGCCCATTTTGATGAGAGAGGGCCGGTCCGAAAGAAGATCGCCCATTATGCGACCAAGCTCGAATACCGAGTGCGGCACACAGCGTCCGGCTCCGTAGTCATCGAGCCACGGGACGCCGCACCGGTCGTTGATCAGCACGGCACGTCCGACCGCACAAGCTGCAAGCGACGCCAACGAGGTCTCCTCGAAATGGGTAGGTGTGATCGAGAATAGATCGCAATCCACGTATGCCGGGATGACGTCGGAACCATACAGCGGCCCCACGAAGTGCACCCGCTTCGCTATGTCTAACTCTCCGGCGAGGGCTAGCATGCGCGAGAGGTAACCATCATCTCGTCCCACAACTGCTAATCGCGCATGTGGGACGCGCTTGAGCGCCGCGGAGAACGCACGCAACAGAGGGTCAAGACCCTTCAGTTCCGAGATCCGACCAACGAACAATACCAGAGGATCCTGCGCAGAAATTCCGACGCGCGCCCGAAACGCGCCGGGAGCGGGCAGGTTCGAAAACTCTTCCGGATCTACGCCAAGTGGCCAAATAGCCGTCTTTTCGGCATCGCCGCCGTACTCGCTGTAGAGGGCCGCTTCGTGATCGTTCTGCGCGAGGAGACCTGCGGCGCGACCAAATTGTACGGGTCCATAGGCGCGATCATACTGTTGTTTGATCGCAGCCTTCCAGCCATCCCCTCGAGGCAATGATCCCCATGCGGAAACGAAGAAGGGAACCTTACTTTGCGCCGCTGCATCCGACGCCCAGGCGTTAAGCATGGTGCGCGCGTCGAACAGGTGAACAGCGTCGAACTCACGCACGTGCTCGTAGAGCCACTTGCGCATGCCGAGGGGCAAGAAGATCTTCACGTCGAAGGCGAGCCGATTGCTCAGGTTGCGAAAGCGCACAATGCGCACGCCGTGCGAGACCTCTTCGAGCTTTTCGACCCGTTTGCCCTTGTCGAGCGCGTCGGTCGTGCAGACGGTCACTTCGTGTCCTCGTCTCACGAGCTCTCGCGCCAGATCGAACACCATGCGCGGTGGACCGCCATAGGCCCACGCTGGTTCGTAATACACGACGCCAAGCAGCAGTTTCATGGCGCTTTGAAGAACGCGTGCACCGCTCGGCAAACCTCATCGACCTGAGCATCGGTAAGCTCCGCGTTGATCGGTAACGACAGGAACTCACTCGCGCAGCGCTCGGCTACGGGTAGGGTACCCCGCTGATAAGCCCCCCCCAACGCGGGCTGCTCGGGGATAAGGATTGGGTAATGCACTAAGCTTTGAACGCCGTGGTTGCGCAAGAACTCGCTGAGCTCGTCACGGCGCGCGGTACGCGTGACGAACAGATGCCAAACGGCGTCGGCATCCGCGGCAGGCAGCACGAGCGGCAGGCCAGCCAGGCCCGCGCGATAACGCTCTGCGATCGCCAATCTGCGTTTGGTATGCGCTGCGAGGTGCGCAAGCTTGACCCTTAAGATGGCAGCTTGAAGCTCATCCAGTCGGCTGTTCAGCCCAGGCTCCACGTGGTGGTAACGCTTGGACTGTCCATAATCGCGACCGCGCCGCATGCGGGCAGCTTTGTCAGCATCGGCGCATACGATCATGCCGCCATCACCGAAGCAACCCAGGTTCTTGGTGGGATAGAAGCTGTAGGCCGCGGCGTGACCGTAGGTTGCCACGTCGCGCCCCTGGTACTTGGCACCGTGCGCCTGGCAAGCATCGTTCAACAGCAAGAGGTGATGTTTGTCCGAAAGCTCGACCAATGGTCCCAGTTGGGCTGCGCGACCATAGATGTGCACGGGAAGAATCGCTCGCGTTCGTGGAGTAATGGCGCCCGCCACGAGCCTTGCATCGAGGGCGTAATCTCGCTCGTCGATATCGACGAACACGGGCGTCGCTCCGACGCGGACAATCGCTAACGTCGAAGCGAACGCGGAGTTAGGCGTGGTGATGACTTCATCGCCAGGGCCGATGTCCCATGCCATCAACGCAAGCTGCAGGGCATCCATGCCGTTGCCGACACCCACCGCGAAGGGCGCGCCTACGTACGCGGCGAACTCCTGCTCAAAGGCTTCGACCTCCTTGCCAAGAATGAACCAGCCGCTCTGCAGCACGCGCTCCATGGCGGCCTGCAGCTCATCATGCAGCTGCGCCACGTGCAGTTTGAAATCGTTCATCAAGAT
>JBBSJC010000389.1:0-7892 GCA_038257655.1 Polyangiales bacterium | reverse complement strand
TTTTCGGGTTTCGTACGAGGCTCGGCGAGGATATCTTGGGCATGCGGGCGGATCCGGGGGCGCTTGGTTTGCTTTGGTAGGCCCAAGATCCCTTAGTTCCCCCGCTTTTTCATCCACTCATCCCGATAAATGCTGGATCTCGGCTGAGCTGCACCCCGGGTCGAGAAGCTCTGGCCAGTTGTCGTGCATTACCTTGAGCAGCTCGTCCTTGGTCCAAGGAAGTAGCCCTGGACCGTGTGGATGTATGCCCAATATGTACGCGTCTGCCGGCGTGAAGTAGACGAATAGAACCTCTTTAGTTCGGACCACGAAATCGGGAGCCTCGCGGTCTTGGGTCAAGCCCAAGTGCAAGTGATGAAGGGCCGCCAGGTGAAATGCGGATCTTCTTTGGCGCACCGTCGGGTCTCCGCAGCGACGTCCAGATCCTGGCGGGGCTTCCTGCGCCCGTCGCTCGGTCGGGCGCTGATTTGTCGCCAGCCATGGACTTCAACCAGGACGGCTACGCAGACCTGTTGGTTGTCGCAAGCGGGTTCGCGGAACAAAAGGTCTCGCAGCCTCAGCCTCCGAGCGCGGCCCTGCTCCTGCTTTCCGGAGGCAAGGTTGCCGAGCTCAGCGCCATAAGTCCCCTTCATGGCGAGAGCCATTTCGGTTCTGATACCCGCATCGACGAATCGGGAGAACCCAGCGTCTTCTGGACCTCCGACGACGTCGAGGACCCCTGGCACCTTCCGGGAGCCGTCTGTTCGCTGTTCGCTGTTCGCTGGGCGTGGATTGCTGTCGGATCAGGAGGAAGTCATGCGGCCTCGACCTCCGCGGTGTAGCCGCTGGCGAGGTGAGTCCAGAAGTTGGGGAGGCGCTGGCTTTGCATGATGGCACGCAGGGTAACCACCCCACGTAGTCCGTCGTGCCTCCAGCGCTGGCCAGCACCTTTTGCGCGGTGGCCGATGACAGTCTTGGCTGCGCTCTCGGTCACGCCGCTTCCGACGGGTAAGTTCGCGTTGCGCATAGTGACGTAGCGCATGCGGTCCTTGTTGTTGCGGATATATCGCAGGTGTTCCCACAGGAGTTCTCGGTGCTCGCCTGCGAGGTTGTAGCGTTTGATGAAGAAGCTCTCGATGGCGTCGATGGCGAGGTCGGTCATATCGAGTAGCTCACTCCAGGAGTTGAGCTGTTGTTTGCGCTCCTGGTCGGGGGCGTCTGGGTCGACCATCTTGAGGGCGCCTCCCAATCGTTCCATAAGGTGATAGCGGTCGATGGCTTCGAACCACTCTTTGAGCTGTCCCTTGTCGCACAGGGTCTGCAAGCCCTCGCGTGTACGGTTCCACATTTCGGGAGCACCGTCTTGGACGATTCCGACGTGGAGAAGTGGGCGGCGCCTCAAGGCTGCTCTGACATCCGCCACCATCTGCTCGACGAGCTCGCGCGGGTCGTCGCAGTCCGCGGCTGCGTAGCGCCTGGTACTGAGCGCCTCGCCGTTCTCATCGACGAAAGAGACCGTGCCGACGTACGCCATGCGCCACTTGATGTCATACGGTTCGGGCGCGCTGCGCTCGCGCGGTTTTCGTCGCTTTGGTTCCGGTTTGGGCGGCGCATCCGCAGGTCGGTCTTCGACCATGGGAACGGAAGTACGATCCAGGCCGATCGAAATTGCCTTCGCATCTGCTGGCACCTTTTCAGTGCGCCTCAGGATCTTCTCGATCCGAACGGCCTGCCCTACCGTTTCGATCGCAATCCCCTTGGCAATGCGCTCAAGTGTCGTGCGCGAAGGGGCTACGCGGTGCGCGGCCTGCAGCGTTTGCAGGTGCGCTCGCATGTCGTGCTGCGCGTAGCCGTGCGCAATGCTGTAGCCGAGCGCAGGAGTCGCTCCCTCGACGAGTCCGGCCGCAAGCTCCAGCGCGATCACGATGGGCCCGTTGCGCACGCCAACCTTACGGTAGCTTGCGCGACTTACAGGAAGGGGGCCGCATAGCGAGTGGTATGCATCGGTTCCTGGTTCGTGCAGCCTGTACGGCTCACCGTTGACGAGCACCTCCTCGCCCAAGCTATCGGCTATCTCTTGCAGCTCTTCACGCAGGAACTCTCGCACCGCTTCGTTGCTGACCGCGAGCGCCTGAGCCTCGCGGTCGCCGAACTTCCCGTCAGGCAGCGCCGCGCGGAGCGCATCGCCAATTGCGGCCACCGTGCTCTTCACTCTTGGATCCTTCAACAGGTCGGCTATGGTTGGCATGGGGCTGAGCTCTTTCTTCGTCGGTTGTTCGCAACTCCTTCGACGAACGGGCCCGGCCCCAATTCAAACCTCTACAAAACCTCCTGCTCCGACGCCGATCCACGCCCTGTTCGCTGTTCGCTAGGAAGCCTCGCACCTGGGGGGAGCATCCTCACCTGGGGACGTTTTCCTGGGAAGCGATGCGCACCAAGCAGGCCGATTCCCATCGGGTTGTCGGTCGTGCTAACGACCACCTCAGCAGTCCCACGTCGCAAAGGAAGATCGCCCTGGTGGACACTTGGTGAACTGCTAGCGCAGGGTTCCCTCAGCCGGGTGGTCGAGGACCCCTCGGCAATAATGGCGATGCAATGGGCCGGCGGGCCACTTGGACTAGCAACTTTCGACTCTCGAACCACGCGTCGGGCGGCGGACCTGGTACACGTGTGGAGAACGAGCGAAAGCGGCGAGGTTGAACAGGCATGGACCCAAGCCTTGGACCTCCCGCGACGGATTGTCCAGGTAGCCGACTTCGACCAAGACGGCGATGCTGAAGGGGTGGTTGAACGCAGATCTGGGGGTCTCAGCCTTCTGGAGCTGAACAACCAAGGCGACTGGCTGACGTCTCGCGACTTGCAAGAGTGAGGTCCCATTGCTCGTCGTCCTCGTAGGACGGACGTCGCTCCAGTCACGTGCGAAGGCTTAGATTCGCCGATCGCTGGATGACTCAGCAGCTCGGCAACCGCCCCTTGAGCATCCGTCCAGATCACGGTCCGGTCGAGCATGGGCACACGGTATATGCGCCCGGTGTCGAGCACAAGCCGTGGTCGCAGGATCGACGGGCCTTTCACCTCAAGTGCGGGGTGACCGTCGCGGTGTTCGGGCACACGTCCCGCGCGCACGTCCTGCGTGCCCCGCGGCCCGCACTGAGCCGCGTGTGCTTGGCCAAGCTGCTCGGCGACCTCACGCTGCATCGTCCGCCGTTCCGCAATGCGGCGCATCAGCGCCGAGCTCAAGCGCGCGTGTCCGGCGTGCGCCGGGGCGGTGGCTGGGTAGGCGGCCCAGCGGGGCGGGCGGGCTCAGTGCGCCCCGAGCTGGCGTTCGGCGAGCCGGCGCCGAGCAAGCTCCCTGTGGAGCGCCTCAAAGCGGCGCCTGCACTGCACGAACATGCTGAGCCGAGGTCAGGCTGCTGGGCGCCACTCCGGTCTCGGCGAGTGCCTCCGTGGCTTCATTCCAGAGCAGATCCGCGAAGGCGTCGAGATGAAGGGCCCGGGCGACGAGCTCGCTGGTACTCAGGTCCTCCACGGGCTCGAGTTCATCATCTCGTTCGAGCCCTCGTCGCCCAGCCGGGGTGCGAGCTTGCCATCGAGTTCTTCAGCCGCTGAGCTCGTGCACATAGAAGGCCGTCAGGCGACGGACCGTCGCCAGGGTATCCAGATGATGGAGGTAGAGCCATTGATGCCGTAACGAGCGCCACCAGGCCTCGATCATCGAGTTCGAATAGCTGACGTCGACCAAGGCGAGTATGCGCTTCAGCTTCTCTCCGTCGAAGAGCGGGTCGACTATACGGTTCAGATTCTCGGAGCCGGAGTCCATGATCACGTTGGTCCCCACGCTTGGCAGCTGCTTGGCAGCCTCGGCCAGCACGCGGTAGGTGCTCGAGGGGCTCATCGTGTCGGAGACCGTCCACGCCAGGATCTTGCGCGAGTAGTTGTCGATGACGGCGTGCAGATAGGCCTTCGTGCCATCGAGCAGTTTGATGATCGTGGTGTCGACATGCCAGGCCTCGTTCGGCCTGACGGTGCGAATGCCGATCTTGGGTTTCTGCGGATACTCCCGAGTTCGCGGTCGCGTCCAGCCCCGCTCGCGAATGAGCTTGTACCACGTGACCGGATGCGCGAGCACGTCACCGACGCGCTGCGCGTGAAGTGCGAGCGCGCGGATCGACATGTGCCGATGCGCGGTGGATAGCACGAGCGCCTTGATACTCAGCACCTCCGCCCCAGTCAGACGTTGAGGCATCGCCTGTGGGCACGAACTGCGATCGTCCAGTGCGCATTCCGATGCCGACCGCACCCACGCGTGATAGCGTGAGGCCGACACATGCAGCACCTTGAGCACGGCCGCGAGCGGAAGCACGGATCGAGCCTTTGCCACCGCGAAGAGCAGGGCTTGCTTATCCTCACCCTCGGGAACGCGGGGCATGTGGACCCGAAATCCCGACAGCCGCAACATGGTAAGGACGAGACGCAACAACGCCGTCAGCACTCGTACTCGGTGCTCGAGTTTGGCGAGGCGATCGAGCAGAGTCGCCTGCTCGTTGAGTTCCTCATCGAGGCCCACAATATCGCGCGGACCACGCCGCACCCACGTGGCGCGCTTGCCGCGCGGAATGTCCAGTTCGGGGAAGAGATTTGCGTTGCCGGTCCGTGCGATGATCTCACGAACACGGGTGTCATAGGCGCGCTTGACGATGGCCATCTTGACTGGATCGACGGGCATGGGGCTGTCCGACAAGGGGCGGCGAAAAAGCACGTGGTTTCATGAGTGTTGCAAGTGCGGCGGCCAGGTGCGGAATGTCTGGCTACGCAGCTGGGCTGCGGTCGCGATGCGCCTCGCGCAGGCGCTGTCGTGGCACGAAGCTGTAGAGGGCGGCCACTACCCGAGCTTTGCAGCGCTCGCTCGCGCCGAGGATGGCGCCACAGCGAGTGGCGCAGATTCTCGACCTCACTCTGCTCGCTCCGGACATTCAGGAGGCTGTGCTCTTTCTCGAAGCCGAGGATGGCGTGGAACCCATCAGTGAGCGCGCGGCGCGAGCGATCGCGGCTGATGTGAATTGGAGCAGGCAGCGGGCGCGCTGGGTTCAGGCGGAGCGCAGTCTGCGAACACATGCCATCGAGTCACGCGTGCTCGTTGCTGAGTGAGCCGGTCCCTATTGAGTGGTGGGTCACGCATCAGCCTGAGGTGCGGGCTCAACGCTCAGCCGGCTTCGCACACGCAACTCGTCCGACTGAGCCCGATGAGACAATCGACTTCCGTCGTGGAGGAAGCGCCGCGCTCACATGATGTCGCCACCGTATATACCGTTCACCAGGCGGCGAGGTTCTGAGAGGTCCCCCTGCAGCTTCTTCCTGCTCAGGTGATCCAGGCGCCGCTTCGCGAAACGATGCTCGGCGTCCATAACGCCGCGAGAGCCTCCGGCACGAGGCCTGGAGGCGGCGATTTTGAGAACCGGCATCATGCCTTCCAACCTGATCGCGGTCCTCATCCAATCCCTTGAGCTGATCGACCGCATCGCCGCGCGCCAGCGCGAGCTCGCACGTCGGTGGCTTGTCCATCGTGTAATTCACTGATTGCGGCGACCGTCGACGACGGCTGGGGAGGTGTCGCGAAAGCGCGAAAGCTGGCAGCACGGATGGCCTTTTCACAAACCACAAACCATGCCGTTGACTTCCCCCGAACAGAAGCGAATGTGGGCCATGAACACCAAATCCACGGAAAACCGCGCTAAAACATGGTCCACAGCAGAGGAACTTGCCCTACTGCCGGTTCCAAAGCTCCGCCGGGAGTTCCGATCTCTCGAGCGCCGAATCGAACGCATGACGCGCGCCGTGCGAAGGGGCGTTGTTCCTCCTGACGCAGAAGCCATTCTGGAACTCGTCGAGCACCTCACGACGCTCCGGAAGGAGTTGTCTCATCGATTCTGGAATGCAGTGTCGAGCGAGCTCGACGGCACCGTGACCGGCCTGGAAGCCGAGGACGCCAGGGATGGCCAGGACCTTGCCGATAAGAGCAAGGAGGAACTGGTGCTTGAGAGCATCGAGCTCAATGAGCGCGATCAGGCGCTGTGGAAGGCGCTCAACGAGGAGATTGAACAGACCGGTGACGTGCCCGCAAACCTGCGCGCGATCCTCAGCGAGTCCTTGAGTTACGCGGATGCCATCGTTGCCCGACATCGAGAGTTCAGCCGCAGCTGCGTCGCGGCGAGCGTGACCTACTGACTGAGCAGAGCCCCCCACTTGTCGCGCGTGATCATCGCGCCAATGCCTGGCGATCGACGCGAGCGTGACATGAAGCCAGCGAAGCTTCGGATGGCATGGAGACTTCAGCACACCGTGCTCTGTTCGATACGTTGGTGGCGAGCAAGTGGCCGCGGGCAGTTTGACCAGAAATGTCGGGTTTCTCAATGATCTCAGTGCGGACGAGCTGTGGTAGCCATCACAGCCCGTGGCCGAGCCCAACGATATCCGATAGTTGCAAATGAAGCAGGAAATCTCCACCTCCCACGAAGTCGTAGCTGCGGTGGCACGACGGCGCTCGCATCGCTTGGTTGACTGCTGCGCAGCGCGGCTGCGAACGGCAGCAACGGTCAGGCCGCAGCGCGCCAAGCTCCTAGCTAGCTAGAGAGGTTTCTCATAGACGCGATACTTCTTGTAAATCTTCGCCCCCATCGCGCGGATGCCGAGGTTAATAGGCCCGTCATCCTCCCGCGTCCACGAAAGCTCGCCCCACTCGTAACCTTTGGCACGGCCTCGCTTTGCGACTTCAGCGTACATGGCGGTGGAGAGAAAGCCGTATCGCTTGACGTTTTTGCGCACGGCTTCGCGCACGCCGAGCAGGATCAAGCGAGCTGATTTGGGGCGCTTGATCTTGGTTCGCCAGAGGACTTTGGCCCAACCGAATGGAAACAGCTGACCATCGAGATCGGCGATCGCTTCGTTCAAGTTCGGGATCGTGATGCACATGCCTGCCGGGGTCCCGTTCACTTCGGCGATGAAGGCAAGCTCAGGGTCGAGGACGAGCCTCAGATCCGCCGCCATCTGGTCGATCTCGTCGCTGCCGATCGGCACGTAGCCCCACTTGGCCGCCCAATTCTCGTTGTAGATCTCCATGACGAGCGCGAGATCCTCGCGCAGCCTTGTGAGATCGAACGGCCGCAACTTAACCTCCTTCGTCTCGGCAAGCTGCTGCCACGCCTTCTCGGTGCGCGCGTTGAAACCCTCGGTAGTTCGATACTTCCACGCGTAAAGGTCTTTCTCCTTCACGAGCCCGCACGCCTCTGCGAGCCCTGCTTGCCAGCGTCGAGAGTGGCCCATGTCGAAGGCGGGCGGATCGTCGAAGCCCTCGATCAACAGGCCGACGTCCTGGCTGGCCGAAAGCGACATCGGGCCGTTCATGCGTCTCATGCCGCGTCCGCGCAGCCAATCTTCAGCGGCGCTCAACAGTGCCTGCGCGACGTTCACGTCGTCGATCGTGTCGAAATAACCAAAATGACCAGTCGCGTCGTTCCACGTAGCGATCCAGTTTCGGTCGACCGTCGCCGAAATGCGGCCCACCAGTTTGCCGTTTTTCCAAGCCGTGAACAGGGCAACCTCTGCGTGCTTGTGAAAAGGATCCTTGGCGGGATCGAGCCGCTGCTCGATGAGCAAATTAAGGGGAGCAATCCAAGCGGGGTCGCCGCGGAAGACCTCGTGGCCCGCGCGAATGAAGTCCCTTCGGCCCTTGCCTGGCTCGTGGCGGCGAATCTCAATGGTCATCGCGCTCATATATCATCCCCGTTTCTATACCTTCCCCGCACGATGATTCCCCTAGCGCTAGGAAACGCACGATCTTCTCCAGAACTTCGCTTGCCTGAAATTCGATGAGCATGTGGCCTGCCGCTGGCAAAACGAACATCTCCGAGCGCCCG
>JBBSJC010000388.1:0-7894 GCA_038257655.1 Polyangiales bacterium | reverse complement strand
GCCCTCGAGGCCGTGTCGGTCGGTTGGGGCCACACCTGCGGTCTGACCGCTGAAGGCTCGCTGTGGTGTTGGGGTCGTAATGCGGAGGGGCAACTGGGCGCAGGCGATGCAGAGTCACGCTCGCGTCCGTTCGAGTTGGGAGGGGGCTACGTTCAGGTTTCTGCGCGCGGCGTACACACCTGCGCCTTAAAGGATGACCTTAGCTTATGGTGTTGGGGTACTAATGCCGACGGCGAGCTGGGCGTGGGAGACCGAAGCAGTCGCAGCTCGCCGACCCGCGTCAACACGAGTGCGCGCTTTCGCCAGGTATCGAGCGGCTACTTCCACACTTGCGCTATCGCACTCGACGGCTCGCTTTGGTGTTGGGGAGAGCGCGATTTTACCGGCACGGGCGTGGCGAACCCCTCGGACGTGCTGACTCCTACCCAACTAGGCGACGACACGGATTGGTTACACGTATCTGCTGGCTACAACCACACCTGTGCGCTGAAACAGGACCAGAGCGTATGGTGTTGGGGCGACAACGCGGTCGGTCAGTTGGGGCAGGGCGACACGGTGACCCGACTTGTGCCCAGCCTGATCACGCTACCCTGAATGTCTTAGACGCCAGTAGGTCAGTCGGGCAGTGTCCGCGCCATGCTCCGTCGCTGCCACCGGGTTGATCTTGGTCGGGGCGGCTCGGGCAGCGGCTTAGGGTCATGCCAGCTTATTACTGTGGAGGTTGTATGCAAAATCGTATGCCAAAAAGGCGTCGTTTCGGCAGGGATGCGCATCTTGCAGGCGCGCTAGCTTGGGGTCTCGCGTGCGCGTGCACAGATACGCCTTCCCCGGTCACGGGCAGCTCCGACCCGGCGACTGATTCGGCGCCAGATGCCGGTGGCCCCGCAGTTGGGCCCGGCGGTGGTGGCACTTCCGATAACGGCAGCTTCGACCCTGGCACCGAAATCGACACCTCGTTCATTTGGGTCGCCAACTCCCAGCAAGGCACGGTAAGTAAGATCGACACGCGCACTCTCACCGAGCTCGGGCGCTACCTGACCAGCCCCCTTGGTAAAGGCAAACCCTCGCGCACGTCGGTCGCCTTAGACGGTTCGGTGGCGGTCGCCAATCGCGGTGGCACCTACACCGAGCCGAGCGTGGAGGCGGGGCTAACCAAGCTATTTGCATCACCCAAAGACTGCATCGATCGCAACAAGAACGGCAAAATCGACACTTCGACCGGCAAAGGCGACATCCGGCCCTGGCTCGAAGACGAATGCCTCGCTTGGCACGCGCCGCTTGCCTACTGGAGCAATCGTCCGGTTGCCTGGGCGCCAAAGAAGGACCGCACCTCCACAGAGCCCGCCCTGGTCTGGACGGCGGCCTCGACTCAGTGCTCAAGCGACGTATGCAATTTTGACGTGTTGCGTTTGAACGGCGACACCGGCGAGGTGCAGGACGTGGTGCACATCGGCCCCCTCGAGGGCCCCGACTTCATCACCGGTCCTCTCACGGGCGGTGTGGGGGGCGGCGTTGGCATCCCGGGTCTGCCGACGTTTCCTGGCTTACCGGGGGCGGGCGGCGGCCTTAGTATCCTTCACAACTACGGACCTTACGGGGGTGCCAGCGACGCCGGTGGAAACTTCTGGGTGTTTACTGCCACCACCACCCATCTCATTCGCGTCGACGCTAAAACGCTGGCCTGGAAGTCGTGGAAAGTGCCCGATGCCAACGGTTACGGCATTACCGTCGACCCCAAGGGCCGCGTGTTCGTGTGCGGAACCCAAGGCATATCTCGCTTCGACCCCGCAACGTCGCAATGGCTGGCGAGCTCGGCAGGACCGGCACTAGGTTACAACGGTTGTATGGTAGACGGTAAGAGCACGATCTGGGTCGGTGGCGGCGGCGACGGCGGCGAGCTCGGTCTGCACGCCTTTGACATCGATACACTCGCGCTGATCGAGAGCTTCCCCGTCGGCGCCGTCAAGGGCGTCAGCATCGACATCGAAGGCTTTGTGTGGGGAGTCAGCGGTGGCAACGTGTCCGGCATGGCCGTTGGCGATACCGCCTATCGACTCGACCCGAAGACTGGCGATGTCAAAAGTTATGCGGGCTTGACCGGCGCCTACTCTTACAGCGACATGACCGGCTTCGGGCTCAAGCAAGCAGGTGTTATCGAGGTGTTCTGATCGGAACGTAAGGCATGAATCATCCACAGGAGCGCTGACAGAAGGGAAGCACAAGCGAGCCTAAGCGGCGTTTCTGACTGTGACGAGTCATCGCTTGTGAAAGCGGGCTATCTGGCGGCGCAGCCCACTAACAGCGTAGATATGGGGGAAAGTGAGCAGCGCCTGGTCGTCGCGGCTCGTGCCGAAGCGCGCATGTCGCCCCGAGGCGCTATCATCGCGCGTGCACAAACATCGCAGTACCCCCGCGGAGCCTCAGATCGAGCTCTCATTACGCACGCCGGCCTCTGCGCAGTCGTCGAACGACGCGCCAGCCCTGAGCGTCGAGAAGATCTCGCCCGCCGACCTAACGCAAACGGACGAAGACGACCTGCGCCGCAGGGCCACGTCGGCGATCGAGTTCCTGGAAGCTGTCCGCGATCAACGCGCCAAGCTTGCCGTGCTCGACGGGGAGCAGCGAGCACGTCTTTTGCGCGCCGCGGGCGAAGTGGCGCGACCTGACCCTTGGGCCAAACGCGAGCTCATGCGGGCTGCCAAAAAGCGTCGTCGCGCAGAGCAGCGTGCGGCCGACGAGCAGCTACTCGCCCGAAGCCAGATTCGCGAAAAGCGCCGCGAGCACGTGTTCATGACACCGCGCCGACTGGGCGCGCCGGTGCCGGCGGGTGCGGACATCGATCAGATGCTTGAGTCGAGCCAGTCGAGTGTGGCGAGCGAGTCAGGCGTGGCGAGCGAGTCAGGCGTGTCGAGCGAGCCGCGGCGAACGGTGCGCGAGGAGCGCTCATGTTACGTGTGCAAGAGTAAGTTCCGCGAGCTGCACTTCTTCTACGACTCGATGTGCCAACGTTGCGCCGACTTCAACTGGAAGAAGCGCGAGCAGACGGCAGACCTGAGCGGACGCGTCGCGCTGATTACCGGCTCGCGCGTCAAAATCGGCTATCAGTCCGCCATCATGCTGCTGCGCGCCGGGGCACGTGTGGTCGTCACCACGCGCTTTCCCCACGATGCGGCCCTGCGCTACGCCCGTGAGCCGGACTTTGTCGAGTGGGGCGAGCGCTTGGAAGTACACGGCCTCGATCTGCGCCATACGCCCAGTGTCGAAACGTTTGCGCGCCACCTGGGCAACACGCTTGGACGCCTGGACTTCATCATCAACAACGCTTGCCAAACCGTCAGGCGGCCGGCGGGGTTTTACGGCCATCTGCTGACGAGCGAACAGGCGCCGCTCGCGGAGTTGCCTGCCCACGCGCAACGCATTCTTGAGTCCTACGAGTCGATGCGCTCGGCTGGGCGCGCGCAGCGCTTGGGTCACGGCCATGATGATGCGGCGCTGGCCTCGGTGGCCCGTGCGGTCGGTCTACAGGATCCCGCTGCCCTGTCGCAACTGGTCTTGCTCGAAGAAGATCTGGAGCGCAGCACACATATCTTCCCGACCGGACAACTCGATGCAGATCTGCAGCAGGTCGACTTGCGGGCGACGAACAGCTGGCGTCTGGGGCTGTCAGACGTGTCGGCGGTCGAGCTACTCGAGGTGCAGTTGGTCAATGCGGTGGCGCCGTTCATTTTGAACGCGCGACTGAAATCCCTGATGCAGCGTCAGCCCGGCTTCGACAAACACATCGTGAATGTGTCTGCGATGGAGGGGCAGTTCTATCGCAGTTTCAAGACGGACAAACATCCCCACACGAACATGGCCAAAGCCGCGCTCAACATGATGACGCGCACGTCTGCGGGGGATTACGTCAAGGACGGCATCCACATGAACAGCGTCGATACGGGCTGGGTGACGGACGAAGACGTCGCGGAGATCGCGGCACGCAAGACGGCGCAGCACGGTTTTCAACCACCACTCGATATTGTCGACGGCGCTGCACGCATCTGCGATCCCATCTTTGCGGGATACCAATCTGGCAAACATATGTGGGGTCTGTTCCTGAAAGACTACGTGCCGACCGATTGGTAGACCCGAGCGCGCGCGCCTGTGGACGAGAAACGCCTGCCGCGGCTTTGAGCACCACAAACGTTAGCTAAGCCCTGTTGGGACCGACCTACAGACGCACAACCGACAGTGCATAATTACGGTCTAATTTGCAGGGTTCAACAGTCCGGGCAGAGTCTCGCAGCGAGCTTGCAGTGATTGTTGCTCGTCGGTCTGCTCACCATTTCAGGTATGCGCCGTGCAATGCGCTGCCCCATGACGAAGCGCAAAAATTTACTCAGCATCGGCATCGTGCTGGCTCTCTCGACAGGCGGCTGCGCAGCCGGGCTTGATCAGGAACCAGGCGATCAGGACGGCAGCACTGCAGATGAGCCCGGCGCAGCGGGTAAGGGCGACGACGGCGACGAGGAGCTGCCAGAAACGGGCGAAGTCGACACGATCGACGAAGTCGCGGCCGCCCCTGAGGGTGTGTCGATGGACAGCGAAGCGCTGCAAGCGTCCTGTCTTACCTTTTACACGGCCGACGAAGGAGCCGGATCCACCTTCGAGGCGGGCCTGCAAGCCGCAGTCGCGGGACCTAAGCTTGTCTATCTCAATCGCTCAGGTGGTACCTATACCCGCGGCCGCAACGATTCCTCACGCAACGTGTCGAGCATTCCCAAGCGCACGGTCAACGTCGCCGCCTACGAAGGCAGCAATGCGGACTGGCAGAATGTGGTGAGCTGCGTCGTCGACCAGTTCAAAAGTTACAACGTGCGCATTACCGACCAGGATCCCGGCGACGTCGCGCACATCGAGGCTGTGGTCGGCGATGGTCCCGAGTCGGTCGATCTAGGCCAGGGCGTCGGCGGCGTCTCACCGTTTAGCTGCGGCGTCATCGATCGTTCGATCGTCTACGTGTTCAGTCGTGTGTTGCGCAGTGTGCGCAGTGAATGCGAAGTTATCGCCCACGAAATTGGTCACTCGCTCGGTCTCGAGCACGAGTTTCTCTGCGAAGATCCGATGACGTATCTGAATGGCTGCGGGGCGAAGTCCTTCCAGGACAAAGCCGCCTCCTGTGGCACCTCGCGCGCGGTCGACTGCGAGTGCGGCAGCCGCACGCAAAACACGGTGCAGAAGCTGCTCTCGGCGGTCGGAGCTGCGGACGCCACGCCACCGCCGCCGCCGCCCGCCGAGCCGCCACCCCCGCCGCCCGCGACCGATGCGCTGCCGACCGTGCGTGTCGCCTCCCCTGCCAGCGGTGCAACGCTACCGGGTAACCGCGAGACGACGGTCACCATCGAAGCTGCGGACGATGTGGGCCTTACCGACGTACGTCTGCTCTGGGAGTTCCAAGGCCTAAAGCTTCTAAGCTGCGCCAACGCCGCGCCCCCCGTGAGCTGCACCATCGGCACCAACACCTTTACCTTCAAGTTCCCTGTCGGCACCGGGCCTCGCGCCTTCGTGGCAGAAGCTATCGACACGGCACAACAGTCAGCACGTAGCGCACGCGTCGAGCTCACGTTCAGCGATGGCGCCGCCGTCGATGCACCACCCAAGGTCGCAATCACGCAACCCACCCAGGGCAGCACCCTGCAGCGAGGCACGCGCTTCGCCGTGCGCGCGAACGCGAGCGATGATGGGAGTGTCCGAGAGGTCAACCTGATCTGGCAAAGCCCGGCGGGGGTGCAGACCATCCGCCTCGAAAACCTCGGCGGTGGAGCCTACGGAATCGACCTCGGCTTATCCGCGCAAGCGGCGCCTGGACCGCGCGCTCTGACCGTGACCGCCATGGATGACGCCGGGCAAACCAGCTCGAGCGACGCCGTCACAGTGCAACTAAGGTGAGCACGAAGTGACGAGCCTGCCTGGCGCTGCCTATCAGTGGATGGGTAAACAGGCCTGGCTTTCATTTCGTCGCGCGCACGAGACCTGCCTGAGGACACGCCTACCTGCGCCCGCTCCTAGGCCACCAGCCGGCGATACGGACGGTGGTACGCCCTCTTCTTCCTTACGCCCGGTGTTCATCAACGACGTGGCGATGGTGCGCATTGACTGAGTGCGCAACATTATGCTGCTCCGCTCCGCACAACGTATCAGGTGCCCGTTACTGAGGGCTCGCGGCGAACTGGCGGCGGCTTGACTCCCTCAGCGCAGGTCAACGAGGGGGGCGCAGGTCTGCAGGGAGGCCGCGTGTCGGCGGCCGCTCAAGGCCAACGCGTGGCAGTCCCGATGCGCTGTCCGCTCCCGCGTCGCGCTTAATCGAACCAGCGTCCGGTCCTGCATGGGAGGCATCGCGCTGGGGTTTGTTCGAGCTCGAGCAGTACCCTACGTTTGCAAGGCTCATCGCGCTCCTAGGATGATCCTGTCCGGTAGAACCCAGCCCGGTACGCCGACCATCCGTAAACGCAAGGCGATCGCATCTCTAACGTCTTTCTGACGTAAAAGCATGGCTAGAGCCCCGCAACGCGCGACCGTCAGTGGTGTCTCGGCCTATTACGGCTGTGTTAGCTCCCCCCAACTAAGTCAGTGCCCGTGCGCCCCGGCGCCCGTGTCAAACGAGGCGAAATTGCAGGTCTTGTGCCGCTCTCTTCGCTCTCATATTGGGAGCTCTCGCGTCGGGCAGCGACGATATCCAGCGTTGCAATCAGCGCAGCGAAATCCGAATCGCCGCGGAAGCGCGCATTCTTAGCGATCAGATCTCGCAGCCAATCGATCGTCTCGGCATGGGTGAGCTTGCCACGTCGACGCGCGGCGTCGTACTTGTCGAGCAGGATCACGAGCTTCTCGGAGCGATCGAAGTATGCGTTCTCGCCGAGGTATCGACTCAGCCTGCCGTCTTCGGCCATGATAGCGTCCGGGTTGATGTTCTCTAGAATGTGGTGGGTCGCGGCCGCTCCGACCGCCTCTGGCGGAACGCCATCGCCTCGCAAAATGCGCAGGGTCCAGGCGCTGTGCAGATTCCAGAAATCGCGCATGGTCATGTCCGCGTCCAAGCCAAGTCGGCGGAACCGATAGGCGCGTTGCTCGACATCCGCTGGAAAGTAAGTTTCGAAAAACCGAGTCACGGACATGCTGCTATCGAGCACGTGCTCCACCGAGAACATGTCCGCTACCAGCTGCTGACCGTCGGCGCTTGCCTCCGCCGGTCCGGTCTTGCCGATGTCCGAAAACAGGGTGCCAATCACCACCGTTCTGCGCTCGAGCAAACTAAAACGTTCAGACGGTTTGGCCTTGTCCACGTATCGGAAAATGTCCTCCGCAAGCGCGGCGCAGCGTTCAGAGTCACTCACGGTTTCGGTGCTGCGCGCGAGAAGCTCCATCCGCGCCACGATCCACGGACTGACGCGGTCCAAATCTAGACCCGCTTTCTGACAGAGCTCACGCAGTCGCGCCAAGGTGGGGGTCGGGGACCCGAGTGTCTGTTCCATGCCGCCCCTCTATGCATAAAGAAGACCAGCTGAGGGGACCTGCGCTTTCGACCTCAGGCGACCCGGTTGTCGCAAACCACGCCACACACTGGGAGCGGAGGCCTTGCGTGGGCAAGGACCCTCACACTCGGGAGACGTTTGCCATGTCCAAGCTTCAGCGGATGGCTCTGTGGTTCATCGCCCTCGGCGCGTCGGCAGTTTTCACTCCAGACAATGCTCAGGCTGCACCCGGTGACTTTGGCCCCGTCGGCTGCGCTGTCAGCCGAGCGGGGGGCGAGATCGATGGCGACGCGCTGTGTCGACGTTTGGGCACGGAGCTCGGACGCGCCGTCGTACGCGTGGTCGACGCGCGAGCCGTGCGCCACGGCGGCACCTTGCAGGTC
>JBBSJC010000387.1:0-7906 GCA_038257655.1 Polyangiales bacterium | reverse complement strand
CTAACGGCACAACTTGGTCAGCATAGCGACCACCCGCGCGAGAAGCTCAACGGCCTGCCGATACCAAGGTATCGGCCAAGGCCGACCGAAGTTGCTCCCGTCGCCGTCGCCGTCGCCGTCAAGGCTCACGACCAGGACAACGCTCACGCCCACGTGGAGAAAACGTCCTGGCAGCCCTAGTGATCACCTACTTTTGGGGACCTTGTACTAAGGTAATACGCGCACCGCGATCGGATCAGACGGCTCCGGGGGGGCGCCACTGGCCCGCAACAGACCGAGCCACAACCCGTGCGTTGAGATACCGCGCCGCGTGGCAGCATCGAGCGGATGCCGCGAGCGCAGCACATCGCCAGGCTCGAGCAGCGCGGGTGAAAGCGCGCCATCGAACAACAAATCCACACGCTCAGGTCGCGCCTGACTGCCGAGGCGCAGGGCCAGATCAGACGGGCAGGCGGCGTGGGCACGAAGCGTCAGCGCAACCTCGTGCGCGCCGAGCTCGACCGCCACAAGCGACAGACAAGCCGCAAGTTTTAGTTCGCTATATTGACTGTCAACTGTGTTGACAAAATAGCGTGCAAGCTCGGGCGAGCTGCGTGCTGCACTTCCACGCGCCAACAGGGCGTAAGGTGGCAGGTACGCAAGCAGCTGATGATCGGCTCGGCTGAGCCACACGCGCGAGAGCGGCTCTTCGGTCGTGCGCACCAGGTTTTCGCTGTGCGCATAACGCTCACGATGCGATAGGTCGAGCACCACGTAATCCGTGTTGGCCTCGGGCGGCGGCCCGCGACGCACGACCATCCGTTCTGCAAGATGTGGCAACAGCGGATCCGGGGCCTGCACGCTTTTATTCGCAGGGATCAGAGAGAGCACACGCTTGGCGCCTTTCGTCCGTGCGTCCGCCTGAAAGGCGCTGGAGTCGAAATCGCGCGACCACGGCAAGCCGGCCATCGCCACGTGCGCAATCAGCAGTGGTATCGCGGCTGCGAAGTGCACAAAACGGGTGCGTATCGAGCTCAGTCCCACCACAGAAGCGGCCACGATCGCGGGCACCGCACCCGAAAGGTAATGGGAATACTGGGCCGGGGCCGTGGGAAAAACGGACAGTAAGTTGATAGCGAGCGTCGGAGCTGCGACCAGCAGATACCAGGGGGCACGCAGCGAAAAAAACGACAGGGGCGCGAGCACACCCACGAGATACCAAAGCCGCTCGGGCGCGCGAAAGTGTTCGAGCACGCGTGCAGGGTCCGTGACGAGTACGCGCAACACGCCAAGCGGCGTACCACCCCAAGGGCCAAAGTGCTGAGAGTAAGATCCGTTGGCGGGCGCGAGTGCGATCCCCAGGGACACACCGAGCGCAAAGTACACGAGCGACGCGGCGATAAGCTTGAACGCTCTGGGCTCGCGGTACAGCGCAAAGTACGCAACACCCAGCATAGCCGTCGTCAGTGCGTAGTCCTCGCGGCACAGCAAAACGAGCACGACGCAGATGCACAGATCTTTGAAGTTGGCGCGATCGAGTGCATCGAACGCCCAGCACAAGGGCAAGACTGCCAGCGTGCCCGGATGAAATTCGTAAGTTCCGACGTGGCCGAGATTCGGATACAAAAGCCAGGCGAGCGCGCCGAGCCAGACCCCGCGTTGCCCGATGCGCCGGGCCCCGATGCGCGCCATCGGCCAGACACATAGCGCGATGCACAAGGCCTGGGCGAGCAACAACACGGGCACGGTGCCGAACACGAGGCCAAGCACGCCCAAGGGCGCGAGCACCGGCGCCACGTGCGTGCCGAGCGCATGCGTGTTGAGCACGGAAGACCAGGCATCGCCGCGCGCTAAACCCCAGGCCACGCGCGCGTACAAGGCGAGGTCAAACGTGCGCTGGTGCACCGTCGAAAAGCGCGCCCACGCGAGCCAAAACAGCAGCGCACAATAACCGAGCGCCAAGAGGCCAAGCGCCAGGTGGGTACGCCGAGACAGCACGGCCGGAGTGTAGTGACACACGCCTTGACGCGCCCGAAACGAGCACGCAGCATCCGGCGCGATGACCTCGCGCATTCCGACGCCTATCCCCACGCGTATCCCCACGATCGATTTGCTCGGCATGGAGCTGGCTTCGATCGATACCGCGCAGCTTTTCGAGCACATGTTCTCAGAGCTCGCGCTCGGCCGAGGCGGCTGGCTCGTGACGGCCAACTTGGATTTCTTGCGCCGCCACGTGCAGGACGAAGCCGCTCGCCGCATCTATGAGCACGCAGACCTGCGCGTGGCCGACGGGATGCCGTTGATCTGGGCGAGTCGTCTGCGCGGCACGCCCTTGCCCGAACGCGTGGCGGGCTCCTCCATGGTGCGCCCGTTGTGCGAGCGCGCAGCCCAGAGCGGACGCGGCGTGTACCTGCTGGGCGGAGATCCGGCCGCCAACGACGTGGCCGCCCACAAGCTGCAGAGCGAGCTACCCGCGCTGCGCATCGTCGGCCGCAGCTCGCCCATGGTTAGCGCGATTCCGACGGCCGACGAGCTCGCCCCGATTCGCGACGAGCTTTTGCGCACGCGGCCGGACTTTGTGTTGGTGGCGTTTGGCTCGCCCAAACAAGAGCAGGTGATCGCCGCCCTGCGCGCGCTGCTGCCAGGCGCGTGGTGGATCGGTGTCGGCATCAGCCTGAGCTTTCTCGCAGGCCATGTGAAGCGAGCACCCGTGCTCGTGCAGCGCCTTGGGCTCGAGTGGGCCCATCGCCTGAGCCAGGAGCCGGAGCGCCTGTTTCGTCGCTACGTGATCGAGGATATTCCCTTTGCATTCACGCTCTTTGGCCGGGTGGCCCGCGATCGGATTCGGGGCGCGGGCGCGGGCGCCAACGGCGGTGTTTGAGGGCGCTTTTTCGCGCCTTCTGTAGCACCTGATGACGCACTTGACTCAGCGCGTCATCAGCGACAGGGTCAGCGCGTGGAATCCCCTCCATACCCTGCGGCCTTCGGCCGTGGCCGCCCTGTGTTGGCCCTATCCTTGGCATCGAGCCTAAGCCTGCTGGCCTGTGGCGAGCCCGCTCGCGATGCCGACACGCAGCCGTCTCCACGGTCCGGTTCTGATGCGCCTAGTGTCACTCGCGATACTAGCGCGCTAGTGCGGCCGCCTGAGTGGCCCCGGCGTGTGCAGTGGTCGGATGCGATCGCCAACCAGGGTCAGCTCCCACTTCAGGCCGATGCGGATGGTGTGCTCGATCTGTTGCTGCTCGGGCGCGGCCCGGCGGTCGCTTATCTGGCGCGCGGGCGGGGCGACGGCAGCTTTCAGGCGCCCGAGCTGATTCACAGTGATCGACTGGGGGTCGTGACAGGCGCTACAGCGGCCGTCGACGTGAACGCCGATGGGTTCACGGATCTCGTGTATCTGTCGGCGTTGAGCAACAACGACGCGCCGCGACGTGCTCGCGTCACCGCGCTTCTGAGTCGCGGCGATGGCAGCTTCGAGGCGCGCGTCAGCGATTTTGACGGCTACGCGGGGCCGCTGACTGCGACGGATCTAAATGCTGACGGCCACCCCGACCTGCTCGTAGCGTGCCCGGCCAGCAATCAGGAACGGAGCGGACAGAGCTTGCTGTTTGCGCTGATCGCTGCGGGCGATGGCACCTTTGCGCCTCGCACCGAAGCACCGGTACGTCTGCCCAAGCTGAGCAGCAGCCAGCTGCTCACGGCCAAGTTGCGCGGTCCGCACTCGCCCTCGCTGATCGTGGCAGGTCATGACGAACACGGAGCCGGCGTCTTGAGCGTTCACAGCCTGTCGGGCGCGCAGATCGGCGCTTCCGAGCTCGCGTTGCCCCTGGGCGCGGCGGCCCCGTTCAAACTTACCGCCGCCGATTTGGACGGCGACGGTCGCAGCGAGCTCGTCTTTTACTCAGCCACGGAGCGCCGCGTGACGAGCATCCGTTTTGACCTGACGGGCGGCACGCTTGTATCTGAGCTGATGCAGCACGAAGTGGAAGGCGACTCGTACGCTTTGTCCGAGGGCTTTTCGCTCACGGACATCGACGACGATGGCGCCCTCGACCTACTGCTTCCCGCGAGCGACACGCGCAGCACAGAAGGCTATCGCTTTGGCCCCGTGTTGATCCTCGCGTACGGCGACGGTACCGGGCGTTTCGATTCCCATCGCGTGTTGCAGCTGGCTGCGCGCGATGGTGAGTTTGGTGCCCACGCCTTTGCCGCCGACCTGAACGCGGACGGCGTGCAAGACCTGTCCCTGGGAACCTACGGGATCCTGGGCGCAAGCGGACGTACCGGGGTGCTGCTAGGGCCGCTGCGCAAGTAAGTACTGCGCTCGGCGGCATCGCATTGGATGGCGTGGCACGGGTTCGCCTCTTCTGCGGCGCCGGTTGGCTGTGCGGCGCCGGTTGGCTGTGCGGCGCCGGTTGGCTGTGCGGCGCCTTGGCCGCGGCACCCTGAACCGTAAGGCCGCAGCGAAGACGCCGTAGCAGGCTCAGGCGGTCGGCTGCGTCTCGGGCACGGCTGGCTGCGTCTCGGTCGGACGTTCTGCCGGGTAACGCATGCGCTGGCCACCATTTTTGAGCTTGATGATACCCAATCGGCTGAGCACCCAGATCACGCCGTAGGTGGGGTCAAACTCCCAGCGACGCGCGGCAAAGGTCGGGCTCATGCCGAACTTGTGGTGGTTGTTCTGAAACAGCTCGCCGGCGGTTAGAAAGTCGAAGAACAGCGTGTTGCGCGAGGCATCGCCGTTGTCGAAGTTCTGGTAGCCATACTTGTGGCCGCACCAGTTGACGATCGCGCCATGGGTCGGGCCCATGAACAACGTGAAGGGCAATAGGGCCCACATCCACAGTTGCGTGGCAAACGTCCAATAGAAGAGCACGTAGGCCAAGATCCAGGTGATACGCATCGGCCACGACTGTCCGAGCTTGGCGAGCGCAGGCCAATCGGGCGTGTCGCCATCAAAGCGCGGCTCGGGATCGCGACGCCGATAGGCGTAGTCGTCGTACTCGTGTTTGGTCTTGAGCATCATCGACAGCGCATTCGTGCTGAACAGCGGCGAGTGCGGATCCTGCGGCGTGTCGCTGAAGGCGTGATGCCTGCGATGCAAAATCGCGTAACCGCGCGGATCAAGAAAGCTCACGCCCTGGGAAAGGTAAGTCAAAAGGAAGAAGAAACGCTCCCAGCCCTTCGACATGGTGAACATCTTGTGGGCGCCATAGCGGTGCAGGAAGAAGGACTGGCAAAACACGGACAACTGCCAGTGCACCACAAAAAAGACGAGCACGATCATCGCGATCTCCCAGGGTTTTGTGCGACCAGCCTACCCATACCGCAAACTGCCGGGTGCGCTGTCATGGATCAGTCATATCCGGATTAGGCAGATCTCTGACAGTAAGCTGACCAACAAATGAACCGCAAGTGATACTGCCGTCCCGCGCAATGGACCGGCTCGATTACAAAATCGCTTGTTGCGCTGGTTGCAAGCAGTCCTGCAATCAGCGCTGCTTGCCCACTCGTGCTCACGGCCGCCGTGCTGGCAAGCCGAGGCTGGATGGGGTTGACCCTCTCGCCGAAGGTGGTGTTTGCGTTCCCCGCGCCCGCCGACAACTGCGATTATCTGCGCTCGGCGCCACCGCACGCGGCCTCGATGTCACCAGCAGCTTGAAAACGTACGGTCTGTTGACGATCGGCAATGCCCGCGTCACGCAGATTCCCTCCTTGCTCCGCTGGGCTGCTGACGATTAAGAATCTCGCCCTCACGATCGCCGGTCCGTCCGCAGCTGACACGAAATAGCCGAGCACCCGAGGGGCTCCGGGCTACTGCAGGATCTTCGCAATAGGCCGCGGAGCTGATAGGTTTGGGCTCCTCGTGCGCCTGCCGTTTGCCGCCGCTCTGATTGGCTTCGCCCTCGGCGAGCTTGGTGTCGCCGTCAGGGCAGCGCTGGAGAGCGATCTGTCTCTTTCAAGCTCTCTGCTCGCAGGGTTGGGAGCCTTCGCCATCGTGCTCGCCAGCGCGACCCTCCCATGGTGGCTGCTCGACGCACTGCTGAGGAGCGAGGGCGCGCGCTCCCTCGCGCACGGGCTGCATCAGGCCCTGTCCGCCGGACACAGCACGCTGCTTGCGACCAGCCTCGGCGGTGCGGCCGGGGGCGTCAGCCTGGGCGTCGTGCTGCTCGCCTCTCCGCACTGGATGGGCGCGATGTCGCAGCGCTTTGGCGTGGCCTTCGGTCTGCTCGCGCTGCTGCTCTTGCTCGGTGTCACGCTGCTCGGCGCAGCGGGTCTGGGACACATGATCGGCCGGCAACTGGTGCTGACCGAGCCTTGGCAACGTGGGCTCGATCGGGCGCTCGCGTGCATAATTCCGGGCGGCTTGCTGGCGTTCGAGACGGCGCGCTGGGTCGAGCCGCGCTACGGCGCGGCGCCGCTGGTGGCGAGCGTGTCATTAGGTCTGAGCATGCTGGTCGGGCCTCGGCCGCGTGTGTACTGGTCGATGGCGGCGCTGCTTTCGGTGAGCCTCGGCTTGGTGATCGGGCTGCACGTGCTGCCGGCCGCATCGGGCGAGATCATCGCGTACCGACCTCCCTACGCGGCCCTGCTGCTGGGTCTCGGTCAGCGCGCATTTGATCGCGATCACGACGGCGCCGCCTCGGTGCTGCTCGGCGGCGACTGCAACGACGAGAATCCGCGTGTGCATCCGGGCGCGCGCGACATTCCTGGCAATGGGATCGACGAAAACTGCAGCGGCAGCGATGCGAAGCGCTACGTGCCGCCCGAGCCTTTGAGCGCACGCCCGTCGCCCGAGCGCCCCCCCCACGACATCGTGCTCATCCTGCTCGATGCGCAGCGTCCGGATCGACTCTCCCTCGCCGGCTACAAGCGTAAGACCTCGCCCCATCTTGACGCTTTCGCCAAACAGTCCACTTGGTTTCGCAATGCGTACACCACGTCACCCAGCACGCGCTTTGCAATGGCTTCGTTGTTCACGGGCCGCGACGTACGCAGGCTCGAGTACCGAAACACAGGTGGCAATGGCTTTCGCCTCGAGCCGGGCGCCCCGACGTTGGCGCGCCGCTTGAGCAAGGTCGGCTATCGGAGCCTCGGCTACACGATCACCTACGCGTTTCAGCACAACCTGGGCACCGGTCAGGGCTTCAACGAATGGAACACGGCATGGCCCGATGCCGAGTGGAGGACGGTCGGCTCCAAAAAGAGCGAGATCACGACCCAGAAGGCCCTCGATGTGCTCGCGGAAACGCCGGCCAACCAGCGCCTCTTTCTGTTCGTTCATTACGACTGCACTCACACACCCTATTACAAGTTTCCCCAACACGACTTCGGTGACACGCCATCCGATCTGTACGACAGTGGCATCGCGCACTGTGACGACCAGCTCGGCCGGCTCTTTGCGGCGCTTGAGAAGCGACCCACCTGGGATCGAACCGCAGTGTTCGTGGTCTCCGATCACGGAGAGCTATTCGGGGAACACGGCCTGACAGATCACGGCAACTCACTCTACGAGCCCGACGTGCGCATCGTGATGGTCGCACGGGTGCCTGGCGCGCCCGCGCAGGTCGTGTCCGAGCCGGTGCAACTCGATTGGCTCGCGCCCACCATCCTTGAGCTCGCCGGTCTGACGCCCGACCCGCAAGACGACGCATCGAGTCTACTCGACGCGATCGAGGGTAAGGGTCGCCCAGATAAGCGACCACTCTTCATGTTCACCGCCCTGCAGCGTGGAAGCGCCCGCTACGAAGCGAGCGCCGTACTCGAGTGGCCGTACAAGCTCATCCGTAACAAGCGCGCGCACACGGTGGAGCTTTACAACGTCGAGAAAGACCCAGCCGAACAACACTCGTTGCGCGAACGCGAGCCTGCACTCACGGGGCGGCTGTCCGACCTGCTCGAGAGCTACGAGGCCTGGGCGCGACCT
>JBBSJC010000386.1:0-7923 GCA_038257655.1 Polyangiales bacterium | reverse complement strand
CGTCGTTGGTCAAGTCCAGCAGGCGGGCCTGTTCGGCGAGGCGGCGCTCGACCCGCCGCCGGGCGGTGATGTCCTCGATCGCCAGCAGGATCAGCCGCGTCTCGCCTATCGCCGGAAGTCGGCGGGCGTTGAGCAGCATCGTGCGCTGCCCCACGCCGGGGAAGTGATGATCGACCGAGAAATCATCGAAAGACGCCTCGCTGTTGCGCAGCAGGTCGTCTAGCTTTTCCCGCAGGATAGGGATGTCCCACTGCCCGTCGCCGAGCTCGTGAAGGAGCCGGCCGACGGTCTTGTCGATGCTCACGTCGAACACCCTATAAAACGCGGCGCTGGCCGCCTTGACGCGAAACTGCCCGTCGAGCACCACGAGAGGCTCGCGCAGCGTCTTCACGATGTCGGCGGCATAGTCGGGCGGCTCTTTCATCGAAAGCAGACTAGCGCGAAGTTCCCTCTCCGGCGCAAACGTCGTGTCGAGACATCTTGGTCGCTCGCAACGCGCAAACGCGCCTCTGCGTCTGCCATGCCGAGGCTTTTCGCCTCAACACTCAGGACATCTCTCGCTCAGGCGGACATGCCTCATAGCCTCTCGGCACTGAACGCGCTGAGGACAGCATAGCTGCGCTGAGGACAGCATAGCTGCCCCGTGGTAGCGTCGCTCAGCACGCGCTTCAGAGTGGTACGCGCAGCATTGGGCGCGCCCGAGAGTATCGACGCAGCGCTAGATCCGGAGGATCCGAATGACAGCTAAGAAGCGCGCTCCCCGGCCCACGGACGAAGGGCGAGCCCCACCCATCGAGCGGCTGCGCTCGTCGGCTCCTGGGCTGGACGTGGTGCTCGCTGGAGGTCTTTTTCAAGGTCGTAGTTATCTGCTGAAGGGCGCACCGGGGACCGGAAAAACGGTCCTCGCCTCCCGACGTGATGATGCCGTTCATGAGCGGGGTCGAAATGCTCACCGAGATCCAAAAGCGTGCGGACCTGCGATCCATTCCGGTCATCATCATGAGCGCGGCCGCCGGGAAGGAGATCGCTATTCCGTTCAAGGGCGAGTTCATGAGAAAACCGCTACAGATCGACGCGCTCGTATCCCTAGTACGCAAGGTGACCAGTCCCTAGAAAGCGGACCTGACTGTCGGCAGCGGCTGCGCCGAGTCCCACTTCCAGCGCGGTCACCATAGTCTAGTTGCGCCCCTCGGCATCTTGACCGCGTGGCGAAGTAGGCGATCGGCGCCCGAGCTTATGACGCTGGACCTTCCGGAGGAAGGATCGGATCCGGAAGGGTAAACAAGAACGTTGCGCCATGACCGACCGTAGACTCCGCGCGGATCTGACCACCATGTCGGCGCACGATGCGCGCTACTATCGCCAGACCCACGCCGGTTCCCTCGAACTGAGCATCTGTGTGTTGTCTGCGGAAAGGCGCGAATAGCTCGGCAGCCAAGGCCGCATCGAAGCCCGCACCGTTGTCGCGAACGAATACGACTTGCCCTTCGTCTTCTTGCTGCGTGCCAAGCGAGATCTCGGCGACCTCGCGATTGCGCGAGTACTTGAAAGCGTTGTTCAGAAGATTTTCGAGCGCCACGGCCATCAGTCTTGCGTCCGCCTGAACCACGACATCGGGCTGGATACTAAGACGAACCTTACGGTTTGGATGATCCTGCATGAACCGCGCGGCAATGTTCTGTGCCATGTGCGATAGGTTTACTTGGCTGCGGTTCAAGGGGGAGCCTGTGCAGCGCGCAAAATCGAGCAAGTCCGTGATGAGGTCGTTCATGCGCTGGCCCGCGACCGAGATCTCATGCAGCATGCCCTGTCCCTCTTCGTCGAGGGACGGCGCGTAACGTGTCTCTACCATCTCGGCATAGCCGAGGATTCCCATGAGCGGCGAACGCAAATCGTGGGCAACGGTGTAAGAGAATGTTTCGAACTCGCGAATGAGTGACTTGAGCTCTTCTGTGCGCCGCTGAACCTTATCCTCGAGCTGCGCGTAAATTTCTGCGCTCTCGAGGGCCACCGCCGTTGCGTCCGCGAGGTGTTGCAGAAAAGCGCGCTCGCTGAGCGACGCCTCGCGCTGATGAGCCCAATAGGTACCGATGGCGGCGCGGGCTGGGTCTGGACGCACAGGTGTCATGACCAGACTCTTCACGAACGTCGGTCGATAGGCGTCGTGAGGGATGCGCGCGTCGGCGAAGATGTCGCTTATCATCACTTGCTGCTGATTCAGCATGGCCCAGCCGCTGATACACCCGCCGAGCGGAAAGCGCTGGCCCTTCCACAGGGGAGAGATAGCCTCTTCGTCCAAGTAGAAGCACTGCTCCTGGTCGCGCAGCACGAACGCGGCGCCATCAGCCTGCACGAGCATGCGCGCCGCGTGGCGCACCACATAGGAGATCGCTGGAATCGTGCGAGCACCTGCAAGCTTGCGGATGGCGTCGATCAGTACTTGGGTTGCGCGTACATCGGACCTTACCGTTATGGTTTGCGGGCTGCGAGCCCTTCAGAATCAGTTCTGGGACAGCACGCGCAGCAAGCGCAGCGCGGGTTCCCAGGCCTCGGGCGGGCGCGCCCGCTTCGTTTCAAAACTCCAGTGGGACAGGCACTGAGCCTGTCGGATCGGCAAAACCAGGACATTCCGCACGCATTCGCCGCGGTGGGGCATTATGCACCAGCAAAAAGGGCGAGCGAGAACACACGACTTTCGCCGAGTCTGAGAATGCTGGGTCTGAGTCCGAGGCTTGGGTACGCGTGACTGGACATGCGTTTGGCTTTGCGGGAATCTTTCTGTCACCAGCATGGACCAAGCCACCATACTCGTGGTCGAAGACAATGAGGACATTCGCGAGGCGCTGATGGACCTCCTGGGCGATGCCGGGTACGCAGCGGTGGGCGCAGCCAACGGGCGCGAAGCCCTGTCATGGTTGCGTCGAGGTGGGCGTCCGGCGGTGATCTTACTCGATTGGAGCATGCCGATCATGGACGGTCGGGCGTTCCTCGAGGAGCAAGACCAGGACGCGGACCTGTCCACGTTTCCGGTCATCGTGGTCACCGCGGGGGCGGATCTCGCAGGGCTCCAGCGATCACGGCCCGTCATGAAAAAGCCTGTTGAGTTCGAGAAGCTGCTCGAGGCGATCAGCGATCACCGTCTAGTGGGCTAAGTCAAACGACTTGGGGGAGCCCACCGATTCTACCAATATGTTCGTTACCGCTTGGGGGAGGGGTATGGAACAGATCGAGATCGTCACAGGACAGACCTACGTTGGCACTTCGTTCATGGACTCATTCTGGGACTATGGAGCCATCGCCGACGTTGAGAGCGAGGTGCTCGAACGGTTCCGACGCCAGCTTCTCGTCGCGGTCCACGCGCCCGCGCTGCGCAGCCGGATTCCGGCGGAGCTGCGAGAGGCCAATCGGCCCCTGACGCGCGCAGACGTCGAACGGATACCCCTACTTTCGAAGGTTGATCTACGCGCGCTGAAGCCACAGGACCTTTGGGCGGAGGATGGTGAAAGCTTCCATCTCGTGCGGGGACCGGGGGGCACGACGGGCGAACCGGTGACGATGTGCTGGACGCATCGCGATTGGGTCACTCTGACCCACGCCATGAAGCGCTTTTGTAAACCGCTCGCGGGCCTCGGACCCCTGCGGGTCTGGAATGGCTACAACCAAGGGCACGTGTCGGGCCCAGCGTTCGACGACCTCGTGCGCTCTCTTGGAGGGACGCCCATACCGCGTTACTTCAAGGCCAGCGATCGCGACGCGCTGCGCGATATCGAGCGCATGCGAGCCAACGCGCTGATCATTACACCCAAGAGCGGCTCAGGAAAGGGAGGAAGCCTCGAAGATCTGTTCGCACTCGATCCCAATTTCCTCTCCCGACTTGGGATTCGCGCACTGCTCGTCTCCAGCACTCAACTCGAACATGAGGTGCTGCAAGAGGTCCGGGAGCAAGGGGTAGTGACCGTGATCAACTTCTACGGCAGCACCGAAGCTCCGCCTGCCGCCGTGTCGTGCGAGATCGATCCGACGAGCTTTCACCTTACTCAGGGTCACGTGCTGGTCGAAGTCACTGGATTCGACGGACGCCAGGTGCGTTCGGGCGAGCGGGGAATGGTCGTGGTCAGCAGAGTGGGTGCAGAAGAGCGTGGGTGCATTGGACCCGCCGGCGGAACCCAACTCATACGCTACGTGATCGGAGACATGGCGACCTATGACGAGCAGCCGTGTCCATGCGGTCGCACCTCGCCGCGCATTAGCCACATCGTAAGGTTCCAGGGACTCGAGGACAAGCTCAAGGGTGGATGTGAGCGATGGGAATAACGACCTTACCTTCGTTCATCGCCGGGGAGAAGATCGAGCCCGGTCCGAGCTCCCCTCGCATTCGCTCCCTGGACGGAACGATCGAGCTCCCTGTGGCCGAGTCGTCGGCGGCCCAGGTACGGCGCGCGCTTCGCTACGCCGATGAGTGCCAGCGGAGGCTACACGCCACACCGATCTCGGAGCGCATCGAGGCCGCGCGCTCAGTCATCACGGCGTATGCCCGGCGCGCGGACGATGCTGTAGCGGGTCTGGCGCAGTTTCGTGGGCTGGTCGCGCGCGATACACGCTGGATGTGCGATGTGAACTTGCGCTGGGCCGAGGAGTTCGAGCAGTTGGTCACGCTCATCTCCGGCGGGAGTATGTCGCGTGAAGTGACCGCTGGTGGCAAACCTTACGGTCGCCTGGGACTTCGTTCCAAGGGCAAAGCCTGCCTATTCTCCTCGTCAACCATGGACGGACCGGCGGCAGTGGTCGCGGTCTGTCACGCCATGCTCGCTGGCACTCACTTGATACTACGGCCGAGCTTCCGGGACGCGGCAACGCACCTCGCTTACGAGTGCATGCTGGATCTCGGTCACGCGCACTATGGACAGCTAGTGCGCTGGCGCGGCGACAGTCCCGAGGCCCCCTCCCTCAATCGGTTGCTGCTCGGCAACGTTGCCCAAGCGATCGTCTTCTCCGCGACGGAGACCTTTCGCGAGCTCATCGACGGCTGCGCCGAGCCAGGCACCGCGGAGTGGGACGCCCTGCACGTACGCACGCAACGCTACGGGACGGGACTACCACTCGCGGTCGTGACGGCACGGGCCGACCTACCAGCGGCAGCCCGTGACCTCGTCGAGGGTGCACGTCTTGGCGGAGGACGCTTTTGTCTGTCCACAGGCCCCGTGCTGGTAGAGCGCGAGTGCCAACAGGCGCTCGCAGACGCCGTGGTGGAAGAAGCGCGCAAGCTGCGCTCCGGTGATCCGCTCGACGATTCGACCGACCTCAGCTCGCACGATCTCGAAAGCTCTGACGGTCTGCGACTTGCCGTGCAAGGATTTGGCGGAAAAGTCGCCTGGGGCGACATTCGTGCGCGCGACATGGACGTGGTTGTACTGACGGACGTGCCGGTCGAGTCCGCCGCCCTGCATCGCGAAGTCCCCGGTCCGGTACTGTCGTTAATCCCAGTGGACAGCGCAAAGCAAGCTGCCGCGGCTGCTGCCTCCGCCCTCCAACGCAACCATCGTGCGGCCTGGACGGCACTCGCGCTCTTCGGTAGTGACGAGGACTTCCACTTCTATCAGAATGAGACAGAGTCCTACCGCTATCTGCGCGGGGGCGTCGTGGCGCGCGTCAAGTTGCTTCTGCCTCACCAAGGCTCGTACTTTGCGCTGGATTTGCTTCGTCGCGTATCGAACGAGTAACTATCGCTGCGTAAGGGATACCATGGTGAGTTTGCACGGTGCGGCAGAGAGTCCTGTGGCCGACCGCGTGGAGGAGCTCAAGCTCTACTTCACGCATCTGTTCACGAACAGTCGCGACATGATGAATCTGTTCTCCTTGACCCAAGGCAGGGTCATCATGCTCAACACGGCCGCTGAACAATGCACTGGCTATACCCTGGCAGAACTGGCGGAGCTCCCCATCGAGACGCTCTATCCTGCCAGTGAGATGCCCAAACTAGCATTGGCATTCGACCGCCTTCGCGCGACCGGGTACTCGTCCGAGAAGCTCGCGATGTATGTAAAGAGTGGCGAGCTGCGCGATATCTGGACGCGTTCCTACGTGATCCAGAACGAGCCAGAGTGCGTTTGCTTGGTGCACACCATCGATGTCACGGAGGAGAATCGCAAGCAGGAACGCGAGCTGCGGAACGCGCGACTGGCCACACTCGGAGAGTCGAGCGCTACGATGGCGCATGAGCTCAAGAATGCATTGCAATCGATGCAGTTCAATCTGGCGGCCCTGCGCGGGCGACTTGCGGACGATCCGACATCCCGCACACAAACTGTGCTGAAGCGTCTGGAGCGCGCCGCCTCCCACATGGATGACGTGATCTCGGGCATCCAGAAGTTTGCGCGTGGCTCCAAACACAGCGGAGCCTACATCTCGCTGCCCAGCAGCGTCGACGCGGCCCTGACGCTGATGGAAGGATACATCCGAACCAAGGGCGTGCAGACTTCCTGCGCCTTCGAACCAAGTCTGCCGGCCGTGTGGAGCGATCGCGCGCAGGTCGAGCAGATCCTCGTCATCCTGATCAAGAACGCGGTGCAAGCCATGGACGGGCGCGCCGAACGCAGGCTGCGCATCTCGGTATCGTCCCAGCCCCACGACGGCGCGCGCATCGATATCGACGATACGGGGGGTGGCCTGTCCGAGGAGATCTTGCCGCGGGTGTTCGAGTCGTTTGCCACCACCAAACCTGTCGGAGTCGGCATCGGCCTTGGGCTTGCCACTGCCAAACAACTCGCTGCCAACAATGGGATCGACCTTACGTTTCAGTCGACGGCTGGGGTCGGAGCCACCTTCTCACTCTCGTTCCCGGTCTCACGCGCGGTAGAGCGTGACCCTACTCTGGGATCGGAGCTGGCCGGACGCACCATCTTGCTCGTCGGGGACGACGCCTCGGTACTCGACCACGTAACCGCAGCCCTCTTGCAAGCGGGTGCCCGCACGTTGGTGGCCACCAGCGCTTCCGAAGCGACCCAGTTGTTGCGGGTCCACTCGGTGGAGGCCGTGGTCTGCGACGAGTCGATGTATCCTGTCGATGCGAAGGCATTCCTAACGACCGCCCGTACGGTCTACCGCGGGCCAGTATGTTTGCTAGCTGAACCTCGCTCCTCAGGGATGGTCGAAGGCCTGAGCGTAAGCTGCGTGATCTGGAAACCGATCGATATAGAGGAACTCGTGCGGGCCATTGGCTCTTTCATTTGATGCCTCTTCAGGAGCAGGGAGCCTGGCCCGCGCGCAATCGAGAAGGAGTCTGAACATGGGAAGATCTGTCGGAGCCATCTGGGTCGGTCTGGTGCTGATGCTAAGCGTCAACACCGCTCATGCTCAGTCAATCGAGGTGATCTGCGACGTCGTAGGACAGGGATCTTACTATTACGATCCGGATACGATGATTGACTACTACACGCTCGAGGGAACCTTGGCTGCGTGTCGAGGCGGTCTCGAAGAGGTGACCTTGGACGCGGGTCGCTTCATGTTGGAGGGAGAAGTGGCTACGGTCGGCCTGACCGGGCCAGGAGCGTTGCGCGTCTGGTGGCGCGGCGGGCAACGCTCAGATGGCGTTTTCATCATGGCAGGCCTCCCAGAGTCGCTCGCGATGACTGGATACTTCACCAAAGGCAGCTACGCAGGGGCGGACTTCGACATGACCACTGTCTGCACGTTGCAAAGCACCACAGCGTGCTTTCAAACCGGCTCCAGCTCCTTCGCCTACGCGGGCACACTCACCATTCGTCGGTAAGCCACACGAGGCGACGCCCAAGGCACGCTCTTACGAGGCCCCCTGGGAGCTCCACCCTTTAACGTGCTATCAGCGCTCCCGTGCCAGTCCCTCATTCAAACCGCGTGCGGCCTCGCATCCGCGTGGCTTTGCTCTGCGCCGCCGTGTACGCGCTG
>JBBSJC010000385.1:0-7945 GCA_038257655.1 Polyangiales bacterium | reverse complement strand
TGGTTGGCGGTGAGCATCACAGAATGGATCGTCGACTCCTCATGCCGGCGTTTCACGGTGCCCGCATGCGAACCTACGCGAGTGTGATGGCCCAGGCGGTCCGTAATCACGCTGGTGCGTTTGCGGATGGTCCTCCCTTTGCTCTGACGTCGCTGACCGAGCAAGTGTCGCTTGAAGTCATCCTACGCGCCGTGTTCGGGCTCGATGGCTCGGAACGCATCGGTCAGTTCCAAAGCGCCATTTTGGAGTACGTCGCGGCAATTCACCCGGCAATCATCTTTTTACCCGCGCTTCGCACACGGCTCTTTCCGCCCTGGGCTCGCCTTCTGCGCACCCGAGCTCGTTTCGATGAGTTGATGTACGCAGAGATCGCTGCGCATAGACGCTTCCGACATGCCTCGCAGGATGTCCTGAGCTTACTGATCGAGGCGCGCTACGAAGACGGCACGCCAATGTCCGACAGCGAAGTGCACGATGAGATGATCACACTAGTCATCGCCGGGCACGAAACCACCGCGGCGGCAGTCGCTTGGTGTATCTACGACCTCCTGCGTTCGCCGAACGCGCTACGAACCGCATTACTGGAGCTGGACGCGCTCGGTGCCGATGTCACTCCGGAAGAGCTTTCTGAGCTCCCCTATCTTAGTGCCGTATGCAATGAGTCGATGCGCCTTCATCCCGTGGTGCCCGATGTCACCCGGGAGCTGCGCGGCCCTTTAGAGTTGTGCGGCTATCAGCTACCGACCGGCACCGCCGTGGGAGTGTCAGCGGTAACCTTACACCGCAACCCCCTACTATACCCGGACCCTCTAAAATTTATGCCCGAGCGCTTTTTGAAGGTCAAGCCCTCTCCCTTCGAGTTTGCGCCGTTTGGCGGTGGCGCGCGTCGCTGCTTGGGTGCAGCGTTTGCACAGTACGAGATGAAAATCGTGCTGGGTAGTCTATTGCGAGACTACGAGTTCGCTCTGGCGACCTCCGTCCCGATAAGCCATCAGCGTCGTAACTTGACCGTGGGGCCGAGGGGCGGGCTGCGCGTCGCGATGCGAACGCGCGCGCACGATAAGCCGTCGCACCTCGATATAAGCACCGATCAACAGAACAGTAAGGAACGCCGTGACCTTGGACAACGCTAGGATTCCCTACTTCGACGACGTTTTCGCTTCCATCGCAGGTCGTCCTGAATCTGACTTGGCGCGCGTTTTTGGCATGCGCCACGTTCACTGGGGCTACTACGCCAATCCGGAGCGCGCCGATACCTCGGCTCAAGCGCTGATGCAGGCCGCCGAGGCGCTTACTACCTGTCTATCCGAGCTGGCGGCGGTGCGCGATGACGATGCGATCCTGGACGTAGGTTGTGGATTTGGCGGAACCATCGCCCACCTCAATGAGCGATTTACAGGGCTGCAGCTGACGGGCCTGAACATCGACGAGAGGCAAGTCAGCCGTGCGCGGGAGCTGGTTCGGCCGCGTCCGGGCAACGCGCTAGCGTTTCTCAAGGGCGATGCCTGCGCGCTACCTTGTGCGTCGGCGAGCTTCGACGTCGTCATGGCCGTCGAGTGCATCTTTCACTTCTCTAGTCGCGAGCGCTTCTTGCGCGAGGCGCGCAGGGTGCTGAAGCCCGGAGGTTGCCTCGTGCTGTCAGACTTCGTTCCGTACGGCCCAACTCTACCGCTACTGATCGGCTGGGGCGTCTACGCGCAGTCCAAGCTCAAGGCTTTCTTCGGCGACCAGGAGCCATCGCTTTGCACCGCGCTCGTGTACCGGTGGTTGGCCGCGCGCACCGGCTTTCGTCTCGAGGTCGACGAAGACATCACGGAACACACGCTCCCCACCTATCCAGCTCTATTGCGTATTTTTCGCACGGATGGCCATACCGTTGCGGAGCAAGCCACCCAACTGATGGCTTGGGCAAGCGCCCGCAAACTCATCCGCTACCGCTTGCTCAAGCTGGTGGCGGTGTAGACGTCATGGGGGGCGCATCAAAACGAGAGCCCCAGCCACGTGCTCACACCGATCGAAATCAGGGTGTCGAGCCTGCTTTCCAGCTGCCCAGCAAGCGAATGATCGACCCGCAGCTCAGGCCCCAAGCCAATCAACACGGCGTCCGACGCATGCATGACAACCGGCAGAAGTAGCGACGCACACGCTTGTGGAAGCGAGCAAGCTCAACACGATAGGGAGGCGAACGCGCACGAGAGGGCGACGTTGTCATAGCAGCGAAGGGACGCCACCCGAGCTCACCCCGAAGCGCGAGCCTACCTTCCCGGCATCCGTCACGCGCCGGTTTGCTCGCCACATGTGCGCCCGCTCGTGCCGAAAGAATGAAAAGTTGGAACGGTGTGCTCGCGAAGCAACTAGTATGCGGGCAGGCTGTATTGCTAGGGGGAAAGATGGCGGTCAAAAAGAAGGACTCGGTCAAGCTGGGCTCATCCAAGAAGAAGAGCTCGGCCGGCGAGCAGGGCTCCGCAAAGAAGAGCGCGACGGACAAGAAGAGCGCGACGGACAAGAAGAGCGCGGCCAGCACAAAGAGCCTGAGCAAGAAGGTGTCGCGGACCAAGAACACTGCCTCCAAGACGTTCGCCGTCGCTGGCGCCAAGGTCGACGAGATGCTCGCCAAGGCCCAAAAGCGCATGCAAGCGATCCAGGACCACGTGGTCGAGCTAGAAGAAAAGTCGCGCGCGTTTTTGGCTCATCCCTCGAGCAACGCGACGATCAAAAGGATTCAGGACGCCGCGGTCAAGGCGAAGAAGAGCCGGGACCGGATGCTCAAGGCGACCGATGAAGCCCACAGAAAACATGCCAAGGCAGTGCTAAAAGGCGACCTCAAAGCAGCCAAGGAGCACATGACCGACATGACCGCTCTCGGCAACGCGCTAAAGGGTGTCTTCAAGTTGAACGCGAAGAAGTAGCGCCTGCAGGCGACGCGCGCGCTTTCGCGCTTGTGGAGTAAGGTGGGCTGATGACCCATCCGATCTTGCTTACCGGTGCAAACGGTCTAACTGGACGCCACATGCTGCGAGCCCTGTGCGCGAAGGGCGCCAAGGTGCGCGCCATGGTGCGCGACCCCGCCCAGGCAGACGCGTTGCGACGCGAGGGTGCGGCCGAAGTGATCAGCGCCGACCTCGAGCGTCCAGAGACCTTTGCAGCGGCCTTGGCGGGCTGTGGCGCGGTGTTTCACATCTGCCCGCCCATGCACGCGAATGAGAACGGGATCGCCAAGCACATGATCGCAGCGATGACGAGCGCTGGCGTCGAGCGGCTTCTCTATTACTCGGTAATGCATCCCCTGCGCCGTGCAGTACGCCACCACGCCTACAAGCTCGATGCCGAAGAGGCCGTGGTGGAGTCATCCCTGCGCTACACGATCGTGCAGCCGATCCGCTACATGCAGCACCTCGAAAAGGTATGGCCCGCGGTGCGAGATCGCGGCTTGCACAACATGCCCTTCAACATCGACGTGCGATTCAACGTAGTCGACCTGCGCGACCTCGCGGAGGCCTGCGCCCGCATCTTGACCGAGCCCGGACACGAGTACGCAACCTACGAGCTTGCGGGCCCCGAGGCGCTCAACCAGCGCGACATGGCGGCCATCTTGAGCGAGGTCACGGGTAACCCGATCGAAGCTCAGGCGATGTCTTTGACGGATTGGTCGGAAGCCGCGCGCAACAAAGGCTTGAGCGAGGATAAGATCGAGAACGCGGTCGCGATGAATCGACACTACGATGCACACGGTTTTCTAGGCAACGGTAACGTGCTGCGCTGGCTACTCGGTCGACCGCTGACCTGTTATGCCGAATACGCGGCGCACCGCTGGGCAGAGGAGCGCCAGGGCAAGCTGTAGGTTTTATTGCTGTTCGCAGCGCACGCGTTCTCTGAGATAGCGGCACGCGGCACCGCGTGCTTGCCGACGAGCGCGTACGTGATATTAGTGACGCAACATAGAACTACTATGTCTACTGCGACGAAGGAGTCCCCCATGCGTTACATGCACACCCTGCTCTTCACCCTGTTCCTCGCGGTGGCCACCGGCTGCGCCCCAGCGGTCCAAGGCGACGAGGAGCTGGGCTTCGATGGCACTGAGCAGGCGCTGACAGCTGGTGCGCCAGTACGTTTGCTTTGGGCGAAGACCGACTCTGGTTGCGTCACGTACAGGCTCGGAACCTGCGAAAACAACCTGGCCCAGGCTGTGTTGAAGGGCTACGTCGAGGTCGACAATCTTGCGTACAACAAACAGGTCACGGTGCGCTATCAGGCCCAGGGTGGCGAGTGGGTCGATGCGGTCGCGCGCTATGTCGCTCCCAGCGGTGCAAACAGCGAAGCTTGGTACTTCGAAACCGAGCCCAAGACATACACCGATCGCCTCGGCACCGAGTTCCCATTCGCGATCCGCTATTCGGTCGGCGGTCAGACCTACTGGGACAACAACGCGGGGCAGAACTACCGGGTGGGCGGTGGCCCGCGCACGTTTTCTCCAAGCTTCGTGCTCGAGGCTACCAACTTGGCCCTGACGGAGCTGCGCTGGGGTCTCGATCAGGTCAACGCTCAAGTTGCGCTCAAGAACCTTGGCGCGGAGAAAAATGTGTCGGTGGTGTACAGCACCGATGGCTGGCGCACCGTTCAAACCGCGCAGGGCACATTCCAATACAGCTCGTCAGGATACGAGCTCTGGAGCCTCGCGATGCCCGTCGGAGTCGAGGCCACGAGCATCGAGTTGGCCGTCTCTTACACCGTCAACGGTCAGACCTACTGGGATAGCAACTTCGGCCGTGACTACGCGCTGACCAAGCCCGACCGGTTGTGAAGCGTCCGCTCGTTATCAGCCCGCGTGCCGCAGTGTGCGGTTGGTGCGCCCCGCAGGCGCCGAAAGCTACTGCCGTTGCGGATGGTGCAGGGACATCCACTTCATAAGGCCGCGAGGGCGGTCTGCTGCTCGTATGAAGTATCAGGAGAAAACTCCGGGCGCGCTCGAACGGCGGTCGTGAGCGCGCGCACGCAGACGATCTGGTACGTGCGCGTATAAATCTTCAACTCATCATAATTGCTAGCGAAAATGGTGGGTGTGAGCTGGCTTGCGTCCTCGCGCGTGCGTTGTTTTGAGTATTCTCGCGGGTAGAACAAGGGGCAGTATGGGGCTCTCGCTTCGAACGTTTCTCCCAGGCTTTCTCTTAAGAGGCACCCCCCATGCAGACCCCCCGTATCCGCCAGTTACTCGTCGCATCGACGTGGTTGCTCGCGGCCTGCGCATCCGACAGGGCAGAGCTGCACGCACATCAGCAGGCCATCATCATGGGCGACCCCGCCACAGACGATGCTTACCGTTCCGTGGGCCTGCTGCTTGCGCACGCGAACGTCGCAATCGACGGCGCTCCAGCGGAAGACCGTACGATCGGCATCTGCACCGGTACGTTGATCTCGCCCACCGCCGTCTTGACGGCAGAGCACTGTGTCAACGTGGAGATCCTTGCGCAGAGCTTGGCAGGCGCGAAAGACGCCATGGGCAACCCGCGCAACATCGTGCTCGAAGGCGAGATCGGCTTTCGCTTTACCTTCGCGCGCAGGCTCGCCGACGTGATGGCGCAGACGGCGGACGTGCTCGAAGTGGCAAGTGTCGACGGGCATCGCGATTTCGCGCCCCTGAAGGATCCGCGTGCGGCGTTTAGGCCGGCGCCTGCGCAATGGAATGACATCGCGATCTTACACTTGGCCAAGGCCGTCAAAGGACGCCCGACCCAAAAGCTTGCCAGCACGGAGCGCATTGACTCACTCGTCGCAGACGAGCAGACCCTGTACAGGGCCGCAGGCTACGGTTTGACGGACGACCAGGACCAGATGTCAGCCGGCACGCTCACGACTGGTCTTTCCCATCTTGGTAAGCTTGGGGCGTTCGAGCTCACCGCCGGCGCCGATGATCGCCAGCAAGCCTGTCGCGGGGACTCCGGCGGGCCGATCTTTGCGGACGAGAGCGATAGCTTTCAAATGGGCATCGCGTCGCGCATTGATCGCCCCTTCAGCAGGGGTGATTTCGGCAGTAACAATGGACAGCCACCACCCTGTGAAACAGGCCTCGTCTACACGCGCATCGATGCCTTTGCAGATTGGATCGCCGAGCGCGTGGACGATCTACCCGCTGAGTCGCCCGGCGCAGACGATGACGACACTGATGACGAAGGCGCAGACGACGCGTCCGTCGACGCAGGTGGCGATGCAGACGGCGGACCGGATCAAGGTTCCCCGCGCGTGTCAGGCGGCGGTGGTTGCAGTATCGATAGCTCCCACCCGGCAGCTCCGAACGCGCTGCTCCTGTTGCTGCTGACGCTTGGACTTGGGGCTCGCCGCAAAACAATCAGATCGCCTCGACGCCGATGCATCCCCGTCGCCAGAGCTGCCGCACCCCCGAACTGACTCTCCTGGACCCTAAGCTTAGTACCCAGTTACGCCGTCTTCCAAAAATGGCTTGCACAAGGTCGATTCACGGTAAGAGCGTCGTTGTGGGCAGTGTGACCATGCTTGATCTAGGCACCCTCACTTCAACTTTTGTATTCACACGAGAATATTAGGCAGCACACGGGGAAATAGCTCATTTTCAGGGTGATCTGCACAGGTAATGTGCTGCTAGGGTGGATGTCTACGCGGCCGCACGGCCCAACTAAACACTTATGGAAAGTTACAGGAGGGATCGGCTATGCACGGACCGGACACAATCCCCTGGGGGTACGCCGCTGTGAAGACAGCGGGCGACTCCATCGACCTCGACGCACTGGCGGCAATCAGTGATGCGGAGCGGCGCGAATCAGGGGAGGCCGAGTCTGCGTGGGAGTCTTCGGAACCTCAACCTGTTCTAGGTAGGCCGTCTGAGGAAGCAGCGGACGACTGGGAAAGCTCCGGCGCTCACTTGGTGCCACAGGCCCTGGCTGAGGCCGCGGAACCGGACTGGAACGCATTGCGCGCTCAAGCAGAAGCACAAGCTTCGGAACAGGAACAGGAAGTGGAACCGGACTGGAACGCACTGCGCGCTCAAGCAGAAGAAGCACAGGATTCTGCCGAAAAAGCCACGCCCGCCTGGCGCGTACATCGGCCTGAAGCAGTGACCACAGCGCCGGCGAGTAACGACCTGAGTGTCGAGGCCGAGCAAAAGCGCGTGTTTGAGCGCGCCTCCCACGCGCTCGAGCTCTGTGCGCAAGCCGAAGCGCAGTTGCAAGAAGCGGAGCGACACTACCAGCAGGCCGAGAGCGACGAGGAAGCCGAAGTGGCCGCCCAGCGTTACGAACAGGCCCACGCCCAACTGGCTTACGCTCAGCAGCTCCATGAGCAGACCCAGCAAAATACAGCCGAGCAAACCGCGCCTGTGCAGGACTACGCCGCGCCCGCGCTGGATTACGTCACAGCGGCGCAGGAGTACATGGCGCCTGCGCAGGGCAACCTGACACCTGCGCAGAACTACGTGGTGCCCGCCCAGGTGGCGCATTACGCGTCTGCCATGCCAGAGGCACCCCTAGACCCGTTCGCACCCGTGTTTGCCAGCCCCTCGATCGCGCCCGCAGGCGCGTTCGCAGGCGCGTTCGCAGGCGCACAACCCGGCGTACCCGGCATAGGCGCCTCTGCAGGCTGGGACGCAGCGGAGAGTAACGGAGTGGCGCGCGGCTCTAAGTGGCTGCCCAAGCTGCTGGCAGCGGCGGCGGTGTTGGCTATGGGTGTGGGCGGCGTCGCGTTTTCGCAGTACCGCACGGCCGAAGCCGAGCGCGCTGCCCGCACAGAAAAGCTGCTGGAAGAGATGCATCAAGCGGACGTCGCGCGCGGCAGCCACGGCGCGCGAAGCTGCCGAGAAGCAGGCTGAGCTTGCGGCCGAGGCGGCGCAACAACCGCAGGCTGCGTCTCCCACGGGCAGCAGCGTGGCGGCAGCGCTCACCCAGGCGATCAAAGGCTCCGTGAGCGCCGAGAGCAAGCC
>JBBSJC010000384.1:0-7946 GCA_038257655.1 Polyangiales bacterium | reverse complement strand
GCACAATGGCTGCGCGAAGACCCTCAAACAGCGCTTCGACCAGAAATGCGGCGGCGGTGACAAGCACGGTAGGACGTCGCATTTGAGCGGCACGCAAATCGACGATCTGACGCTCTATCTACAGAGCCTCTAGCGAGCGGGCCCGCGCCGCTTCGTCGTTTTCTGGACGTGCGCCAGCTCGCCATGGCAACGCCTAGGGGTGCGCTGCGCAAAAGCCATCAATCTTGTGCTCGCTTTAGGCGCCTTGGCGGCCGTCTGCACATCCTGCGTCGACAACGCAGGACGTGAGATTTCGACCGTCGATGCAGGGGTGCCAGACGGTTCGGTTACGCCGCTGCCAACGCCGCCATCGGCAGCCCTGGCCGTGGCCACACGAACCCGCGTGCCCTTCCCTGCGCAGGATCAAGCGGCCCAACTTGCCAAGCGCTATCCCGCGTACGGCGTGGCGCTCAGTTACATGTCGGCAGTGTACGAGGGGCCCAAAAGCGATGCACGTGTGCTCGGCTACATGCGTCGAGGCTCGGAATTTCGTGCTGGCGAAGAGATTTCGCGCCAAGGCTGCGCGCGAGGTTGGTTCGAAGTTCCCGGCGAAGGATACGTATGCAACGGGAACGGGTTTGTCCTCGATAGCCAGCCGCGCAGCAATAGCGCAGCGCCGGTGTTGGCGACCCTGGCTGAGGCTCTCCCGTATCGCTACGCGAAGGTCGTATCCTCGCGCGTCCCCCAATACACGCGCCTGCCGAGCGCAGCGGAAGAGCGGGCCGTAACCGAGGCGCTTAGTAAGGCGGTAGGGAGCGCAGGGAGCGACGCGGGCACGCCTGCTGCCCCGACGCTACCGAGCGAGCTTGCGCCGCTGTTGCGAGTCGCCATGGAACCGGGTTTTTACGTCAGTGTCGAAGCCGAGGAGCGCGACCCGGCCGATGCGAAACGCGTCTTCGTGCGCACGGTGCGCGGGGGTTACGTGCGCGCCGATAAGCTGATCCCGGCCAAGTTGCCCGAGCCGATGGGCGTGACGCTCGGTCAGCGGCTCAAGCTGCCGCTCGCTTTTGTTTATCGCGGCGGGGCGCCCAAGCTCACCCGCGACCCGGTGTCTGGTGAGGCGAAGAAGCTCGGCGGCGACCTCCCCTTGCACAGCGCCCATCCGCTGACCGGCGAAGTGATCGAGCGCAGTGGTCGCCGCTACTACGTCACGACCGATGGCCTGCTGCTACGCGATACCGCCGTACGCGTGGTCAAAGCGACGAGCAGGCCGGCACTAAGCAAAGCGAACGAGCCATGGATCCGCGTCGATCTCACGCAGCAGACATTGACGGCCTACGAGGGCGACACGCCCGTCTTTGCCACGTTGGTTTCCAGCGGCGTCACCGATCATGCGACGCCGCCTGGCCTGTTTCGTCTGCACGCCAAACACACGACGGCGACGATGGCAGACAACCTGGCGGTCGATGGCCCGTACAGCATCGAAGATGTGCCGTGGACCATGTACTTCAACGGAAGTTTCGCGCTGCATGCCGCATTTTGGCACGAACGTTTTGGCCATCCGCGCAGCCATGGTTGCATCAATCTGACGCCGCGTGATGCGCGCTGGCTTTTCTTTTGGACACAACCCGCGCTACCAAGCGCATGGCACGGGGTTTTGCCCAATGTCGGCCAAGGCACGCTGGTTCTGATCGATCCTGGTGACGCGCCAACCGCCGGCGAGCAGACCTAGCGTCAGTTGCGTTCACCGCGTGTGGTGACAGTCCCTGCGAGCTGCTAGAGCGGGCGGGTGACGCAGAGCATGCCTTACGAGCCGTCGGTGCCATGCGCCGCTTGCTCGTGCGGTGTGGACCCCTTGCGCGCGCCGTGCGTGCTGATTCTCGACGACGGACGCAAGGCCCGTACCCCTCTGCTCTTCTGCAGTCCAGATTGCCGCACGCTGTTTCGCGCGGCCCAGCGGCGTCTGCGTTCCCGCGTTGCCACGCCAGCGGCGCTCGACATGCGCGGCGACCAGGTCGCTGCCCTGCATCAGCTTTCTCCAATGCGTTCGAGCGCGCCACCTGCGGCCCTGCTCGCGGGCAAGTCGATCTGGTACCTCGCGCCCCCAGTGGCCGCGGTCCTGCTGGGATTGTTGCCGGGCACGATCCCGTCCGTGATCGCAGCGGTATTGCTTACGGGCGTTGCGTGTTCACTCTTGATCGGTCCCGACGTAACGCGCCGCGAAGCGGGATATTTCGCAGCGTCGCTCGGTCCGCTGGGGAGTATCGCGCTCGCTCTGTCTGCTGTGTTCACGCACCAGCCGCGAGCCTTACCGTTGATCGTATCGGCTGCGGGTATCGGTCTATCATGGTTTCGCAGCAGGCTCGCCTTGCGCGGCAAGACCACGCTCGAGGCCACCTTAGCCGAGCTGCGCGCGAGCGTGCCGGAGCGTTCGCGTATGTCGCTGCCCGATCTCGACGACGGCAGCCCGCTCGAAACGCGGGAGGGCGCGACCTCCAGCATTCGCACCGGCGAAGAGATACTCGTCGAAGCGGGCGAGGTGGTGCCAGTAGATGGTGTGGTCAGCGCAGGCGAAGGGAAGGTCATCCCGTACCCGAACGCGACCGAAGCCGTCGCGCGCAGGCCTATGTCCTCCGTGCTTGCAGGCGCACGCGTGATCGAAGGTTCGTTGCGCGTGACGGCCACCCGGGTCGGCGAGGCTCGCGCGCTTTTTCGTCCGCGTGCATTCGGTCAAGAGGGCGCGCCGGGCTCCGCGTCGCTGACGCGTGCCGCCACCTGGGCCAAAAGCCCGGTCGCCGGTGCGCTATTTCTCGTCGTTATCGGCAGCCTCGCGCTCCTGTCGCAGCCAGGTTTTGCGGCCAGCTTGGCCGGCGCAGGCACCGGCCTGCTCGTGATGCCAGCGCTCGCCCTCGTGCTCGGAGCCAAGTGGCCATTCGTGTCGGCGAGCGCCCTTGCGGCGTCGCGCGGCGTGGTCTTTCGCGACGCAAGCTCCCTCGAACGCGCGGGTAAGGTGAGCGCCGCTGCCCTGTGCACCGACGGCACCGTCACCCATGGCGAGTGCGAGCTCGTCGAAGTCAATCCGCTCGGCAAACCGCAGGAATCCGCCGAGCTCACCGCGCTTGCCATGGGCGCAGAAGTCGTCGCCGAGCCGCATCCAATAGCGGAAGCCGTCCGAAAGTTTGGTGTTGAGCGCGGTATTACACCAACAACATTGCGCCGCGCCGCCTACGTGCCTGGACGCGGGGTCACCGCACTGGTGGACGGCGGTGGTGCGCTCGTGATCGGCAATCGCCATTCCCTGCTGCAGGCCGGGGTCAGCGTGGCCGTCGCCGATCGCGAAGCGCAACGGGCTGAGTCCCAAGGTCGCACGGTGGTGTTTCTCGCTGTCGGCGGGCGAGCGCGCGCGTTGTTCGTGTTCGAAGATCCGGTGCGCCTCGAAGCGCGCGCCGCCGTACAACAGTTGATCGACCTCGACGTCGAGGTGCTGCTGCTCTCGGGTGATCATCGCGCGACCGTCGAAGCGTTGGCGCGCACCCTGGACATCACCCACGTGAAAGCCGAGCTTTCCGCGGACGAACGCGCCGCCGAGGTGGGCCGCTTGCGCGAGGCAGGCGGCGTCGTGGCGGTGATCGGCCGTGTGCCCGCCGATGAGACCTCGCTCGCGATGGCGGACGTAGCGCTGACGCTCGATGCGGCGGGCAGCGCAGTCGAAGGCGACTTGGCCGTGGCCTCTGGCGACGTGCGCGATGCCGCTTGGGCCTTGGGGATCGCGCGCAGGGCGCGTCGTACCTCGCAGGCCGTCACGGCGGTCGCGGTGGTAGGGGGAGCATGTTTGGCTGCGGCTGCGACGACAGGCTTATTGCATCCGCTGATGGCGCTCTTGCTCGCAGCCGGAATTGATAGCTGGGCCTTGCCGAGCGCTGTGCGCCTGTTACCACGAACCCGCCGCGAACGCGCCTGAACGCGCTGTGCACGCTGTACACAGAGGAAGAACAATATGTCCGACAAAGCATGGGGCGGCCGCTTTTCAGAGGAACCAGCGGCCATGGCAGCCGAGTTCAGCGCCAGTGTCGCCTTTGATCAGCGCCTGGCCAAAGAGGACATTCGTGGATCCAAGGCGCATGCCAACATGTTGGCCGACCGAGGGATCATCAGCGCGAGCGACGCGGCCGAGATCGTCAAAGGGCTTGACCAGATTCAGGGCGACATCGACCGCGGCGAAATGCGCTGGGATGATGCGCGCGAAGACGTTCACATGAACATCGAAGCGCTGCTCACCGAACGGATCGGCGTCGCTGGTGGCCGCCTGCATACCGCGCGCAGTCGCAATGACCAGGTCGCCACCGACCTGCGGCTGTGGACACGCGAGGCTTGTCTCGCCACGGCGAAACGTATCGACCGCTTGCTCGATGTGCTGCTCGCCAAGGCTAGTGCGCACGTTGATGTGTTGATGCCCGGCTATACGCACATGCAGCGCGCACAACCGGTGCGGCTCGCCCATCACATCCTCGCGTGGGGCGAAATGATCGAGCGTGACCGCGGTCGCCTGACGGATGCAGCGCGACGCATGAACGAGTGTCCGCTCGGCTCCGGCGCGCTCGCAGCGACGACGTTTGCCATCGATCGCGAGCACACGGCGCGCGCGCTCGGTTTCGATCGTCCCACGCAAAACTCCCTCGATGCCACGGCCGATCGCGACTTTCTCGTCGAGGCCGTGGCGGCGCTTGCCAACTGTGCGGTGCACCTGTCGCGCATCTCCGAGGAGCTTGTGTTGTGGAGCACGCAAGAGTTCGGCTTCATGCAGATGAGCGATGCCTTTACGACCGGCTCTTCGATGATGCCGCAGAAGAAAAACCCGGATATGGCCGAGCTCGTGCGCGGCAAAACCGGGCGCGTGGTGGGGGACTTGGTCGCCTTGCTCGTGCTTCTGAAGGGCCTGCCCCTGGCTTACAATCGCGACCTGCAAGAAGACAAGGTGCCCGCCTTTGACGCCTTTGACACGGTTGATGCGAGCCTGACTGTGCTGGCAGGTGCGATTGAAAGTGCGGTGTTCCGTCCGGACGTGATGCGGCGCGCACTACGCGAAGGTTTTCTCGATGCGACCGAGATCGCCGACTACCTGGCCGCCAAAGGGGTGCCTTTCCGAGAGGCCCATCACGTCGCAGGCAGACTCGTCGCCAGGGCCGTTCAAGTCGGCAAGGTACTTTCGGACCTTACTCTTGAGGAGTTACGTGCCGAGCATCCCAGCCTCGATCAGGACTTGTATGCAGCGCTCGATCCGGAAACGATCGTCGAGCGTCGCAATGTGATCGGCGGCCCGGCCAAGGCCCAGGTAGAGAGTCAGATCACAGCACTCAGGCAGCGCCTGGCCAAACGCACGGCTGCTTCGCACGAGAAAGCCTGAAGGAGTTCGCACATGAGCCGCATCCCTGAGTCGCGCTTCTTCGTTTATCGCAATGGCGTTTTACACTGCGAAGCGGTCGACCTGCCGCGCATTGCCAAAGAAGTAGGCACCCCCGTCTACGTGTACAGCTGGAACGCGATTCGCGAGGCCTACAAGCTCATCGATCACGCGCTTGCGCATACGCCGCACACCATCTGTTACGCGGTCAAAGCCAACAGCAACCTTTCCATTTTGCGCCGTCTCGGCAAAATCGGCTGCGGTGCGGACATCGTGTCAGGCGGCGAGCTTGCACGTGCGATGCAGGCGGGCATTCCAGGGGACAGGATCGTGTTCAGCGGCGTCGGCAAGACCGATGCAGAGCTCGAAAGCGCCTTGGCCGCCGGCGTGCGCTCAATCCACGTGGAGAGTGCCGCGGAGATCGACGCGGTCGAAAACATCGCACGTCACCTGGGCCAGCCCGCTCCGATCGCGCTGCGCGTAAACCCCAACGTCGATCCGCAGACGCATCCGTACATTGCGACCGGGCTCAAGTCCTCGAAGTTCGGCATCGCCATGGACACTGCACAAAGTCTTCTGCCGCGCATCCTCGAAAGCTCGGCGCTCAAGCTCGAGGGCCTTGCTTGTCACATCGGCTCGCTTATCGGTAGCGCGTCGGCCGTGCGCGACGCGGTGTCCATGGTCGGCACGCTCGCCTGCACGTTCAAAGCGGCCGGCGCGCCCCTGCGCACGCTCGATGCGGGTGGCGGCTGGCCCATTTCGTATGGTGACGAAACCGCTCCGCATGAATCGTTTGCCGCCTTCGGCAACGCCATTCGCGAGGGACTCGAGCAGAGCGGTGCAGACAAACTCGGGCTGCAGCTGATCGTGGAGCCGGGCCGCTCCATGGTGGGCGACGCGGGCGTGCTCGTAACCCAGCTCATCTTCGTAAAAGAGCAGTCCGACAAACGCTTTTACATCGTGGACGCAGCGATGACGGAGCTTATCCGGCCGTCGCTCTACGACGCCTATCACGCGATCATGCCAGTCCGTGCGCCCGCCTCCGATACTGTGCTCGAGGCCACCGACGTGGTGGGCCCCGTTTGCGAAAGTGGCGATTTCTTGGCGCTCGATCGGCCCCTGCCGCCACTGCAGCGCGGCGAGTGTTTGGCCTTTCGTGGTGCGGGAGCTTACGCGGCAAGCATCCCGAGCAACTACAACAGTCGTCCGCGCGCCGCCGAAGTACTGGTCGATGGCGCCCATTTTCACGTAGTACGCAAGCGCGAGCGCGTGGAAGACCAATGGCGCGACGAGCAGATGAAGTGACGCCGCGAGCAAAGTAGACCGCGTAAACACGCGTTCCTATTAGTAATTGGAACGCGTTCGTTTGTTTCGACATGCCGCGAACCCCCTGCTAGGTTCCTCCACCTCGCATGCCTGGTATCACCATCATCGGTTCCGGTCGTTACGTGCCGGACAACGTCGTCACGAACAGCGATCTCGCCCGCGTGATGGACACCAACGACGACTGGATTCGTCAACGCACCGGGATTTCCCAACGGCACTTCGCACCAGAAGGCGTGGGTGCAAGCGATCTAGCCGTGCCCGCCGCCAAGCTCGCCATCGAGTCGGCAGGCCTGAGCCTCGGCGAAATCGACTACATCATCTTCAACACCATGACGCCGGACTACGTCTTTCCCGGCTCTGGTGCGCTACTCGGCGCCAAGCTCGGCATTCCCGGGGTACCGGCGCTCGATGTACGGCAGCAATGCGCAGCGATGCCTTTCAGCTTCCAGGTTGCCAATGGCCTTGCCGCCACCGGCGCGGCCACCAACATTCTCGTCGTAGGCGCTGAGGCCCACGCCGGCTTCATGCCGTGGCAGAACTGGGACTATCTCGAAGGTAAGACCGGCGGCGCAGCCGACGCGGACGACTTCGCATTCGCGACCGAGCATCGCGGCCTTTCGATTCTTTTCGGAGACGGCGCAGGCGCGCTCGTCATGACGCAGTCCAAGCAAGCCAACGGCGGTTTGCTCGGGTGTCTGGTGCACACCGATGGACGCCAGCACGATGCCTTGCGCGTCGATGCCGGAGGTTTTCGCCGTCGGCCGTTCATCAGCAAAGACATGGTCGACCGCAACGAACACATCCCGCGCATGAACGGCCGCGATCTGTTCAAAGGCGCGGTGCAGAAGCTGCCACAAGTCGTGCGCGAGCTGTGCAACAAGCACCACGTCACGCTCGGCGATGTCGACTGGTTCATCGCGCACCAAGCCAATGATCGCATCAACCAAGCGGTCAAAGAAGCGCTCAAGCTGCCCGATCACAAAGTGCCGTCGAACATCGCGCGCTACGGCAACACCTCGGGTGCCACCATCCCGATCCTGATGGACGAGCTGCTTCGTGCCGGCGAGATCAAGCGCGGCCAGTTGATTTGCTTTCTCGCCCTCGGCGCGGGGCTCAACTGGGGCGCCGCGTTGATGCGCTACTAAGCGACCGCCGCAAAACAATCAGATCGCCTCGACGCCGACGCATCCCCGCCTGCGGCGTTGCGAAACCTTGAAATACAGGCAGTATTCCGGCGGTT
>JBBSJC010000383.1:0-7950 GCA_038257655.1 Polyangiales bacterium | reverse complement strand
CCAAGGTATCGGCCAGGGCCGACCGAAGTTGCTCCCGTCGCCGTCGCCGTCGCCGTCAAGGCTCACGACCAGGACAACGCTCACGCCCACGTGGAGAAAACGTCCTGGCAGCCCTAGTGATCACCTACTTCTGGGGACCTGCACTTAGAGCAGCCCGTTTGCCTTGAGCACCGTGCGCAGCTTCTCATTGCTGTCGTTGGTGATGGTCGTGAGCGGTAGGCGCAGCTCGTTCTGAATCAGGCCGATCATCGCCAGCGCCGCTTTGACGGGGATGGGATTGGTTTCGAGAAACAGGACGCGCATGACGGGCAACAGCTCGTAGTGGATCGTGCGCGCAGTGGCGAAATCGCCGGCGTTGGCGGCGTTGACTAGGCGCACCAGCTTGTGCGGCAGGATGTTCGAAATCACGGCGATAGCGCCGCGTCCGCCGATGGCCATGATCGGCACGGTCAATGAGTCATCGCCTGCAAGTACCGTAAACTCGGGCCCGCATAGCTCGACGATGCGCGACACCTGGTCAAGCGAGCCTGACGCTTCTTTAACGCCGACGATGTTGGGTACCTGGGCGAGGCGACCCATCGTCTCGGGCGCGATGTTGACCGACGAGCGCCCGGGAATGTTGTAAACGAGCTGGGGCAACGCGACCGAATCTGCGATCGCTGCGTAGTGCGCGTACAGACCGTCCTGGGTGGGCTTGTTGTAGTAAGGCGCGATCAGCAGTGATCCATCGGCGCCGTGTTCCTTGGCAAAGCGCGTGAGGCGAATGCTTTCGCGCGTGCTGTTTGAGCCTGTGCCCGCGATCACCTTGATGCGTCCGGCCGCGCGTTCGATCGTAAAGGCGATCACGCGCTCGTGCTCTTCATGGCTGAGCGTAGCGGACTCGCCCGTGCTGCCGCAGGGCACGACACCATCGACTGCGGCATCTACCTGCGCGTCGATCAGCCTCCCGTAGACGTCGTAATCGACTTCGCCGTTGCGAAACGGCGTGACCAGCGCGGTGAACGTGCCCTCGAACATAGCCGCGATTTCGCATGGAACGGTGTGAGACGCAACAGCGTGCAGGGGGGCTTAGACCCGGATGGGCTGTTGTGTCTTGTCGACCGTGAGAGTGAACAAATCCAAACCTTGAAACCGAATGGAAATGTCCATTAGACTGAACGGTAGGATTCGCGTCCACCCCAACGCAGAACCAACGAGTTGTATCGAGATGAAGTCGTCCCCCCAGACCCTGTCTCAAACCAAAGTTGCCCAACGTGTCACCCCCGGCAAGATTCGCTGGTTCCAAAAGGAAGTCCTGCGCGGCGCCGGCGCCCATCCCGTGAGTGTCGTGCGCAAGCGGCTGGCCGATCAAAAGCCGCATGCGCCCGTGATTCTAGTGCACGGCTTTGGGCAGAATCGCTATGCGTGGCATCTGCCTGAACGCAGCTTTGCCAATCACCTGGCCGAAAGCGGCTTCGACGTGTTCAACGTCGATCTGCGCGGACACGGGCGTTCGGCCGAGCTTGGCGCGCAACGCAGCACCGGCGTCGATGACTACATTCGCGTGGACCTGCCGGCAGCGATCGATATCGCGCTCGAGCGCAGCGGTTTCGACAAGGTGTTTCTGGTCGGCCATTCCCTGGGCGGCATCTGCGTCGCCTCGAGTGCAGCGCGCGATCCCGAGCGCGTCGCAGGCGTGGTCACGCTCGGCCCGCCGCACGCGCTAGGGCGCGGCCACTTCGTGCTCGGCAACATGCTGCGCGCCGCCGGCCACACAGTCGGGTCGCTGGGCGTATTCCGGGACTCGCAGCTTCGGGTGCCCGTAGACTCGATCGGCCGCGTCGTGCACGCGGCGCGCTTTGCCTGGGATTCGCGGCTTTCGCCTTTGCCGATTCGCGCGTGGAAACCGGGCACGTTCTCGCCGAGCTGTCTGCGCAGCTACGTGGAACGCTCCTTCGACGGTGAATCCTTCGGCACGCTGCACGACTTGCTCGCGCTTGCCACCTCGGGCGAGCTGCGCTCGCGCATCGACGGCGTCAGTTACACCAAGCTTTGCGAGCACAGCCTCTTACCGTTGCTCGCGGTGTCAGGCTCGGCGGATCTGCTCGCCAATCCCGGTTCGGTAAAGCCGCTTATCGAACGCAGTCGCTCGGCCGATAAGACCTACGCCAAGCTCGATGCGGGCCATGGCGACATGCTCGTCGGCACGCATGCGCCCGAGTCGATGTGGCCGCTCGTGACCAACTGGTTACGTGCACGGCTTTCGGGAGTGACCGCGCTCACGAGTACGGCACTGGCGCAGCTTCCGCTGCCGGTGCGCAAAGTCGGCTGAGCTCCAAGGGACGACACTGAGGGACGCGGCCGCGGTTTACTCGCGCAGGGCGCTCTCGATTTGCGCGCGTGTCTCCTTGGACAGGCGCGCAAAGCCTTCGCTCTTGGTGAGCGTCAACAGCTCCTCATGCATGTCGAGCTGATAAAGGCATTGGGCGAGCGCTTCGATCACCTCGGGCGATTCAGGCGCGCGCTTCAGGTACGACAACGCTTCTTCGTATTCCCCGCTGCGCGTGGTGGTCACGCCGAGGATCGTCCAGGCGCGTGCGAGCACCTTGGGCGGCAGGTTCGATTCGGCGCGCAGCTGATGACACAAGCGGGCTGCAAACTCGTCTTCACCGGCCTCGTAGGCGCGTTCGGCCTGGGTCAGCAGCTCCTTGGCGCGCGGGTTGTCGCGGCGCACCGTCTGGCCGCTGCCTGAATTCAGAGCCTGGAAGTTCTGCCAGCCCATCATGCCGAGGATCAAGAATACCAAGATACTCGGCGCATATTTGGTGGCGGCCAACATCGCGAGCGCCACCAGCACAAGCCCCGTGATGTGCGTGACGCGCTCGGCCGTCGCGGGTTTGAACAGTCGCAACATGCCCAACCGAAACAACAGACCACCGTCCATCGGCCACAGGGGAAGCAGATTGAAGATGGACCAAAACACGTTGATCAGGACCAGGTAGTTCAACGTTTGGGCGACTGTGAATGCCTGCTGCGGCGCGATGGCATGCAGCGGCACGTAGGCTATCGCTGCGTAAGAGACGGCCGCCAACAGCATGCCCGAAAGGGGACCGGCCGCCACGATCAGGGCGTCATCGCGATCGCGTTGTGCCGGACTGTGCGTGGTGTGGCCGCCGTAGCCGTGCAGCAGAATCTCGGGTGTCATGCCGAAGCGGCGCGCCATCAGCGCATGCCCGAACTCGTGCACCAACAGGCTCAGCGTGATGCAAGCGGCTGCCAGCACGATCGGCACGCCGGCGCCCTTGGAGAGATAAAACAGCAGAAAGAGAAACCACGGGCTAATCGAAACCGGAACATTAGCCAGGGTAAATAAACGAAAACCGCCCATTGTCTTTGGACGCTAGCAGCGGCGCCATCGCTACACAAATGGCGAAAGGCAACCGAGCAGGCTCGCGATCAGGCTAGGGGCGCTGGGCTGCGGCCGCGGCGATGCCGCCCATCATGACCTGGATGAGCTCGGGGGAGGGCCGGACCTCGGGATCTTCTACCGAGTCCTTGTCGTGCTCGAACTTGAGTAAGTTTAGGTCGTCCATACACGCGCGTACGCGGGGCGTCAGCAGGCCCAAGCGCTTCAAATTCGGCACGATTTTCGAGAATGTCAGCTGGCGAAAGCCCTGCTGGACGGGGTTTGTGCTCGACCAGGCGTCCCACAGCTTCACATCGAAACCGAGACGTTCGAACACGGGCGTTTGCAGCAGGCGGTCGTGCATCAGGCGCGTGGCTTCGATTACAAAGTCTTCCCGTTCGCGCAGCTCCTGGCTCGACATCTCCTCTGTGTAGAGCTTCTCCAGGGACAGCACCCCGAAAGCTACGTGGCGCGATTCGTCCGCCATGATGCGCGTGGTGATGTCGTGGATCAGCGGCTCGTTAGGCATCGACAACTTCATCATGCCGAAGGCTGCCAGCGCCAAACCTTCGACCATGATCTGCATGCCCAGGTAGGTGATATCCCAGCGCGCGTCTTCGACCAGATCTTTGAGCAACGACATCAAGCTCGGATGGATCTCGTAGGAGATGCCGATCTTTTCGGTCAGGTAGCGATGGTAAGCTTCGACATGGCGCGCTTCGTCGGCGACCTGGTTGGCTGCGTAGAACTTGGCCTCTGCCCAGGGCACGGTCTGTACGATCTTCGCCGCTGCCACCAGAGCACCCTGCTCGCCGTGCAAGAACTGCGAAAGCGCGAACGCATCGGCATGGCGGCGAAACAGTAAGGCGTCTTCTTGCGAAAAGGTCTTGGGCACCTTGAGCACGTAATTGAAGAAGTCGCGCACGTTGCTCTGAACGCTCATCCGGTCGACGTCGACCTCGATCGACCAGTCGAGATCGCTTGCATTCCAGCTGGCCGCCTTACCTTTTTCGTACAGGCTCATCAGCTTTTGTTCGCGTAGACCGTACTCCCAGTCAAAGACCGTATCGACCCTGGAGGGCACCATTTGGCGCGGACCTTGGGCGGGAATCGGTAACGGATTCTTTTGTATGAAGTCCATGTCTCTCTTCCCTTCGGTCTAGGCTTGGCGGCTGAGTCCCATGTACAGGCACAGTGCCCGCTCGAGCTCTTCGGCGACGCGCCCTTCCGGCAGCAGCTCGCCTGCAATACGCGGTCTGCCGGCGTTCAATGTCTGCTCCATGAAGGCGAGTGCGAGCTGGATCGCAAGCTCGGCAGACAGCTCGGGATCCGGGTGATGCATTTCGCTGCGAAAGCGCAGCAAAAGCCGGGTGAAGCGCGAGATCACCTCGTTGCGAAAGGTGAGACCCGCTCGATGCAAACGTCGGTTGTCGGCGGCGCGCGATGCGAACGCTACGAGCAACGCCCGACGCGCGCGATAAATGTCGACGAGCATCTGCAGGCTCGGGCGCAAAAGCTCGCGCAGCGAGGCCTTGGCCGCAGGGCTTTCCTCGATCGCGATGAAGCGCTGCTCGAGATCTCGTACGAAGCGCTCGTGCAGGGCGAGCAAAAGCTCATCCTTGTCGCGGAAACGCCCATAAAAGCCGCCCACGCTCGAACGCCCGCGGCGCGCGATGTCCGCGATCGACACTTCGCCTATCGAGCGCTCGCTGAGCAGGGACTCGGCGGCATCGAGTAGGCGCTGCAGGCTTTCCTCGCTGCGCGCCTGCTTGGGCTGTGCGACGGAGCGCAGGGGGCGCACGCTGTCGGGTTTTGTGGTCATATGGGAACCAGAATCTGGTTCTTATTCTCCCGGCGTCCGGCGCCGCTCGTCAAGCGTTTTCCACAGGGGCTTGTTTCCACTTCCCCCTCAAGCCACGGCCTGTACCCAGGCTAGCAATGGGTTCTCAACAGGGGCTCCACAGCCTGTGCACAGGCGTAAAAAGCCTGAATTTCGTGCTTTGCTCGCCGAGGTGGCTCCGGTAGTTTCCCCGGGCCATAGGGCGGGGGGGGAAGCGATGGGGGCACAAGTCAATGGGGTGCTTTGTGATGAGGCAGAGAGAAGCCAGCTGCCGTACGCGGCGTTGATTCAGGCACGCGAGCGCGTGCGCCGGGTGCTCGAGCCGCATCTGGGGCCCGACCACGCCCTGGAACGCGCCAATAACATCACCCAGGCGCTGGTGTTCGATGACGCCGAGCCTGCGGGCGTGGCGCGCGAGATGCTGCGCCACATGCCCACCGAGCTGAGTGGCCCGCTCGCCGAGGCCGTTGGCCGAGCCTTTGGCGCCCACGAGCCCGACAACGATACGTTCTCCTGATTGCGCCTGTTTTGACTGCGCAACCGCACGCACATAGGCAGCGCGTTCTGTATGATGCGCGACATGTCGCTGCGTATCGTAGGTTTGATCCTGTGCTCCTCGATCCTCGCTTGCGGTGGGACGCGTTCCTCTTCGGGAAGTAGCGCCTCGACCCCTGCCCAAACAGCCAGCCAGGCGTCCAATGATGCGCCGCTCGCCACGACGAAAGTCGACCCCAAGCGCTGGGCTGCGTTTGTGTCGGAGTTCATCGAAGCGAGCCTGGCGCGTGACCCGAGTTTTGCCACCTACCAAGGGCGGCATGAGTTCGATGGTCAAGTTGCCGATCTATCTCTGGCTAGTTATGCGGCAAACATCGCCGAGCTGCAGCAGTTTCATGAACGGGCGCTCGCGTTCAAAGACGATGAGCTCGATGCTGCCCAGCGCTTTGAGCGCGAATACCTGGTGGCTAACATCGACAGCGCTCTGTTTTGGTTGGTGCGGATGGAGCAGCAGCGGCGAAGTCCGCTCGTCTACTCGAACGTGATCGATCCGAGTGTGTATCTCACTCGGGCTTATGCGCCGCTCGACCAGCGTATGCGCGCGTATATTGCGCACGCCCGCCACATTCCGCGCGTGATCGAGCAGATGAAAGCGAACCTGCGTTTGCCACTGCCGCGCACGTTCGTGGAAGTGGGCATCAAGGTGTTCGGCGGCATGGGACCTTACCTTGAGAAGGACGTGCTCGAGATCTTCAAGGACGTGAGCGATCCGGCGTTGCAGAAGGAGCTGCGAGAGGTGAACGCACCTGCGGCGGCGGCGACCAAAGACGCGACAGCATGGCTCAAGGCGCAGCTAAAAAGCGCCGATGACAAGTTCGCGCTCGGACCCGATCTGTTCCGTGAGCTGCTCTGGGCCACCGAGCGAGTCGATACGCCCCTCGAAGAGCTCGAAGCCGTGGGCAAGCGCGATCTGGAGGCGAATCTTGCGGCCCTCAACGAAGCGTGCGGCGCGCTCTTGCCCGGTAAGCCCCTGAAAAAGTGCATCGAGCTTGTCGGTAAGGACAAGCCAAAGGATGGTCCAGTCGCCGGCGCCCGTGCGCAGCTCGATGCCTTGCGCGCCTTCGTGCTCGAAAAGGACCTGGTGACGATCCCCGGCCCCGAGCTTGCGTTGGTCGAAGAGGCGCCTCCGTATAAACGCTGGAACCAGGCTTATATCGAAATCCCGGGTCCCTACGAAAAGGGTATGCCGAGCGTCTATTACATCGCGCCGCCCGACCCTTCGTGGTCCAAAGCCGATAAGCTCGCATATATTCCGGGTACTGCCGACTTGCTGTTCATCTCCGTGCACGAAGTATGGCCAGGACATTTCTTACAGTTCCTGCATGCCAATCGCTCGCCGAGCATGTTCGGCCGTTTGTATGTCGGCTACGCCTTTGCAGAGGGCTGGGCGCACTACAGCGAAGAGATGATGTGGGACGCCGGCCTGTCTGAGGGTGATCTCAAAGTGCGGGTAGGACAGCTGCTCAATGCACTGCTACGCAACGCGCGTTACTTGTCGGCGATAGGTCTGCATACCCAGGGCATGACAGTGGCCCAGTCCGAAAAGCTCTTCCTCGAAAAGGCCTACCAGGACTCCGGCAATGCCAAGCAGCAGGCAGCGCGTGGCACCTTCGATCCTGCGTACCTCAACTACACACTCGGCAAGCTGATGATTCGCAAGCTGCGCGACGACTGGACCCGCGAGCACGGCGGGCGCAAGGGCTGGCGCGCCTTTCACGATCAGTTGCTGTCTTACGGTGGTCCGCCGCTGCCGCTCGTACGCAAGGCCATGCTCGGCGATAGTGGCGACTTGCTGTGATTCTACTGTCCCGAAACTAGTGACTGACTGTCAGTTCGATGTCGATGTCGCGCTTGGCTTGGCCCTTGGTTTGGCCGAGCTTACGGTATGCGAAGTGCAGCGTGGTCGCGCCCTCCTGCGCCGCGTCGAACATGAAGTGCGCCGTACCCGGATAACCTACACAGCCCGCGCATTCTGGCGGCGGCGCGTCGCTGTATGATTGAGCGCTCAACGTGACGAGGTCTGACATCGACGCGGGATCAACCGTCCATTTGAGCGGCGTCGTGATGTTGCCCGGCAGTGCAACCTCGAAGCGTTCGCCGACACGGGCCGTAATCGCCTGGGTGTTCTCATCGTAGACGCGTCGAGCCTGCGGGTTGGCCGCGCTCGTTG
>JBBSJC010000382.1:0-7964 GCA_038257655.1 Polyangiales bacterium | reverse complement strand
TGCCTCGACGACGTGACTTGGTAGGCCAGATCCACAGCATCAAGCGACGCGTCTTACCTTCTGGCAAGGTCGCCTTCGAGGCAGAGCGCACGCTGCGCGAAGGACACGCTGACAGGTTCTGGGCCATCGCGCTCGCGTGCCAGAAAGAGCGCGAGCTGCGTCATAGCGTAGGCGTTCAGATCGGCGCGCGAATCATCGGATGACCAACCGTGGAGAATGCAGGATGACCGAAGTAGCATCAGGCGTAGAAGCCCGCGTCGAGGCCCTCTTCAAAGCACACGTGGTCGGCGGCTCCGTCCAGCGCGCCACCGCACTCGCGTCGGGCGAAGACGGCATGGGGCCGTTCGCTAGCGCGGGCGCCATCGCCCCACCCTACGATCCCGATGCGCTGTGCGACCTGTTCGAGCACTCGAGCAGCCTGCGCCCCAACGTCGACGCGTACGTCACCAACATCGACGGCTTCGGCCATCGCTACGAACCCGCCATCGAACTCGAAGGCGACGACGTCGACCAGCGTGTGGCCGATGCCATGGTGCTCGAGCGCGCCGTCGCTGGAGACGCAGACAACCCTGATGCCGACGTTCCTGAGCCCAAGGAAGACGAGATCGCCGCGCGTCGTCAAGAGCTGAGGCGCCTGTCGCGGATCGAGAAGGCGCGCCTCGAGACGTTCTTCGGCTTCTGCTGCCACGAGCACAGCTTCGTCGACCTTCGCAGGCGCACGCGCCAGGACCTCGAGGTCACCGGCAACGCCTACTGGGAAGTGTTGCGTGATGCGCGTGGACGGATTGCGCGCTTTGTCTACGTGCCAGCACACACCGTTAGATTGCTCCCGCTCGATGCCGAGCCCGTCGAGGTGGAAGAGCGCGTTCGCGTCTCGCCCGTCAGCTACGATACCGTCACCGTCGCACGACGCTTGCGTCGCTACGTGCAGCTTGAGGGCGCAGCTTGCGTGTTCTTTCGCTCGTTCGGCGACCCCCGCATCGTCTCGCGGCGCTCTGGCAAGGTCGTGGAGTCGGAAGATGCGCTCCGCGAACAGGATGGGCCCGCGCATGAGCTCATCCACTTTGCAATCCACTCGCCACGTTCGCCTTACGGTGTGCCCCGCTGGGTTGGAAACCTGCTGAGCGTGCTCGGCTCGCGCTCTTCGGAGGAGGTGAACTACCTCTACTTCGAGTCGAAGTCTGTACCGCCACTCGCGCTTCTGGTCTCTGGCGGCAAGCTCTCAGAGCAGTCCGTGCCGCGCATCGAGCGCTTCATCGAAGAGAACATCAAAGGCAAGAAGAACTTCCACCGCATCTTGATCCTCGAGGCTGAGGGCGCAGCCAATGCGAGTGAGTCCGCGAAGGCCAAGATCGAGATCGTGCCGCTCACGCAAGTGCAGCAGAAGGACGGCCTGTTCCAGGCCTACGACGAGCGCAACATCGACAAGGTCGGAAGCTCCTTCCGCGTGCCGCGCCTGCTGCGGGGCGACAGTCGCGACCTCAACCGCTCAACGGCAGAGGCGGCGCTTCGATTCGCCGAGGACCAGGTGTTTGCGCCAGAGCGTGACGAGTTCGACTTCATGATCAATCGCCGCATCTTGCCTGACATGGGCATTCGCTTCTGGCGCTTCCGGTCGCAGACTCCCGTCACCCGCGACCCTGAGCGTACGAGCGACATGGTCACGCAGCTGGTGCGCGTCGGCGTACTCACTCCAGAAGAGGGGCGCATGCTCGCAAGCGACATCTTCAATCGCGAGCTTGCGAAGATCGGTGACGATTGGGTCAAGCGGCCCATCACATTGACGCTGGCTGGCGTGCAAACGTCGTCCGTAGATCTGTGGCCCGATAGCGGCAAGGACCTTACCGTACAGGCGAAGCAGCTCCTGGCGCTACGCACGGCGCTCGAGACCGAGGAGCAGGGTCTCGCTTCGCGGCGCCTTGAGCTTGCTCGTGCGTATCACCGAGAAGGCGAGCCGGAGCGCGTAATGGTTCCCGATGCCGAGTTCGATCGTTGGTTTGGCGACGACGTTGCGACGGAGGCCAAGTGATGTGCGAGCAGCACTTGATGCGGGTCTCTCAAGCGCGAGAATGCCTGGACACCGTGCTCGAGGGCTACCTACGCCTACCAGTCGCGAAGGCTCTCGACCTGTCCACGGCGAAGGGCTTTGACGCCGCTGTGGCGCGGCTTGCGGGCACGCTGCGTAGCGCGACGGCCAAGTCCGAGGGGCAAGCCCTGCGCGCAGCGATTGCGGCGCTCGACGTGGACTGGCCGCGCACCTCCGCCGCACAGCGCGCGGCGCTGATTCGAACCGCCATGGGCGATGCCGGCTCGCTCCTTCGGGCCGGGGTGCTGGCAGTCGAGGCCAAGCTCGGCGGCGCCGCGAGGGAGGTTCTGCGGGCTACGCGGCAAGGCGCGCGCGCGCAGGGGCTTACGGTGTCTGCCGACTTCAATGCGCTTGACCGCCGCATGCTCGACTACCTCCGCTCGAGCGAGACCTCGTTCGTGCGCGACGAGTATGGGCGCCGGCTTCAAAACCTGTCTGAACGAGCTCGCGCGGTCGTGGCCGACGGGCTCGAGCAGGGCCTTGGCCGCAGCGAGATCGCGTCAGCGCTCGGGCAAGCTGCCGGCGGTGCGCTCAAGAATCCGAGCAGATTCTACTGGGAGACGATCGCGGGTTCATTCACCGCCCGCGGCAGGTCTTACGGTCAGCTCTCATCATTCGCCGAAGCAGGGATTGACCGCTATCGCATTGAGGCGGTGCTCGACGAGAACACGACGCCAACGTGTAGGTTCCTGCACGGTCGTGTCTTCACCGTCCAGAGTGCCCTCACGAGCTTCCGGGAGGCCGAGGATCGGCCTGACGAGCTGAAGGAGATTGCGCCCTGGGTACGCGAGCGAATCGACCCGGGGACCGGGCGACGCCTCCTCTACGTGCGACGTGGATCTGAACGCGTGTCTCTTGCGGAGGAGTTGCGGAGCGGCGTGGGCCGACGTGACGACGTGGGCGAGTTCCGCAGTCTCGGTGACCCGGCCGCGCTTGGCGTGATCGCGCCGCCATTTCATGGGCTCTGCAGGTCGAATCTAGTCCCCGATTGAGCCCTCCCTGGAAACGTCCGTCGCCCGGCCAAACACCTCCAAGCCGTTCGGTCGAAGTTCAGAAAGGCTACCATGATTACCGAGCACGGTGACTCGAGTCCGCCCGTTGTATGCCATGGATACACCTTCGGTTCCTACGCGCGGGCTCTACGCGAGCGCTCCCACATGGCGATTCCACATATGGCCGCCCGCGCGGGACTCAGCGCCTCCCACTACAATCGCATCGAGCTTGGCGAGAAAGCACCGCTGGCATCGACGCGTTGGAGCGCGCTTGTCGAGGTCGGCGCAGATCCGCATATCCTCGAGATGCTGGCGAACAAGTTTCGAACGGAGCGCGAAGAGCGCAAGCGCTCCCGCTTCCGGCGCGAGCGCGAAGCGGTCACTCCGGGGCATCCAGGCAGCTCCAGTTGGGACGAGCTGCCGTGGAAGGAGGATGACTGGTGCTGGTACGCCATCGTGTGCCATCCACATGGGATGACGACCGAGGAGGTCGCGGCGCTGACGGGATGCACGGCGGAGCGCATTCGTCAGATTGAGCTTGAGGCGCTGGCGAAGCTCGCTGTCGAGCCCGGTGCCGTCGAAGCGATGGAGGTGATCGACGACCGAGAAAATGAGCTCGCGATTTGGACAGCGGCCGCGAGCATGAGATGATTAGAAAGTCAGAACACGCAGGGCGCGCACGCATCCACTCGCTGGAAAGCACTGCGAGCAGCGGCACCAAAAAGTGCACTCGCGATTTGGACAGTGCCTGCGAATGTGAGATGATTAGAAAGTCAGAACACGCAAGGCGAGTGACCTCGCCGCGATGACTGGCACCTGAACTTTACCGAGGTTCCCCTTTGGCCACGCCTGCTGTCGAACGCGCCCGCGCGCTCCTGACGCGCCTGCCGCTCCCGGTCGAAAAGACGCTCTTCGCGTCCCCCGCCGGGAAGAAGCGCCTCGCCAAGCGCCTGGTCGCCATGCTGCCGGCCCACGGTACGTACGTGGAACCGTTCGCGGGTTCCGCCGCAGTGTTGTTTGCAAAGGATGAGGTCGGCACTGAAGCTCTGAACGACGCGGACCCGGAGATCGCGGGGGCATATCGCATCCTGAAGCGGCTCACGAACCAAGACCTACAACGACTTGGTAAGCTCGATTGGCGAGGCGACAAGGCTACCTGGGAGAAGCTGCGGAGTAGTACGCCCTCAAGCGACGTCGCGAAACTCCACAAGTTCCTGTATTTGTCGCATTTTTCCTACGGTAAGATGCGCGGCAAGAGCTTCAGCCCCACCGCACAGGGCGTGGAGGCGCAAATGCCAGCGCGGCTTGAGAAGCACCTGCCCCGCTTGAAGAAGGTGCACGTCTTCAGTGGTGACTACGAGCCCGTGGTGCGCAAGTTTGACAGTAAGGACACCGCGTTCTTCCTCGACCCGCCCTACACCGGCTACGACGTCAACGTCGGCGAGAAGAACTTCGACGAGCAGCGCTTCTTCAAGATGCTCAAGTCGCTCAAAGGTAAGTTTCTCATCACCTATGGCATCCGCGGGGAGCTGCCCAAGCTCGTCAAAGATGCAGGCTTTGTGGTCAAGCAGATCCGCGTTCCGCGCACCATCTCTTCCATGCGGGGCGTCGGCGGGCCAAGCGTGCTCACGCAGCTCTTGGTGTCGAACTACGAGCTCGCCAAGAAGGCTATGGAGCCCGACGCCGAAGGAGTAGAGATCGTCGACTGGTCGCCTGAAGGTGATAGCGAGCCGGCGTCTGATATCGCAGCGTTTCGCGCGACCTCCACGCTCATCAAGGGCATCGACCCAGGTGACGAGCGCTTCGTGCTCGGGGTGGTACTCGAGCCTGAGGTGGTCGACGCTCAGGGCGACATCTACTCCGCCGAAGAAATCCGCAGCGCCGCGCACAAGTTCATGGAGAACTTCCAGGGGCTTGGACTACAGCACCGCGACCGCGTGAACGGCGACGTGAAGATCCTCGAGAGCTACCTCGCGCCTGAGGATCTCGTCATCGGTGGCACGGCCATGAAGAAGGGCACCTGGCTCTTCGGCGTACGCGTCTTGTCCGACGAGCTGTGGGGCATGGTCAAGGATGGCGCGTTGACCGGGTTCAGCATTGGCGGATCGGCTCGTCGCGCGCCTGAAGACGCCGCATAGCGACTCGCTTCTCGGGCGAGAGCAGGAGCGTGCATGGCAACGGCAGACGGCCAGGTTCATCGCCTGGTCGACATGGAAGTTCAAGAAGTGAGTCTGGTGGACCGCGCTGCCAACAAGCGCCGGTTTCTCATCGTCAAACGGAGTGAGGGCATGGGCGACAAAGGAACAAGCGATACGGCAGACAGTCAGGGTGATGCCGACACACAGGTCGACACAGACGAAGGCGATGCGGGTGATTCCGCCACGGGAGATGGCAGCGATGCCGACAGTGCGGGCGCAGTCGCCGTCGCGTGTGATGCCCTTGAGGGGCTCACGCGGGCCGTGGAGCAGCTTCAGGCGGGCGGCGGGCGCGGCAAAGTTGTCGGCGACGTAGTGCAGGAACTCCGCGCTGCGGCCGACCTCCTCCAAGAGCAGCTCGGTGAGGCGACGGACCCGACGACCACCTCGGAGACACCTACGCGCGCCGACGCGCTGATCACCGCTGTCGCCGACCTCGTCTCGGAGTTGCGCGCCTCTCGCAAGGCGGCGAAGACCTCGACCAGCAGCGAAGAGGATGAAGGGGACGCCTACGGTAAGCCCAATGGCAAGGCCAAGAAGGCAGACGGGTCCGAGTCGCCCGACACGGCGCTCGACCTTATTCACGACACGCTGAAGAAGGTCAGCACGCACATGGAGCAGCAGACGCGACGACTCGATCGGCTTGAAAAGCGCGCTGGCGTGCCGAGCAGCCAGCCTGCGGGCGAACGACCCGGCCGCGCTCCGGCGCCTGTCGCAGACGACGTGTCGTGGCCGCTCGACCTTAACATTCCCCGGAGCCGCTGAGGGCCTCTCGCCCGCGAAGGAGCTTTGAACGATGGCCCATATGACCAACCGCAGCATTCTGGAGAAGGCTGACCTTGCACTGAGCGACCTCGTGCAAGGTGGCGGCCTGCTGAGGCCCGCCCAAGCGCAGGCGTTCCTCGAAATGATCACCAAGGAGTCCACGCTTCTGAAGCAGGTGACGGCGGTGCCGATGAAGTCGCCGTCGCAGCAGATTCCGTTCATTGGATTCAAGGAGCGCATTCTGCGACCGCGGCAGGAAGGAGTCGTCCTTACCCAGGCCCAGCGCGCCAAACCAAGTTTCAACATGGTGCAGCTCGACGCCAAGAGCTTCATCGGCGAGGTGCATCTGTCCGATGAGCAGCTCGAGGACAACCTCGAGGGCGACAACCTGCGCCAGACGGTGCTGCGCCTGATCGCCAAGCGCGTCGCCGTCGACATGGAGGAAGTTGCGATCAACGGAGACACGCAAAGCGCCGACCCGGTGCTCGCGACCCTAGACGGTCTGCTTGTGCAGGCGCGCAGTCACGTCGTCGATGCGGCAGGGGCGCGCATCGACACCGACATCCTGCATGACCTGCTGCGTGTGATGCCGCAGGAATACAGGCGCAACAAGTCCGAGATGCGCTTCTACACGGGATGTGACGCCGAGCTTCGGTATCGCAGGGCACTCGCGGAGCGGCTCACGAACGTGGGCGACCGCTTCCTCGAGGGGAGTACGCCCATCACGTTCAGTGGCGTGCCGCTCGAAGACGTCCCGCTGTTCGCAGAGAACACCGGGCCGACGAATAACCTGACGACCATTCTGTTTACGCACCCGAAGAATATCCACCTTGGCATCTGGCGTGACGTGAAGATTGAGTGGGCGCGGGATATTCGTCAGCAGGTGCTGCAGATCGTGGTCAGCCTGCGATTCGACGTGAAATACGCGGATGAGAACGGGGTCAGTAAGGCGATCCGAGTATCCGCAACTTGAGCACGTCGCCGCAACAGCACGAGAGAGGTGAGTCAGTGAGCGAGAACGTTCTTTGTGTTCGTCTGAAGCCGTGCCTACCAAGGGCAGGTCAGGTGCTGCAGCACTACTCCTATCGCGGCATTCTCTTCAAGGCGGGAGCCGGCTGGGTAAAGGTGGCCGACAGTGTGGCCGAGCACCTGCGCGCTGTGCGTCAGCAAGCGCACGACTCCTACTCGCCGTTGGCATTTGACGTCTGTGGTGAGGACGAGGCGCGCAAGCTCGACGTGAAGGACATCGAGCAGAGCGCCGAAGCGGTGCCCGTGGATCGGGCGCAGTTGCAGGTGGCGCGCGAGAGTGCGCCGAGCGGTGAGTTGACGGGTCTCGTCGCTACGGCTGGAGCGACCGCCGAGGTCAGCAAGGACCGCCCCTCCGCCCGCGCCAAGCACTGAGGCAAACCTTGTACGCGACTGCGCAAGACCTCCGCGATGAGGGTGTGACAACGGATGAAGCGTCCGATACCCGTCTGATTGCCCTCATCGCGGAGGCGACCGATACCATCGACCGCGTGACGGGATGGTTCTTCGAGCCTCGCCCGCGAACGCTGCGCCTTGACGGGCGCGGCACGACCTCTCTGAGTGTTCCATGGGTACCGCTGCTCATCGACCGCGTGAGCGTGGACCATCGGGTGATTGACGCGGCTGATGTACGTTGGGTAGGCGCGCCGGTGGAGCCGGGCTTCATCGAGCCTCGAGTCGAGCTTCGTTCGGGGCTGTTCACGCGCGGCGAGGGTAACGTCGAGCTGCAGGGCACGTGGGGTTACACGGAGCCTGACCCCTCGTCCTTCGGCCGAACCCCACTCGCGATTCGTCGCGCATGCATGCTGCTGGTGATGCGCGCGCTACCGAAGCTCACCGACCATGACCTTGTGAGCGATGCGCGCTCGGCCTGGCGCACCGTCGAGCAACGCACACGCG
>JBBSJC010000381.1:0-7981 GCA_038257655.1 Polyangiales bacterium | reverse complement strand
GGAGAATTCGACCTACACATCCAGGATGTCAATCCAGCCCCCGCGGGGACATACAGCTGGTGCGCGGGTAGTGCCGCCGACGAAAATGGTGAGATACGGCGTGTATTCAATCCGGGTAAGTACTATGCGGTGATCAAGGGACTCGAGCCCGAGGACAAGGGGTGGTACCAGGTTACCTTTGGGGAGCCGACGCTCGCCACCACCGCCAACTACACCCCAGTGAGTTGGTACGGTCCAGACGCGATGGGTGGTCTGGGCAGCGCGCGCGAGGCGCTGGTCGATCGCAACATCCATGTGATCGGCATCAATACAGGCACGAACAGTGTGCTCACGAACCAGCTATCGATCATGGCCCGTGACACGCAAGCGACTCATCCTAACGGTGAGCCGTTGGTCGTGCAGACCGATGACGCAACCGCCGTGGGGGCGGCCGTGGTGCAGATGGTGGAGCAGTTGTCCTTCTCCATGCAAATGGACGTAAACATCGTATTGATTAAGTCGCCTGACAATCCCAACGGGGATGCCGATGACTTCCGATTCTACGTGGAAGCGATCGATGCCCCCGATGATGGCTGTGATGGCGTGGAAGACCGTCAGGCCGAGATCGGCTGGCCAGCTGCGGTACAGGGTACGCCCGATACGCATACCAACTGTATCGCAGGCGCTTTGCCACCCTTCCGCGTGTACTTCGAGAATCCCAGCGACTTCCCTGTGCCCTGCAATGGCTTCGATACAAATGGCAACTGCCTAGGTTATTCGATGCGTCTCGATCTCATAGGCAATGAGCAGTACGTAATCGAGCAGGTCCCCGTGTACATCATTCCCGAGAACGTGGGGGACGAGGAGGAGACTCGCGTCTATGAGCCCGTGGGGTCTTACTGGCAGGACTTCAGCTCAACCAACTGCGTTAATAGCGAGGTTCCAGACTGGGGTACCCTTGAGTGGGATGCGAAGATCCCAGCCAACGGAGCCGAGGTAACCTGGGACGTTTGTGCCGAAGGCGACTTGAGCGCTCTGGGCAGCTGCTCTTACACACGCATTGCGACAGTCACTTCGGACGGCGTTTCTTGCACCGACAGCTCCTCGTGCCTGAACGGCTTCTGTCAGCACGGATCCTGTCAGTATCCTGTGGGCCCGACATGTACCAGCGATGTTCAGTGCAGCAATGGTACCTGTGGTCCGGCGGGGCAATGCGTCTGGACGTCGGCAGCCATCGACCTCGGTCCGTTCCTGCCACCGGGCGACAATGGTCTGAAGAACATGCGCGTGCGCGTCGGATTGGAAGCGACGGATCAACTCAATGACGCACCGATCGTGTACGAGTGGACCGTGCGTTACCGGTGCGAGACTCGCGAGTAGCGGGGCCTGAGGGGGGACATGAAAAAAGCGCTCGCATGCATGCTGCTCGTGGGGGCGAGCGCGTGGCCCCGGTCAGCCTTGGCAGGGCCTGACGTTTACGGGACCGGCGACGGCCATGACGGAGCGCTCACGGCCACCGAGCTCGGGGTCGTCATCAACCACTACAGCACGCTTACGGCGGACGCTGCAGAAGGCGCCCCGTCGCTCAGCGTAGGCACGATGAGTGGCGCAGCAGGTACGTTCGCGCCTGGTGACCTGGTGCTGCTCTGGGAGTACGCAGGCCTGTCCGTGACGCCCGAGGCGGGCGACGAAGCGGCGCTAAGCCTTGTTTCCGAAGGAGCAGGCCGCTGGGAGCTTGCGCGTATCGCGAGCATCACGGGCAGCACGCTCGTGCTCCACGATCCGTTGCTTCGATCCTATTCCTCAGCGTTCAGTCAGGTCGTGCGCGTTCCCGAGCTCGTGCAGCTGACGGTTGACGCTGCAGCGAGCGTCGTAGCTCAACCGTTCGATGGTAAGGTCGGCGGCATCCTGGCGGTTTTGGTAAGCGGCGACTTGTCTGTAGAAGGAGAGCTATCTGCAGACGCGGCGGGCTTTCGCGGCGGTGTCGCCGCTGCAGACAGCGCGACTGAGGCGTGTGCTGCACCGGATGGCTCGAGCCCCGATTATGGCGCGCGCGGCGAGGGCATCGCGGTCGATGATTACGGCGCATCCGGCATGGGGAACGTGGCCAATGCTGCGGGTGGTGGTGCATGCCGACACGCCGGTGGCGGGGGTGGTGCGAGCGCGGCCCGCGGTGGGCAGGGCGGTTTCGCCGAGGATAACGCTCGTGACGTCGGGGGAAGGGGCGGCGCTGCCCTAAGGGCTCACCTTCCCCAACGTATGCTCATGGGCGGCGGCGCGGGGGCCGGGCACGGCGCAGGCTCCTTCGGCGGCGGCGCCGGTGGCGGCGTCGTGTTCGTACGTGCAGGGGATGTGTTCGCCTCGGGTCCTATCCATGCTGACGGTCAAAGCGCGTCACCAAGCGCTGCGGGTGCAAGCGGAGGTGGCGCGGGTGGTTCCGTGCTTGTTGATGTGGTTGGCGTCGCCTGTGTTGCAGCGCATGTTCGCGGTGGCGCAGGCGGAGATACTGGCGCCGAAGCAGGGCCTGGGGGCGGAGGTGCAGGCGGCCAACTCAGAATCCGCGCCAAGACCCTCGACGCGCAGTGCCTGGAGACCGATCCTTCGTCCGGCGGTCGCGCCGGGGTCAATGCGGCGAACAACAGCGCGCTAGCAGGCTCAGCCGGCAGAGCCGATGTTCTGGGCGGCCAAGGGCTCGAAGCGGACTCTGACGGCGACGGCCTGGCAGACGCCTACGAAGGAGCCGTCGACTCGGACAACGACGCCGTCCCTGACTATCTGGATACAGATGACGATAATGACGGGTTGGACACCGCCGACGAAATGCCCGGCAGCGGTCCCGATGCGCGAAACACCGACGGCGACACGCTACCTGACTATTTAGATGCCGACGATGACGGCGACACCATCCTTACTAAGAATGAGGTCTACGGCGGTAACACCAACCCGGTGCTTGAGAACACGGATGGCGACCCAAGAGCAGACTACCTCGACGACGACGATGACGACGACGGCATCTTGACCAAGGATGAGCTTGGCCCGGGTGGCGCAGCGGCGCCGCGTGACACCGACTCCGATGGCATGCCTGACTATCGGGACGATGACGACGACAACGACGGTTTCAACACGTGGGCCGAGCGCCCCTTGCGCAAGGACAACGACACCAACCTTGACGGTATCGCCGATCACCTGCAGGCCCATGTGGATGGCACGATCGTGGTCGATCCGTCCGATTTCGACGGCGACAGGATCCCGGATGACTTGGATCCGGACGATGACAACGACGGGATTCTCGACGTCGACGAAGACCTTAACGGCAACGGCGACTTTCGTGACGATGACTGGGACCGGGACGGTTTTCCGAACTATCACGACGCAGACGATGATGGGGACGGGATCCCAACCAAAAACGAGCTCGATGCCAGTGGCCCGCGCGATAGCGACAGCGACGGCAGTCCCGACCACCTGGATACTGATGACGACAACGACGGGGTTCTCTCGTCCGACGAAATCATCGCTAGCGGAGGCATCAAGGACATCACCTTGGACACCGATGGAGATGGTACCCCCGACGCCCGGGACCCCGATGATGACGGGGATGGCATCTCTACCAAGCAGGAGCTTGCGGACGCACGCACGTTCGCGGCTGCAGATAAGGACGACGATGGCATCCCCAACTTCCGGGACACGGATAGCGACGGTGATGGCATCCTCGACCGCGACGAGCCGTTCGACGCCGACGACAGTGGTGTGCCCGATTACCTCGAGCGCGCGCGTAAGCCCGTCAATCCGATGGATCCAACAGATGCTGGCGATGTCGCAGATGGCGGGATCGATGACGCTGGAACGGATGAGGATGACGCGGGCGAGCCCGATGGCGCTGGCGGCGGCGATAACAACGGTGGCAGCAACAACGGTCCTCCCGTTAAGGAGCGGACCCAAAGCGATGGGTGCACAGTAAGGAACGGTGATACGCGCGCACCGTTTGGCGCGCTGCTGCTCGCGGGTCTAGTCTTAGCCTTCCGGATTAGGCGACGTAGTCGCTGAGGCAGTAGACCGAGCTCGCTGCTCGACCGGCGCATCATAGTGCTGCGCAACGCATAAAAGCTAAGGGCGGCTTTGTCCCTGCCACCGACCGGGCCCTGTCGGGGTGGTTGCTCAGGTCAGCTGCTCTAGCATCTTCTTCGCCTGCACCGCGAGCGTGTCGTGGGGGAAGCGAGCGAGCAGGCTTTCGAGCGTGGCGCGTGCCAGGTCGGGTCGACCTTCTACGATCTGAACTTGTGCGCTCGACATGAAAGCGCGCGGCAACATCGTGCTCAGCGGAAAATCGCGCAATAGCAGCTTGGTCACATCGACCGCGGCGCGGCCGTCACGCGTCTTGTCCGCAGACACCAACACAGCGACTAGTGTTTTCTCCGATAGGCTGAGCGTCGGACAAGCCATGCGCACCGATCGATAGCTTGCGCATACGCCCTGCGCATCCTGCTGCAGGTTCTGCTGCGCGACCATCCAGTCCGCATGTTTGCGTACCCGATCTTCGGCACCGAGCTCGACCGCCAGCGTGAACACGAGCTCCCGCGCCTGCGGATAGTCAGGTTTGGTCCGGCGCAGATCCTCGAGCGCCAGCATGGCGTCCAGCTTGCGATCTTGCCTGCGTAAGAGCACGGCATCCTGAAAACGCGGATCGTCTTGTTGCTCTTGGCGGAATACGCCGGGCAACAGGCTTTGCAGCGAAGCGAGTGGATTGAGACTGCGGCGCGTCGTGATCGGCGCCTCATCGAAGGGTCCGGCCGGGATACTGCGCTGTGCGGGAGGCATGCTGCGCTGTGCGGGAGCCTGTCTTGCTGGTTCTGGATAACCGGGGTTGAAGCTAAGCCGTCCGCTGCTGGCACTGTCACGGCCGAACGGGGAGCCGCTCGGCGGCGGCGCGCTCAACATCGATTGCAAGTGCGGCGGTAGCTCATCGAAATCGTCGGGCAACAGGCTCGCGCGTTTGACCTCGGAGTTATACAGGCCTGGCGGAGGCTCACTCGGCAGAAACGACTGTCGTGACTCGCCGGACAAGGTTTGTCGCGGGGTCCCATGATTGCGCTCGCGATGGGGAAGGCTGCGCCGGTCATGGGAAGGTGGTGCGCCGCTCGTGCGGGAAGGTCTACCACTAGACATCCCGTCGCTAGACGTTGCAGCGCGCGAGCTAGGCAGGTCGCTACGCCGCGCGCGCTCGAGCGCATCGCCAAGCCGCTTTACCTTATTTGGCGTGTCGCTGTCCCCCACAGGATAAGCGTACCACCCTGTCTGCTCCGTAAGCCAAGCAGGTGAAGCATCTTCCGCGCATTGCGGTGGGCAAACGTAAGTCTTCGTCTAGACCTCGAGAGACCCGCTTCTTGTGCTCTGCACTACTCTGCGGCCTGGGGAAGCTTCTTGCGCTCGAGGAATGGCACCTCGGGGAGCACCCAGCCGGTCGGGTCTGCTGCGCGCTTCGGAGAGGGGATGACTGCTGCACGCTTACCTGTCAGCTCCGCTGCCACCTTGTCCTCGTCGATCGCGTAGCCCATGTCGATGAACTTCTTGCGCATCTTGCGAAAAGCGATCTGCAGACCGTCAGACTTGACCGACAGCTCTTCGCTCAAATCCACGGGTAACAGCTCCGGCTTCACCTTGCGCAGGATCTCGTCGTCCTGCTGGAAGATGATCAGATTGCGCCGGCGCGCATCCCCGTCTGCCCAGGCACCTTTGAAGAAGCTGCGTGCCATGATCCAGCGCGTCTTGGTCTTACCTTTTTCGACCGGTGTGTTCACGTCGTAGATCACCATCTTCATCTTGGGCGTGATCTGCACTTCCAGGCGCATCAAGCCGCCGGACATGTTGAAGCCAGGGTTGGCCCGCACCTTACGAACCGCGGTTCCCTTTTCTTGCCTACGCAAGATCTTCCACAAGCCCTTGGGCGTCGGTGGGTTGTATTGCACGTGGGCAGTGGCGCCAAACTCCATGGTCGTCACCTCGAACTCTTCGATCTCGGCGTTGTTCGGATCGCCAAAGCGTCCGCGATGCACAAAGGGGGCGTGGGCGAAGTCCAGGCCGTTTTCGATCACACGGGCTTGATCCGCGTCCCAGTCCCACTCGCCACGAATGCAGCGCCAGTTGGCAGTGTCGTGATACTCAGGAAACTCCGGAATCGGCGGACGCTGCTCGGCGGGTAGATCGCCAAGAAACACCCAGACCCAACCGTAATGTTCCTCCACGGGGTAACCATCGACGCGCGCCTTCTTCGGGATACCTTTGCGGCCGTTGTCTGCCTGCGCGGGGATCTTCACGCAATCGCCCTCGCTGTCATAGCGCCAGCCGTGATAGGGGCACTCCACGCAGCCGTTGACAATCGCGCCCTGCGAGAGGGCAGCGCCGCGGTGCACACAAACATCACTTAGGCAGGAAACCTTTCCACTAAGATCCCTGAACAGGACGAAGTTCTGTCCGAGCATGCGTGTGGCCACGGGCTTGTCCGTGACGTTGGAGCTTTCTTCGGCGACGTACCAGAAGTTCTTGAGCATGACGCACCCTTACTCCCTCAGCCCGAGCTCACCCTCGTCGGGGACGCAACAACCATCGAGTAACACCGAGACAAACTGCTCGGTCGACAATAGGGGCCGCGGCCCGCGCTCGAAGTAGTCTTGCCAGACAACGGACTGGCAGACGCCCACGAGCATCCGAGCGAGCACGCGCGCATCGCCTCGCACCCGACCGCGTGCAAGCTCGCCTGCAAATAGGAGCTCGGCTTCCAGCAGCAGCGACCCAAACATGCGCCCTACTGCAGTGCCGGCGCGCGCCGTTTGTCCGTGCCGCATGGCGCCGTGCATCACGGGCAGCGCACGTTCGAAGTGCATGCGAATCGCATCGGCGGCGCGCACCACGCGTGCGCGAGCGCTGAGGCGTGTGTCGATGCAGCCCAGCGACGACTGTACGTCCTCCGCGTCGAGCGCGTGCTCGAGCACCGCGTCCAGGAAGCTGTTCTTATCGGCAAATAAACGAAAGATCGTGCCTTCAGCCACGCCCGCCGCATCGGCCACCTGAGCCGTAGTGACCGCGCTTCCGTGACGGCTCAGCAACGGAATGGCCGCGTCGATCAACTGCGTGCGCCGGTCCTGGGGCGCCATGCTCGGCGCGCGTTTACGGCGCGGCAGGCAGCCTACGACGCGATTCCGGGCAAGTGAGTCCTCACTCATACCTTCGAGTAGATACGCTAGGGACTATGTCCCGTCAAGTGTAAATTGTACAGCTTTGTATAGATAACTATCAGCAAACCTTGAATACGTCGTAAACCCACGGAGTTACATTCGCCGCCCGCGGCCGGAGCGTCAGTAGAGCAACACGTCGCTTCGTGACTTCTCAAACGTCTCGAGCTCCGCTTGCCAGCCCGCGATCAACTCCAGGGTGGGCGTTTGAGCGCGCAAGCCCGCCAAGGTGGTGGCATGGGCAAGCATGCGATCGAGGCGCGAAGCATCCCATTCAGTGGGATAAAGCCCGGCCATACTCTTGAGCAGCGCCAAGCCCAGCGGCGCGGCCAAGAACGCGTGCGGGTCTTCCAGCGCAAAGCGTACGCCCGGGATGCGCCTGCGCGCGTAGGGGCCCACGCGCGGCGTAAAATGCGTGGCTGATATTTGCACGCCCGGAAGCTGCTGCTCGCGCAATGCGGCGCTGAGCTTGACCCCATCGATGAAGGGAGCCCCGATGACGGCGAACGCGTCGGCAGTGCCCCGTCCGACCGATACGTTCGTGCCTTCGAGCAGGGCGATTGCCGGATACAACAGCGCCTGCTCCGGACGTTTGAGATTCGGTGACGGTGCACTCCAAGCAAGGCCGGTGTCCGAGAACAACATGTCACGTCGATAGCCGCGCATGCGCACCACCTCGAGCTCGGCATTCAAGCCACGTTCGCGCACGAGCCACTGCAGAAGCTCGCCGGCGGTCATGCCATGGCGCAAAGGTAAGGGATGGTAATTGACGAAGC
>JBBSJC010000380.1:0-7992 GCA_038257655.1 Polyangiales bacterium | reverse complement strand
TGGATCTTCAAGGGTGAAGTTCTTCCGCAGCGCCGTCGTCGTCCGCCGGTCGCCCAGCAGCCCCGCTGAAAGCAGGAGTTAACACATGCTTTCCCCGAAACGCACCAAGTTCCGCAAGCAGCAAAAAGGCAAGAACCGCGGGCTCGCATACCGCGGCTCCGACGTCGACCAGGGCGATTTTGGCCTGCAAGCGCTCGAGCCTTCTCGCATCACCGCGCGCCAGATCGAGGCGGGCCGTATGGCTATCCAGCGCGCTACCAAGCGCCAAGGCAAGCTCTTCATCCGCATTTTCCCTGACAAGCCTGTCACCAAGAAGCCCCTCGAGACTCGCATGGGTCACGGCAAGGGTGCAGTTGAAGAGTGGGTCGCGCTCGTGAAGCCCGGCCGCATGCTCTACGAAATCGGGGGCGTGCCGGAAGCAGTCGCACGCGAAGCCTTCAAGCTCGCCGCGAGCAAGCTCCCCTTAGCCACGCGCTTCATGTCGCGGGAGGCTCAGCTATGAAAGCCAAAGAACTACTGGAGCGCTCGGACGAAGAGCTCAAGAGCCTGGAGCAAGAGCTTCGGCGTGAGCATTTCAAAGCGCGCATCCAAAACCACACCAACCAACTCGACTCGACCGCCAAGCTGGGCGTGCTTCGCCGTGACATCGCGCGCGTCGCCACCGTAGTTCGGCAGCGTGAGCTTAAGGCGAAGGCAGGCACTCCATGAACGACGTAGCAGCCACCCAGACAGATGACGATCGCGGTTTCCGCCGCCGTCTCGTCGGCCGTGTTGTCAATGACACGACGAAGCCCGGTCGCATGCAGAAGACTGTAGTCGTCGAGGTTGTTCGCCGCACGCGCGATCCCGTGTACGGGAAGTACGTGAAGCGTCGCAAGCGCTTCCACGCGCACGACGAGAAGAACGAATTTCGCACCAGCGACGTGATCGAAATCAGCGAGAGCCGTCCGCTTTCGCGTACGAAGCGCTGGGTCGCCACCCGCCTCGTCGAGCGTCCTGAGGAGGCATAGCCGTGATTCAGACCGAAACCAATCTAGACGTCGCCGACAACAGCGGAGCTCGCCGAGTGCAATGCATTCGTGTGCTCGGTGGTTCTCGTCGTCGTTATGCGGGCCTCGGCGACATTATCGTCGTCGCGGTCCAAGAGGCTTTGCCGAACTCCAAGGTCAAAAAGGGCGAGGTTGCCAAGGCAGTCGTCGTTCGTACGGCCCGCGAGTATCAGCGTCCCGACGGGACGTACATCAAGTTCGACACGAACAGTGCAGTCTTGCTCAACGCCCAGCTTGAACCGATCGGTACGCGCATCTTCGGGCCAGTGGCTCGTGAGCTGCGCAGCAGGAAGTTCATGAAGATCATTTCGCTCGCGCCCGAGGTGGTGTGATGGCTTCGAGAATCAAGAAGGGTGACAAGGTCATCGTTGTCGCCGGAGCCCACAAGGGCACGGTCGGCGCGGTCGAGCGCGTCTTTCCCGAGACGGACAAGCTGGTCATCGAGGGTGTGAACCGCGTCAAGCGCCACACCAAGCCGACGCCCCAGCGCCCCGAAGGCGGCATCGTCGAGAAGGACATGCCCATCCACCGCTCCAACGTGATGCTGTGGGATCCCAAGACTGAAAAAGGCACACGCGTGCGCAGTCAGCTCAATCAGGATGGCAAGAAGGTACGCGTTTCCGTGAAGAGCGGAACCGTACTCGACGGCTGAGAGTTTTCGGGCTTAGGCCCCTGAGGATGATGCAATGAGTGACTACACTCCACGCCTAAAGCGGCAATACACCGATGTCGTTGTGGCCGCGCTTCAGAAGCAGTTCGGCTACAAGAGTTCGATGGAAGTACCACGTCTTGAAAAGATCGTGGTGAACATGGGTCTCGGCGCGGCCGTTCAGAACAGTAAGATCATCGAGTCTGCTGCTGCGGAGCTTGCGTTGATTGCTGGCCAAAAGCCGGTAGTGACGCGCGCTAAGAAGTCGATCGCGACTTTCAAGCTGCGCGAAGGTCAGGCGATTGGTGCCATGGTGACCTTGCGCCGCGAGCGTATGTGGGAGTTCTTGGATCGTCTGGTGAACTTCGGTTTGCCACGCGTCCGTGACTTTCGCGGTGTCAGCCCCAAGGCCTTCGATGGTCGCGGGAACTACACACTCGGCATCAAGGAACAGATCGTGTTCCCCGAGATCGAGTACGACAAGGTTGAGCGCATTCACGGCATGAACGTGTCGTTCGTCACCACCGCGAAGAACGATGAACAGGGCAGGGCCTTGCTGGCCGAGCTCGGAATGCCGTTCCGGAAGTAGGAAGAGAGCCATGACCACTGATCCTATCGCAGACATGCTCACGCGTATCCGCAACGCGCAGATGGCTCGCCTCGACCGCACGGAAATCCCGATGTCGAAGCTCAAGCTCAGTATTGCCGAGTTGCTCAAGCGCGAAGGCTACATCGCAGACGCCAAAGCTGAGGCCGGAGTGCCCGGCAAGCTGTTGGTCACACTTCGTTACGGGCAAGGCCATCAGGGCGCAATTGTGGGCATTCGCCGCAAGAGCCGCCCCGGTCGTCGGCTGTATCTCGGCCACAATGCACTTCCTGTCGTGCACAACGGCATGGGAATCGGAATCGTCTCCACGTCTAAAGGCGTGATGACTGACAAGGACGCACGTCGCGAGCACCTCGGCGGCGAGCTCCTTTGTGAGGTTTGGTGATGGAAGCAGTGCAGACAACCGCGCAGCCCGACGAGCAGCGCCAGTCGCGCGTCGGCAAGCGCCCGATTTCCGTGCCCAAGGGCGTGGAGATCAGCTTCGATGACAAAGTCGTCAAGGTTAAGGGACCCAAGGGGTCCTTGCAGCGCACGTTGCCACCGCTCGTCGGTCTCAAGCGCGAGGGAGACATCCTTACGGTCGTGCTCACGCCCGGCGCCGGAGAAGACGGTCTAAAGTTCCAAGGCCTGACTCGGGCGCTCGTAGCGAACATGGTGCAGGGCGTGGCCAGTGGCTATGCCATGGCGCTCGACCTTCATGGCGTCGGTTATCGCGCCGAGCTCAAGGGGCGCGACCTGTTGCTCACGCTCGGTCTGTCCCATCAGATCAAGTACCCACTTCCCGCCTCTGTGAACGCCCGCGTCGAGATCCTCGATGAAGGCGGGACGAAGCGTCCCCGTTTGCACCTCGACTCCTGTGACAAGGAGCTGCTCGGACAGAGCGCAGCACGCATTCGTTCGTTCCGTCCGCCGGAGCCCTACAAGGGTAAGGGCGTCCGGTACATGGGCGAGAAGATTCGCATGAAGGCCGGTAAGGCTGGTAAGGCCGGCGCCAAGGGCAAGTAGTAGTCGCCCAAGGTTTTGCCTGTACGAACGTCGGTCCGCCAGAGACGACGAGAGGATTTGCACCATGCTTTCGAAAGAAGAAGGCCGCGCGCGCCGCAAGCTCCGCGTCCGAAAGAAGATCGATGGAAGCTCCGAGCGCCCGCGCCTGAGCGTGTTCCGCAGCTCGAAGCACATCTATGCCCAGGCTGTCGATGACAGCAAGGGCGGCACGGTGGCGGCAGCTTCAACGCTGACGGCCGACGTGAAGGCGAGTATGTCCGGTCCGAAGACAGACTCGGCCAAGGCGGTAGGCGCAGCGATTGCCAAGGCACTGCTCGCCAAGGGCATCGACACCGTCATTTTCGATCGTAATGGTTACCTTTATCACGGACGCGTGAAGGCACTCGCTGAGGCTGCACGCGAGGCCGGACTCAAGTTCTAGTCGGGTGCTAAGGCCCCCGCGTTTAGGAGACTGCTCCCATGGCGTACATTGACCCGAACACGCTCGAAGACCTCAAGGAGCGCGTCGTACACATCAACCGTGTGGCGAAGGTCGTAAAGGGCGGTCGTCGCTTCGGCTTCAGTGCGCTCATTGTCGTCGGTGACGGCAAGGGCCACGTAGGCGTCGGCATCGGCAAGGCCAAAGAGGTTCCTGACGCGATCCGCAAGGGCAACGATCAGGCGCGTAAGGCACTCGTGAGAGTGCCGCTCGTCAACGGCACGATCACGCACACGATCATTGGGCGACACGGTTCAGCCCGCGTGATCCTCAAGCCGGCAAGCGCTGGTACAGGCGTGATCGCCGGCGGTGCAGTGCGCGCCCTCGTCGAAGCTGTCGGTATCCGCGATGTTTTGTCAAAGATCATCGGCACCACCAACGCCCATAACGTGGTGCATGCCACGCTCGACGCCATGACCCGCCTCGAAAACACCGAAGACGTGGCTCGCCGCCGCGGCATCACGGTCGAGCAGGTTATGGGCGGCACGGGCGGCTGAAGGAATTAGGCCATGAAGCAGAAGCTCAAGGTTACTCAGATTCGGAGCGGCGCAGGTCGCGAGCCAAACCAGCGCAAAGTGCTGGTCGGGCTCGGATTGCGCGGCCCACATTCTGTGGTCACGGTGGACAACACTCCGTCGTTCCGCGGAATGGTCAAGAAGGTTTTGCATTTGGTGACGGTGGAGGAGTGCGATGCCTGAAGCACAAGAGAAGCGCATTCCTATCCTATCTCGCTTGAGCCCTCCGGCCGGCGCGGTGCGCGATCGTATGCGCGTCGGTCGCGGTATCGGCTCGGGCAAGGGTAAGACCGCAGGCCAAGGCCAAAAGGGCCAAAAAGCCCGCGGTACCATGAAGAAGCTGCACTTCCAGGGCGGTCAGATGCCTTTGCAGCGCCGCTTGCCCAAGATCGGCTTCAACAACATCTTCTCGATCAACTACGCCGCGGTGAACGTTGGCGAGCTTTCGATCTTTGCGGCCGGGACCTCGATCGATGAGGCCATGTTGCGCGACCAGCGCATCGTGCGCGGCCGCTGGGACGGCGTGAAGGTCCTCGCCTCCGGTGAGATCGAACATGCCCTGAAGATCAAGGTCCACGCGATCAGCGCAGCGGCCAAAGAGAAGATCGAAAAGGCCGGCGGCAGCGTAGAGCTGATCGAGAAGAAGCCTGCCGGTCCCAAGCCCAGGCAGAAGTAGTAGTCACACGGTTTCAGGCTGCATGAAGGGTGGTCCACGTTGAGCGTCTTCGCCAACATCGGCAAGATTCCAGAGCTACGTCGCCGCATCCTGTTCACAGTCGGGATGCTCGCGGTGTACCGTGTAGGGATCTTTGTCACGACGCCGGGCGTCGACCGTAACGTAATGAAGTCCATCGTCGCGGATCAAAGCGGGACGTTCCTGGGCATGTTCAACATGGTCTCGGGCGGTGCTCTCGAGCAGCTTTCGATCTTCGCGCTCGGCATCATGCCCTACGTTTCGGCCAGCATCATTTTCCAGTTGATGGGCGTAGTAGTGAAGCCGCTGGAAGAGTTGCGCAAAGAAGGCGAGTCCGGCCAGCGCAAGATCAACCAGTACACGCGCTACGGCACGATTGTGATCAGCTTGGTCCAGAGCGCGGGTCTCGCCCTGTACTTCGAGGGGCTCAATGGCTCCACCCAGTACGGCGATGTCGTTCGTGAGCCGGGCTGGACGTTCCGCGCGATGACGATGATTTCGCTGACGACGGGTACCGCATTCATCATGTGGCTCGGCGAGCAGATCGGCGAACGGGGTATCGGCAACGGCATCTCCATGATCATCTTCGCAGGCATTTGCGCTGATTTGCCGGATGCGCTGTTCCGCACCACATCGCTGCTGAAGACAAGCGAAAGCCTGCAGCCGGTCGATCTCTTGCTCGTCGCCGCCATCTGCCTTGGTATCGTGTGGGTAATCTGCCGGGTCGAGCGCGCTCAGCGCCGCATCCCGATTCATTACGCCCGCCGCATGGTCGGCCGCAAAATGTACGGCGGTCAGACGTCCCATTTGCCTCTACGCGTAAACATGTCGGGCGTGATCCCGCCGATCTTCGCGTCGTCGCTTCTGCTCTTCCCTTCGACTTTGCAGCGTCTCAACCTGCCTGGGATGGAGTGGGTCACGAACCAGCTCACGCCTGACAGCTGGCTTTACATCACCGTTTTTGTGGTGATGATCATCTTCTTCTGCTTCTTCTATACCTCGGTCACCTTCCAGCCAGTGGAAGTGGCCGATAATCTCAAGAAGCAGAACGCGTTCATTCCCGGCGTCCGCCCCGGCAAGAGCACCGCGGATTATATCGATCGCGTGGCGATGCGGATTACTGCCGGTGGCGCGATCTACATCGCGCTCGTCTGCACCATCCCCTCGCTGCTTCAGTCCTACTTCCACGTCCCTTTCTACTTCGGCGGCACGTCGATCATGATCGTCGTGGGCGTGGCTCTCGACACCGTGCAGCAGATTGAGGGCTACCTGATTACGCGGCACTACGAGGGATTGACCGGCCCCAGCGGAGCGCGCCTTCGCGCGCGAAAGGCCTAAGCCGTGGATCTTGTGCTGTTCGGACCTCCGGGTGCAGGCAAAGGCACCCAAGCCAAGCGCCTGGTCGATCTGCTCAAGATCCCCCAGATCTCGACCGGTGACATGATGCGTGCGGAGCGCGCTTCTGGGTCGGACCTTGGCAAGCGCTTTGACCATTTCATGGCTCAGGGCCTGCTTGTTCCCGACGAGCTGGTACTCGAGCTGATAGGCCAGCGGGTCTCCGAAAATGATGCGCGGAACGGCGCTATTTTCGATGGTTATCCGCGCACGGTAGCGCAGGCCGAAGCTTTTGACATCACACTGGAAAAGCTTGGGCGCAAGATTGCGAAAGTCGTCTCGATGGAGGTTCCCCTTCAAGAGATGATTGAGCGCGCGGTAGGGCGCAGGATCCATGAGGAGACTGGACGTATCTATCATTTGCGCTATGATCCGCCCCCCCCGGGTTTGGAGGGCAAATTGGTGCAACGTAAGGACGATACCGAAGAGGTCGTTCGCACGCGTTTCACTGAGTACGAAGACAAGACCAGGCCGGTACTCGGGTACTACGAGACACGCGGACTGGTGACGGTGGTAAACGGGGTCGGCACTCTCGACGAGGTGACCGACCGCATCAAGGTGGCTCTAGGTATCTAGTGATTCACGAGCGCGAGCTCGAAGGCTGTGTGGAGCAAGCCCTCCCAAAAGGCTTATTCCGCGTGCGCTGTGACGATGGACAGGTCATCACAGCATCCCTCGGCGGCGTGACACGCAATGTAACAGTGAAGGTTATCCCCGGTGATCGGGTAACCGTTGAAGTTTCCCCGTTCGACCCAACACGCGGACGGATCAAGACCCGCAAGAAGTAACGGGACAGAGGCGCGACATGAAAGTACGGCCCAGCGTCAAGAAAATTTGCGAGAAGTGCAAAGTGATCCGCAGGAAGAACGTCCTGCGCGTCATTTGCGAGAATCCGCGCCACAAGCAGCGGCAAGGCTGAGGAGAACGATCATGGCTCGCATTGCAGGTGTAGACCTTCCCGCGCGTAAGCACGTGACGATCGCTCTTCGGTACATTTTCGGCATTGGGCCCGCGAAGGCCAAGCTGATCTGCACGGAGACGGGCGTCCCCGAGAACAAGAAGGCGGAAGACCTTACGGAAGCTGAAGTAAAGCGGATCCGTGAGTTCTTGGATGGCAATTTGCGCGTCGAGGGCGATTTGCGCCGCGACATCGCGATGGACATCAAGCGCCAGATGGATCTCGGAACCTACCGCGGACTTCGTCACCGCAAGGGCCTGCCAGTGCGCGGACAGCGCACGAAGACCAACTCCCGTACCCGCAAGGGGCCGCGTCGCGGCGCCACCCGCCGTTAGTCGCGTAGGAGATTCGATAAGTCATGGCAAATCCCAAAGCCGGTAAGAAGAAGGCGAAGAAGAATGTAGCGACGGGGATCGCGCACATTCAGTCGACCTTCAACAACACGATCGTCACCGTCACGGACATTCACGGCAACGTGGTCGCCTGGTCGAGTGCGGGTTCCAGTAGCTTCAAGGGCTCACGCAAGAGCACGCCCTTCGCTGCACAGGTAGCTGCCGAAAATGCAGCTCGTCGCGCGCAAGAGCACGGCATGCGCTCGGTGGCGATCTTCGTGAATGGACCTGGTGCCGGGCGCGAGTCGGC
>JBBSJC010000379.1:0-8029 GCA_038257655.1 Polyangiales bacterium | reverse complement strand
CGCCTGCGCGCTGGCACAACATCGCGGGTCTTTGGGCGACCGGCACAGCCAGCATGGCTGCCGCCTACGAGATCAAGAAGATCGGCTTGAGCTTCGGCGTCACAGGCAACTACGTCTATACGCATCTCGAGATCAGCCAGGCGACCACGGTCGTGCTCGACGACAATCTGAACAACGAAGGGCGCATGCACACGAAGCTCACCGGTTCCACCGGCAGCTTTGGCCTCGGCGTACACTGGGAGGTCCTTCGCGATCACCTGTGGACAGGCCTGTCGTATCAAGCGCCGCCCGGCCTGTGGAACGGTCAGACCCTCGAAGGCCCGTTGCGGACCAACTACGGCTCGGGCGTCGGTACGGACACGATTCGCTTGCGTCAGGAATTTCCCGATATCATCCAAGCCGGCGCGCGTTTTCGACCCGATCAACGCTTTGAGTTTCGGCTGACGGGCAACTGGCAAAACTTCAGCACGATGAGCTCTCAGTGCTTGGTGCGCGGCGCAAAGACCTGCAACGTCAACAATCAGGGCCTCGCGTCCCGTGACACCGACGCTTTTGCCAACTTCGTCAGGCGCTGGCACGACAGCTTCGGTGCCCGTGTCGGGGCGAGCGCGTTCATGAGCCCGCGCTGGGAGCTGTTCACTGCCGTGAGCTGGGATGGCAGTGCTGTCCCCCTCGGTACCTTGGAGCCCGGCCTTGTCGACGGCCATGATATCGCAGGCACCTTCGGCACTCGCATCGGCATCGTCGACAAGGTCCTGCTCGGCCTCTCGTACATGCATCAGATCATGCTGCCCCGGGATTCAACCGGTAAAAGCATGCTGAGTGACGCCGAGTACCCAAACAGCGTGCCCTCCGCCGCGGGACGCTACCAGCAGACGGTGGGCGTGTTGAACTTGAATCTAGAGCTACGTTTCGGCGCGGATCGCTGAATCCTCCGCTGAATTTGCCGCTCAATCTGCTTCGGCGAGCGGCATTGGCCAAGCCCCACCCGCTCCCATATGCTCGGCGCGATGATCGACCTCCGTTCGGATACCGTCACCAAGCCAAGTCCCGTCATGCGCCGTGCCATGGCCGATGCCGAAGTGGGCGATGACGTCTACGGTGAGGACCCGACTGCGCACAAGCTCGAAGCGCGCACCGCAGAGTTGCTCGGCAAAGAAGCCGCCCTGTTCGTCCCCTCGGGCACGATGGCCAACCAAATCGCGCTGATGCTGCACTGCCGCGCAGGAGATGCGGTCCTGGTCGGCGAAGGCACGCATTGCATGGTCTACGAAACAGGCGCCGCGGCCGCATGGGCCCGCGTGCAGTTCAGCGTAGTCGGCAAAGGCGGATTGTTTTCTGCAGACGAAATGGAAGCGGCGATCGATCCCGACCACGATCACCTGCCTCGCTCGCGCCTGGTGGTGATCGAAAATACGCACAATCGCGCAGGCGGACGCGTGTTTCCCCAAGCCGAAGTCGCAGCGATTGCGGCGCGTGCCCATGGGCGGGGTTTGTTCGTGCACCTCGATGGCGCCCGCCTTTGGAACGCAGCGGCTGCTTCCGGCAACTCCCTTGCGCTGCTCGCCGCACAGGCAGACACAGTAAGCGTGTGTTTTTCGAAGGGCCTGGGCGCGCCGGTCGGCTCAGCGCTCGTGGGGCCGCGTGCGCTGATCACGGAAGCCCGCCGCTTGCGCAAGATGCTGGGCGGCGGCATGCGTCAGGTAGGGGTGTTGTGTGCCGCTGCGCTAGTCGCTCTCGATCAACGTGAGCGGTTGGTCGAGGATCATGAGCTTGCGCAGCGCTTGGCTCAAGGCATCGCACGGGACACGCACTGGTCTGTCGACCTTGCGCGCGTGGAGACCAATATCGTCAACATCACAATGCCCGAGGGCACGGCACCCAGCATGGCCGCGCGCCTCAAAGAAGCAGGCGTGTTCGTGAACGCCATGGGTGCATCCATATTGCGCGCCGTCACCCATCGCGATCTGTCACGGGTCGACATCGATCAGGCGCTAACGGTCTTGCGCGATGTGCAGTAGGCGCGCCTTTCATCTCTTTGGTCTGAGCTTGCTGTGCCTAAGCGCGGCCTGCGCGCCGACGCTATCAAAGCCCCGCGGGGACAAGCACTTGGGTGCGCTCGCTGCGGGCGAACGCCATCAGCATCATGGTCGCCTCGATGCGGCCGCGCTGGCTTACGAGCAGGCAGCCATGTCCGCTGAGCGCCGCGTCGATCGTGACGAAGCTCTCTATCGAGCCAGTCGGGTGCGCGCGCGCCAAGGAGAATACGCGCAAGCGATCGCTCTGACAGATCGCATCGCCGAAACAACCCCCCCCTCGCGCCGCACGCTCCGCGCCAAGTTAGACGCAGCGCGCTATCGCCTGAGTCTTGATCAAGTAGAGCGAGCCGAACGCGACCTGCGCCTGCTCGTCGTGCAGCATGGGGACACTGGCGAAGCCAAGTCGGCCTTACGTTTGCTTCTCGACCTGCGCGTGCGCTCAGCTTCGCCAGAGGCCGGCCTCAGCTTCGTACAAGGTCTCGCCCGTGAAGCGACCCAGGGTTACGTCGCCGAAGCCTTGATGTACGAACAGTCCACGCTGTTGCTGGCAGTCGACCGGGTTGCCGACGCGCGTGCGCTGCTCGAAGCTCAGGTGCAGCGCTTTCCTTACCCTCAGGGACGGCTGTGGGACGACGCGCTATGGCGGCTGGCTGATTTGGCAGAGGAGGCGGGCGACCCCCGTGCTGCCGTTGCTTATCTCGAGCGCATGATCGCGGTGCACGAGTCTGCCCATCTAATAGGCTCGTACACACGTCCCAAGATGTCAGAGGCTGCGCTGCGCATCGCACGCATCTACCGCGACCGCATCAACGATCTCGACGCCGCTGTTGGTGCGTTTCGCCACGTGCGCGACGAGTTCCCAAACTCGCTGCTGGTCGATGACGCGCTGCAAGAAGAAGCGGAGATCTGGCTCTCACGTGGCGACAAGAGCAAGGGCTGCGCGCTGCTCAAGCAGGTCCTCGCGGAGCATGAGGTCGGTGCCGCCCGCCGCCAAGCGAGCTCGCGCGTCGCTTCCGAGTGTCAGTAGCGAGCGCTCTCGCGGCTGAAATCCCAGCCCGCCTGCGGCTAGTGCTGTTTGACTCGAGCGCCCTCGCACACTTAGTAGTGTGCGTGGGCAGGCCTCAGAGAGCGTCGTCGTCAGGCGTAATGACCTCGACCTCATCGCCGTCATCATCATCGTCGTCGTCGGTCTCGACTTCTTCGATCTCTTCTTCTTCTTCTTCGTCGACGACGGCGCGTGCGTACTTGAGGTCGATGCCTACGTCGACCAACGCAGAGGCGAGCAGCTCGAACAGCTCGTCCACATCGTCGCCTGACCATTCATCGAGCAGCTCGGACAGGAAGTCGTAGAAATCACCGCTATCGATGCGGCGCTCTATCTCCTCAATCTGCTCTTCGGTGAACGCTTCCATGATGTCTTCACGAAGCGTGTCAGTATCACCTTCCTCGACCGCTTCATCCGCGGAAATCTTGATCTGCTTTACGGCGCGCTTGTCGAGGTAGATATCCATCGTCGGGTCCTTCCAGAAACGTGGGCTACTATATGTTTGCCATGCGTGCTGTCAACAACGAGAAATGCTCTGTAATCGCACGCTGGGCCCTTGCCATGACTCTTGTCGCCGCGGCAACCGCACATGCCGATAACGGTGTGGCACAAGAGTCGTTCATCGTCCCTCCCGCGCCCAACAAAGCCGACCCACGTCATGTACTCGATGTGCATTCAGGCTTTTCGACGGCGTTGCAAAATGAGTCAATTTGCCCGGCAGACGGCGGCTGTGTCTTTCAGAGCGGCGGGGTACTTGGTGCCAGCCTGGAACGTCGCTGGCCCCAGGGGTTCGGTTTGCTCGTCGGCTACGACCTGTGGTTTCTGGACACAGATTCCGTCTACGAGCTCGGGGTCCAGCAGGCGCTGCGCGCGGGTGCTCGCTACACGATGCCCACGGACATCCTTTTCCATCCCGTGTTCGAGTTGAGCCTTGGCGGGGTGGGCTACGGCGACACGTTTCGAATCGCGACTGTAGGCGTCATGGCCCAGGGGTTTGCCGGGGGCGAGGCCGAGCTCAGCGAGCGCTTCGGTTTGCTCGTGGGCTTTGGTCTGCGCGCCTTCACGCAAACCGAGTTTCGTACGGAGCGCGATCGCGTGTTGCGTGGGCGCAATGGCCTATTCTCGGAGTCGCTGTTCTTCCAAATCGGGCTGACGGTGATGTGATCGCCTGCTGGACCTGTCCCGACGTGCAGGGGTCATTCGGGTCAAACTCTCCACGAACCTTGACGTCAGGCCAGTCGACACGGTTCACTCTTTATCTGATGCGCTGCGGCAGCTGTGGGTGGGACAACCCCGCCGGGATCATCTTCTGCACGAACTGCGGGAAGCGCATCTCGGACCGTGCTCCTGTGACTACGGTTGCGTCGGGCGCCTTGAACCATGCAGTTCCGGAACAAGCGCCGCCCTACGTCGACGCAGCGCGGACTCTCAAGTGCGGGCGTTGCGGCGCCGCGTCCGACCCCGGCATGCGCTTTTGTCGCGAGTGCGGTGCGCCGATCGCCGATGAAGCGACGACGCCTGCGAGCTTGCCCGGCTCGCTTGGGCTCGAATGCGACCGTTGTCATGCGCCCCGCGAGGCACAAGCTCGTTTTTGCCGGTACTGCGGGGCAACGCACGAAGGCGCGAGCGTAGTCGAGAACATGGTTTCGGGATCACCAGCGGCAACGCCGCCGCCGCCGCACGGGTCATCCGTGGTTGAAGTCGGGGCGCGCCTCGTCACATTACTCAAGGATGGCTCCGAAGGCCGTTCGATCCCGCTCACCGAACACGGCGCTGATATCGGCGGCAGCGAAGGCGACATCACCTTCCCAGACGATCCGTACCTGTCGCCGCGTCATGCGCGGGTCGCATGTCGTGCTACCAACTACACGCTGCGGGACCTCGACAGCGTGAACGGCGTGTACGTGCGGTTGCGTGAACCGGTCGAAGTTCGTGATAGGGATGTAGTTCTAATCGGGCAGCAGGTGTTACGATTCGAGCTTCTTGGGGATGGTGAGCTACCACTGGGACCGGCATCGCAGAAAGGGGTACTCGTGTTCGGGACGCCCGAGGCCGCCCGATTTGCGCGCCTCGTCCAGTACACGACGGAGGGCGTCGGGCGAGACGTTCATTACCTTTTTCGTGACGAAACCATCATTGGACGAGAAAATGGTGACATCGTCTTTACCGACGATCCTTTTCTGTCTCGACGCCACGCGGCACTGCGCGTGGATCACGCTGCCGGTCGCTTCACACTGCACGACCTTGGCTCATCCAACGGGACGGCGATTCGCATTCGGGGGGAACACGTGCTGAGGGACGGCGACCAGTTTCGGATTGGCAGGCACCTGTTCCGCTTTGAAGCTGGTTCATTGGGTGCCTCCTCAGCAATAGGGCCCGGCTCCATCGGCTCAGCCGGCTCCAATGGCTCAGCCGGCTCAAGCGGTTCCGCGGGCGCACTCGGCGGGCGAAACGGTCTATGAGCGACGCGCATCGCGAACGTACAACGGACCCCGGAAAAGCCAGTGAGGCAGAATCCGGTGGCGCTGCTGCAGCCACGACGGACCGCACGGAGCAGAGCCTGGGGCTCGAAGACGTTCGCTTCGAGGAAGACGAGCGCTCAACGTTGCCCCGGGACGCACGCTCGCAGGCTGCGGATCAGCCAGCGGACACGCGCAAGCTCGGAGCAGAGGCGGGTAGCGGCGGCGCGATCACGGTGCAGGTGGTGGGGCGCTCCGACGTCGGGCTCGTGCGTGAGCACAACGAAGACAACTACCTGCTTGCGGATTTGGCCACGGGCAGTCGCGAGCCGAGCAAGTTCAGCGAAGTGCCCCATGCGGGTTTGCTGTTTGCGGTCTGTGACGGAATGGGCGGTGCGGCTGCCGGTGAGGTCGCAAGCCAAATGGCTGTCGACACCGTCTTCGAGATGATGCGTCGCAGCGTGCCGGCGCAAGATCGCGATTCTTTTGCGCGCGCGCTCGTGCGTTCGGTCGAAGAGGCCGGGACGCGCATCTTTGAGGGAGCACGCGCCGATCGCACACGGCGCGGCATGGGCACGACATCGACGGTCGCTGCGTTGATGGACAAGACGTTGTTCGTTGGTCAGGTCGGAGACAGTCGCGCTTACGTGTTGCGTAACACCGAGCTGAAGCAGGTCACGAAGGACCAAAGCCTCGTCAATCAGCTGATCGAAGCCGGTCAGCTTACGGAGGCCGAGGCTGAGGCATTCGAACACTCCAACATCATCTTGCAGGCGCTGGGCACCACCGATCAGGTGACCGTCGATCTGACGTTTCTCGAGTTGCGCCGCGGCGACCGGTTGATGATTTGCTCGGATGGCTTGAGCGGGCTTGTGCACGGCGATGTGATCCGCGACGTGATGGTCGAGTATCGCGACTTGAACGCCTGTTCCGAGCGGTTGATCGAGCTTGCTAAGGCGGGTGGGGGACATGACAACGTCACCGTCATCCTCTGTGAGTTCGGGGGCGAGGGTCTGCAGCTTCCATCCGGCTCGGACCTGGTGGGTTATCAGCAGTACCCGCTGCCGTCCGACGATATGCGCGGTACCGGAGGGAGCGACAGCTCGAGCCCGACGCTGTCGCCACCTTCCGATCGGACGCGTGGCTCCGGCTATGACGATTTCGGAGACATCACCGGCGCATCGCGCAGCGCGTCCGGAACGAGCACGCGTTACATCATGCTCGGACTGATGGCGCTTGGTCTGGCGTTTGCGGCCTACTACTTCATGGCGAACGCTCAGAAATCGAGCGAGCTTCCAAAGCTGACGTCCAACGCCGTGGCACCCGTCGCCATCGCACCGGAGCCGCCTGCGCACGTCGAGGTCGTCGTGCGAACTGACGTGGAGGGTGGCGAGCTCGTGGTAGACGGGGAGTCGTTCGGCACCGGAAACGAGGGCCGTTGGGTACTCGATTTGCCACCCGGTCCGCATAAGCTTGATGCGCGTGCCGGCGGCAGCACGGTGACCACGATGCTCGTCACGGTGCGCGAGGGGATTCCTGCAACGGTTTTGCTTTCGATGCCCGAAGGCGAGTTTGCGGTGGCTGAAGATGGCGGTGCACTTGCCGCAGAGCCCAAGCCAGATCCCGCAGCGGAAGCGCGCAAGCGTCGTCGTGCGGCAGCGGCCGCGGCTGCCGCCGCTGCTGCGGGAGACGCTGGCGTCGACCCTCGTGCTGCGGCACGCCGTAAGCGACGCACCAGCGCCGAAGAAGGTGCAGCGCCCACCCCGAATGTGCCTTCAGGTACTACGCCAGCGCCTGCACCTTCACGCACGCCGAGTGCGCCTGCACCTTCGCGCACGCCAACCGTACCCTCAGGCACCGTTCCCTGAGCATCTGCAGACGCAGCGCCGCTTGCGGGCCTGGTACCGCGGCACCCCCAGGACGTGCGCGTTTTTTGACCTGACTATGTGCAGTCAGGCATAGACCGAAGGGCGCGATAGTCCGTACATTTTGGGGCCTTTCGCGCTTCGGAGGCAGATGACCGCCGGGGCACGTATCACCGACGCAGTCGGTCACTTTAGAACTCGTGGCAACTGGAAGAGCGCCGTCAAGCTCGTGCGCGGACGCCAACCTGAACGCTTGCGGTGGCGTGCTGCCGTCGGCGCGCTCACGTCAGATGCCGGGCGCATGCTCGGTTCCGACCGAATGCGTGTGGAGGAGCCGATTCGTGAGCTTGTACTCGATCTGGACGACAGCTTTCTCCAGCGCGAGATCATTTTGGATGCGCGGCTGCATCGGGTCGATCTCGATCGCGGGGAAATCCTGCCGCGTTGGACAGTATCCGACCTGCGTAGGCTCGCGCATATCGCCCGTGCCGACGTGAGTCTGCTGCAGCGCTACGTCGCTCTGCCCGCAGGCTTCGAAGCTGCCATCGACACCGCTGCCGTGGTGCTCGCTGGGCGCGCATTTTCGAACATGTTCAGGCAGCGCGCGCAGAAGCTATGGCT
>JBBSJC010000378.1:0-8037 GCA_038257655.1 Polyangiales bacterium | reverse complement strand
GGCTATGCCACGGGCGGCACCGTGCACGTCGTGATCAACAATCAGATAGGCTTTACCACCGCGCCCGAAGACAGCCGCTCCACTTGGTATTGCACGGACATCACGCGCATGTTGCGCTGCCCGGTCTTCCACGTGAACGGCGAGGACCCCGAAGCCGTCGCGCAGGTCGTACGGCTGGCCGCAGATTTCAGGCAGCAATTCGGTCAAGACGTCGTGATCGACATGTACTGCTACCGTCGCTACGGCCACAACGAAGCCGATGAGCCGCGCTACACGCAGCCCGTGATGTACTCGGTGATCGATAAGCAGCCGAACGTGCGCGAAGTTTATGTGCGGCACTTGCAGGAGCGCGGTCAGCTCGCCGAGAGTGATGCCGAAGAGATCGCACAGAAGCGCCAGGCCCAGATGGAAGCCGAGCTGCAAGAGGCGCGGCGCGGCACCTACGTCCCACCTGATTACTCGATGGGCGGCGTGTGGAAGAACTACCGTGGCGGCCCCGATAGGGACTGTCCCGAGGTCGAGACGGCCGTGTCGATGGAGCGCTTGCTCAACCTGGCAGCGAAGATCACGACCACACCTGAGTCCTTCGAAGTAAATCCCAAGGTGAAGCGCTTCCTCAAAGAACGAGGCGAGCGTGCGCGCGGCGAAAAGGCGCTCGATTGGGGCACGGCAGAGACCCTCGCCTACGCGACGTTACTGGAGGAAGGCACCGCCGTACGCCTCTCTGGGCAGGACTCACGGCGCGGCACGTTCAGTCATCGTCACGCCGTGTTGTTCGATGCCAAGACGGGCCGTCGTTACATGCCGCTCATGCACGTGAACGAGCAACTTAGTAAGATCGAAGTTTGGGATAGTCCGTTGTCCGAAGCGGGCGTGCTCGGTTTCGAGTACGGCTACAGCCTCGACACCCCTGAGGCGCTCGTGATCTGGGAGGCGCAGTTTGGCGACTTTGCCAATACGGCCCAGGTGATCATCGATCAGTTCCTTACCTCCTGCGAGGACAAGTGGCACCGGCTCAGCGGTCTTGTACTGCTTTTGCCCCACGGTTTCGAAGGCCAAGGCCCCGAGCACTCGAGCGCCCGGCTGGAGCGGTTTCTCTGCCTTTCGGCCGAAGACAATATTCAGGTCTGCAATCTGACGACACCGGCGCAGATCTTTCACTGCCTGCGACGTCAGGTGGTGCGGCCCTATCGCAAGCCGCTCGTGATCATGTCACCGAAGAGTCTGTTGCGGCATCCCGACGCGGCAAGCTCGCTTGAAGAGCTGTCGACCGGAAGCTTTCAGCGCATCATCCCAGACAGCGTAGTCGACCCGGCCACGGCGCGCCGCGTCGTACTCTGCTCGGGCAAGGTTTACTACGATCTGTTGGCAGCGCGCACAGCCGCCAATATAGAAGACGTTGCCATCGTTCGCTTCGAGCAGCTGTTCCCCCTGCGGCCGGAACACGTCCAAGAGGTGCTTGCGCCCTATCGCGATGGCACCGACGTTGTGTGGACGCAGGAAGAGCCTTTCAACAGCGGCGCTTGGTACTTCATGAATGCGCGGCTGCCTGCGATGCTCGAGGGGCGCTTCCCGTTGCGGTGTGTGTCGCGCGCAGAAAGCGCAAGCCCCGCCACGGGCTCGCACGCCGCCCACAAGCTCGAGCAAGAGCGCCTCGTCACCGAAGCGCTCGCGTAAGCGGCTCGCGCTCGTCCGCGCCAGAACGTAAGGCCTGGGTTAGTCAGAACGTAAGTCGCGTCCTTGTCCTCCGCCGTGGCCCGCGGGCGAGAAGGCGCTGCGGCCATTGCTGCGAAGCCCCCTGGCGTGCGCTCCACATCGCGCTGAAAACGCCCAAGATCTCCGTTCGATACCCCGAATGGCTCCCAGAGTGACATCATTGTTCGTTCCCTCCCTCCCTTCCTTTCTTGGGAGCCAAACTAGGCATGCCAATTGGAGCGTTAAGTCCGCGCAGCACTCGTGCTCCGCGCCTCCCGGAAAAACCCCTGCTAGGATGTGATCATGCGCAAACGCTCACCGTTTACCGAGCGCTCGTCCCACGTGCTTGCCAGCACGCTGCTTTTCGGATCGGTTGCGGGACTGATTATCAGCACAGGGTGTGGCTCCGATCCGGTTTATGGCGTCACCTCGACCTGGTTGCTCAACGGCGCAACGCCTGATGCGACGCGCTGCAACGAGCTCGGCATTTCCCGGTTTCGCCTCACGATGGACGGGCCCGGTCCCGCCACGAGCCTCGAGGCGAACTGCGCAGAGACCATCCGCATCGGGGATGCAACCTACGGAGGCTTCGAGACGTCTCGCGCCTTTGACTACGGGGTCGAATATACCTACACGGTCGATGCGCTCGATGCCGCTGGCGAGGTCCTCTATCGCTACGACTCGCAGATCACCGCCTATTACGGTGACTACGACCCCGTCGATCTCAATGTCGTCGATGTGTTTGAGCCCGCCGGCAGTACCGCGTCGTTTTCCGCCCAGTGGGTCTTCAGTGGTGGCGATGTCGCGGCTGATTGCGAAGTCAACCAGATCGAGACAGTCGCGCTCTGGATTACCTCCGCAACCGATCCCAACTTCGAGGACGCGACGACGCTTGCAGAAGCTCCCTGCGCGAGCGGCATCATCAAGTCTGATGGTAAGGTTCTCGCCCGCGGCGATTACTACATTCAGTATGTCGCATTGGATAATCGTGGGGCGATTGCAGAGCTGAGCGAGCAGCTGTCCGCGCTCGTGGTTGAACCCGGTGACCTTGCGCTACCACGCCATCAGTTCGAAGGGTTGTGATCTATGTTTCGTCTGCCCCCCCTGACGCCTTTCATCCGTGCTCTGCTGATCTCGCTCGTCGCGCTCTTCGTTCTCGAAGCGGTGCTGCAGAACTTCTTAGACGTTCCCGTATTTCAGCTGCTCGCGCTCAATCCGATGGCGCTGTCGCTGCAAACGGTTTGGCAGGTGTTCACTCACGTCCTGATCGTGCCAGCTCAGCCAGGCTTCATCTTTTCGTTGCTGCTGAGCCTGCTGTTCATCTGGTGGATCATGGCGCCCTTCGAAGCGCGCTACGGGCGCACGCGGGTGATGCAGCTGAGCGTGGTGGCAGCGCTGAGCGCGGCGGCGGGCGCCATTCTAGCTGCCCAGGTCGCACCCGGTTTTAGTAGCCTCGTGTTCGGTCCGCAGGCGATTACTCTCGCTGGCATGTGCGCCTACGCGATGTTGTTGCCCCCGCACGCAGAGCTCAGCTTCTTCGGGATGTTCCAGATGCGTCCGATGCAGCTGATCTATATCGTACTGGGCCTGAGTATTCTGAGCTTCCTGACCTCGAAGAACGCGGCACAGCTCGCAGCGGACCTCGGAGCCATCGGCGGCGGTATCGGCTTTGCGAAGATCTGGATGCTGCGCGCACCACGCCGAAAGACCTTCGGCGGCGGCAAGCCCAAGAAGAAAAGCAGCCCCGCCCTCAAGCTCGTCAAGCGCGAGGACGAAGACCCGAATCGTTGGCTAAACTGACGCGTTGAGCTGACGCGCTGCGCTGACGCGTTGAGCTGATGAGTCAGACGACACTCAGACCTTAACGCGTACGGGTAGCCGCTTGAGCGAGCGATTGAGCACGGTCGGCTGCCATTCCCAGGCGCTCGAGGCGAGCTCCAGCTGGGGCAGCTGCTCCATGAGCATCTTGAACGCGAGCATACCCTCGAGCCTCGCTATCGGCGCGCCGATGCAGTAGTGCACGGCATATCCAAAGCCACAGTGCTGGGTTTTTTCACGCGTAATGTCGAACTCATCCGGACGCTCGAACTTGCTCGGGTCGCGATTGGCGCCGACTTGAACGAGCAACAGCTTATCGCCCTGCTTGATAGCTTTGCCGCCAATTTCCACGTTCTCTTTGGCGATCCGCCACATCGCCTTGGACGGACCATCCCAACGTAGGATCTCTTCGATCGCCTGGGGCAACAGCTCTGGCCTTTGCTTGAGCAGCTCCCACTGGTCGTTCAAGAGCAAGGCGCGCAAGCCATTGGCGAGCAGGTTGGTTGTGGTCTCGTGGCCTCCAAACAACAGTAAGATACAAGTCGCGATAACTTCCTTTTCACTCAACGCATCGCCGCGTTCTTCAGCAGCGAGCAACAAGCTCAGCAAGTCGTGCCCGAGGTTGTTGCGGCGTTCTTTGATGATCGCGGCCAGGTAGCTACTCATGTCTGTGAATGCGACGCGCGCGCGCTCGTGGCGGTCTTTTACTTCGAGGGCGCCGAATACCAAGGTCATGATGTCGTCGGACCAGTGCTTGATCTTCTCGCGGTCTTCGCGCGGCACGTTGAGCATCTCGCTAATCACGAGTACGGGCAGCGGATAGGCAAAGTCGTGGACGAAATCGAACTCGTGCTTTTGTTTGAGCTCGTCGACGAGCTCTTGTACGAGCGCCTGCACGTTCTCCCGCATGCGCTCGATCGCCTTGGGACGAAACACGTGGTCGACAAGCTTGCGCAGCCGCGTGTGGTCCGGTGGGTCCACGAACACCATCCAGCGCGAGAGTGTCTCGTAGGTGAAGCGATGCACCTCGCCGTTCGGTCCCTTGAGCTTGCGCTCATAGTAAGGCGTGATCCGGTCGGCTGACAGGCGCGGATCGCGAAAGGCGTTCATCACGTCGTCGTAACTGGTGAGCACCCAGGCTCCGAGCGACTCGTTCCAGTACACGGGCTCACGCTCGCGCAGGGCATTGAAAAAGCTGTACGGGTCGGCCACCACCGCGGGGGCAAGCACGTCGTCTTCGCGCCTGGGCGCTTTGGGTGACTCGCTGGATTCGGGCATGGGAACCTCTAGGTAAACAGTGTATACTCCAGAAAATCTGCGTTGCCTTCACAAAACGGGCAAGGCGCTCTTGAACCTCACAAAAGGCTGTTTCCATGCGTGACGTGGTGATTTGCGGCGTCGGGATGACGCGCTTTGGCAAGTTCATGGGTCGCGGCCTCAAGGACCTGTCCGAGGAAGCCGTCATGGCAGCCTTGAGCGACGCGGGAGTCGAGAAGAAGGCGATTCAGCAGGCCTACGTGGGCAACGCGGTGGCGGGGCTGATCACGGGCCAGGAGACGATTCGGGGCCAGGTGGTGTTGCGCGCCATGGGCATGGGCGGGCTACCCGTGTTCAACATCGACAACGCGTGCGCGGCGTCTTCGAGCGCGCTCCATCTCGGCTGGCTAGCCGTGGCTTCGGGCATGGTGGACTGCGTGCTCGCCCTGGGTGTCGAAAAGATGAGCCACCCCGACAAGAAACGCACCTTCACCGCGATCGCAAGCGGTCTCGATGTCGAACAAGCCGAAGCCGACGCGAAAACCCATGGCGTGGCTGCGGGTGCAGGCGAAAAGCGCAGCGTGTTCATGGATTACTACGCAGGCAGCATCCGTCGCTACATGGACAAGTACGGGCTGACGCAGCGTCAGATTGCCGAGATCAGCAGCAAAAATCACTTCCACGCGAGCAAAAATCCATACGCTCAGTATCGCAATTTGATGAGCGTCGATGACGTGCTCACGGATGTGGAAATCGTCTACCCGTTCACGCGCGCCATGTGCTCGCCGATTGCGGACGGTGCTGCCGCAGTGGTGATTTGCTCCGAATCGTACGCACGCAAGCTAGGCAAACGCGGAGTCAAGATCGCAGCTACCTGCTTACGTTCAGCAGAAGCGGAAGGCCGGGCAGACGACAACGTGATCCGTCGCGCTGCGGACGCAGCCTACGAAATGGCGGGCGTAGCGCCGAGCGACGTGCGCGTCGTCGAGGTGCACGATGCGGCGGCGAGCGCTGAAATCCAGGCCTATGAGCAGATCCGGCTGTGCGGCGAAGGCGAAGCCGTGAAACTTGTCACAGAGCAGGCGACGACGCTTGGCGGACGCGTGCCCGTGAACACCAGCGGGGGGCTCGAGTGTCGGGGACATCCGGTCGGCGCCACGGGTTTGGCACAGGTGGTTGAGCTGTCGTGGCAGCTTCGCGGTGAAGCGGGCGAACGTCAGGTCAGCGGCGCTCCCAAAGTCGCGCTGGCACAAAACGCAGGCGGCCATCTCGGCAATGAAAATGCAACGTGCGCTGTCACGATCCTGACGGTCTAAGGCATCTTCCACGCACAAGATGTGAGCCCACCAGGAAAAAAGCTTGGTGCTGGGAAACGACGAATCTTATATCGCAACAAGGTTAGGTGACGAAGCGCGTTGCGTTCCTGCAACGGGGTGACCAGAATCGCTTGGGTAAAAAACGGGGAGCTCGAGCATGAAGATCAAAGTGAACTGGGACTTGTGTGAGGCCAACGCGCTCTGCATGCAGGCTGCACCCGAGTTGTTCAAGGTCGACGACGACGACATGCTGCACGTGCTGATCGAGGGCGATGTGCCGGAAACACTGCGCGATAAGCTCGAAAATGCCGTGCGCGCCTGCCCGCGCGCTGCCCTTACCATCGAGGAATAGGAGCTAAGGTCCTGCCGCAAAACAGTCAGGCCGGATCGGCGCCGACCTGACTGTTTTGTGCCGGGCGCTAACGGTAAGGGTCGTTGGTATCGATCGGGGGTGGCTTCGCGACGACGGACGGCATTTTCAATGCTTCCCCTGGAATCGCCGGCGGCTGCGCTGTCGGTGTAGGCACAGCGCCTGACGCGGGCGCAGAGCCCGGCACAGGGCTTTCGGGGCGCACGGAAGTACTCAACGGAGAACTAGGTGAAGTGCTTGGGGTTGACGCGGGACGGGCCGCAACTTTGCGCGTGCGCGCCGGTAACCTGCCATGGGATTTGCGCGCGGTTTGACGCAGCGTGCGCGGCGCAACGCTGACTGTCTTTAGAACCTGAGTTGCGGGTGCTCCCAGCAGCTCAGCGGCTGGGGCAGCTGATGCGGCACTGACCGGGTCTTCCGCAGCGCCGGGCTCAACGTTCACGGCGCCGTCGGCCGCTGTGTTGTCAAGCGCCGGCGTAGGCGGCGGCGCTATCGGCGCTTGCAGGGCAAGCTCAGTGGGCGCCTCAGCCGCAATCGCCGCGGACTTACTAGCCTTGCCCCCGCGTTCAGCCGGCGACTGCGATGCCTGGGGCGCGGTCGGGGCAAGCTGAACTGGTTGAGAAGCGATCGCTGGAGGTCTGCCCAACGATCGCACCAGCGAGATTCCGCCCAGCGTCAGCGCGAAAGCAGCAAGTGCTGCGGCCCCGAGCTGCAGCCAGGGTCGCGCGCGCTGAGCATCCCACACCGGCGCAGGCGTTGCCGCCGAGTGCGTGGCGCTCACGAGCAAGGGCCGTGGCGATAGCGAGGGCGTGGTATCCGACAGCTGGGCCACGAAAGGAGTCAGCTCCTGAATCAGGGTCGCAATATCGGGCTGACGCTTGTCACGTGTACGAGCTAGCGCGCGCATTACCACCTTGGACAGGCCGCGCGGCAAATCCGGGCGCAGCTCCGCGAGGGCAACTGGGGGCAGGCCGCTCGAAATCTTCGCCGTCAGCTCGCCCAAGGTCGCCGCCTCGAAGGGACGTCGCAAGGTCAGTGCCTGATACAAGATCACACCCATGGAATACAGATCTGCGCGTCCATCGAGATCGCGCAGGCCCTGCAGTTGCTCGAGCGACATGTAGAAGGGCGAACCCATGGTGACGCCGGTCTGCGTAAGGTCCGTGACGCCGCTCTCGACCGTCAGTCGGCAGATACCGAAGTCGACGACTTTGGGGTCGTCGTAGCGGCCCGTGGGGCCCTGGCAAACCAGGATGTTGTCCGGCTTGAGATCGCGATGCACGACCCCCTTTAAGTGGGCAGCCCGCACACCATCCATGGCACGTAACAGGATCTCGAGTAGCTCGCGGTCGCTGGACTTACGGTCCTGCATCAGCTGCTTGAACGATTTTCCTTCCAGGTATTCCATCACCAGGAAGAGCGCGCCGTGGTGCTCGCCGATATCGAAGACGTTGACGACATGACGATGCTCGATGCAGCCCGACGCGACCGCTTCTCGCACCAGTCGCTTATCTGCGTGGGCGCTCGCCGACAACCCTCCGGAAAGCATCTTGATCGCGACGCGCTTGCCCGTGATCGTAT
>JBBSJC010000377.1:0-8050 GCA_038257655.1 Polyangiales bacterium | reverse complement strand
GAGCTCGTCCCGAAGTCGCTGGCGCTGCAGTTTCCCGAGCGCGCTGCGCTTCTAACATACGTTCCCCTGCGCTGGTCCATGGCCCTCTATCGCGGGTTCATTTGGCTTTTGAACGGGAGCGGCTTTCTCCTGCTCAAGCCGTTTGGCGTCGTACCTGGCGGACACGAGCACGTGCACTCGCCTCAAGAGATCGCGCTCTTGCTTGCAGAGTCCCATCGAGGCGGCGCCCTGAGCGCCGAAGCGCGCCTTCATCTCGAACGTGGTCTGAAGCTGTCCGAACGCACCGTGCGTCAGATGATGACACCACGCAACGAAGTCTCGGCGATCGAAGCGTCGACGCCACCAGCCGAGATGCTCCGGAGCATGCTGGAGAGTCCTTACAGTCGCTTGCCGGTGTATCGCGGCTCGCTCGATACCATTCTGGGCACCGTCAGCACCAAGGATGCGGTCGGCTTGTTCGCCGCCACGGGTCAAATGCCCACGCTCGAACAACTCTTGCGGCCCATTCCTTTTGCGCCCGAATCCTTACGGTCGCACCACCTCGTGCGCTTTCTGCAGCAGCAGCGCAGCTCCAAGGCCATCGTGGTCGACGAGCACGGAGGCGTTCAGGGCATCGTCAGCATCGAAGACGTTCTCTACGAGCTGTTCGGAGAGATCGGCGACGAGCTCAAGGAGTCCGAGCCCGCCCCCGAGCTGCTCCCTGACGGCAGCGTGCGCTTGCCGGGCAGCATGAGGCTCGATGAGGCCGAGCCCTACCTGCACACGCCGTGGGAAGGCCGCGTCACTACCGTGGGGGGGCACATCGTGGCCACGCTCGCGCGCTTGCCACGCCAGGGCGAAGAGCTCGAGATCGATGGCGTAGGCGTGACGGTGTCGGAAATGGGACCCACGGCGGTCCGCTGGATCGTGGTGCACCCCAAACCGAACGACGCGCAGCTCGAATCCGAGCTGGCCGTGCAAGAGGAGGTGAGCTGACGTGCTCGTCACCTTCATCGTCTTCTTCTTGATCGTGCTCAACGGCGTGTTCGTCGCGGCTGAGTTCGCCATCATCGGTGTGCCACGGCCGGCCATCGAGCGCAGGGCCTCGCAGGGTAGCGCCCTCGCGAGGGTCGTACTGGGTGTTTTGCACGACCCAGCTAAACAAGACCGTTATATCGCCACGGCTCAGCTTGGGATTACCTTTGCCAGCCTGGGCCTTGGTATGTACGGGGAGCATAAGCTCGCCGAAGCCTTAGTACAGCCGCTCGCCCGGCTCGGTCTCGAATCATGGGTGTCCGTGCACACGGTGGCGAGCGTCCTGGCCGTGAGCGCTCTGACGTACTTACACATCGTGCTCGGCGAGATGGTGCCGAAGACGCTTGCGCTGCAGCACGCGGAAGCCACCGCGTTGTGGGTCAGCACGCCGATGAGGTGGGTCAAGGTCGCGCTTTGGCCGTTGGTGATGGGTCTCAACGCAGCAGGTGTCGGCGTCCTGCGGGTATTCGGCATCCGTCGTGATATGGCGGTGCGGCCACCGAGCTCTGAATCACTTCGCTTCGTGATCGAGGAGAGCGTCATCAAGGGCGAGCTCGAGGCAGAGGCCGGCCAGGTGCTAGGCGAGCTGTTTGACTTCGGGGAGCTCACGGCGGTTGAAGTCATGGTGCCCAGGGTACGCGTGGTGGGGCTGCGGCATGGCGCGTCGGCGGACGAGATTCGTATTGTCGTGCGCAGTGCGAGACACGCCCGCTATCCCGTCTACGAGGACACCCTCGATCGGATCGAAGGGTATGTGCTCATTCGCGATCTCCTTCGCCTGCTGGTCGAGGGCCGCCCGCTTTCGCGTGATGTGGTGCGCGCTGTACCGTTCGTCCCAGAGACCACAAAGCTTGACGCTGTGCTCGCTCGCATGCGTCGCGAGAAGACCCAGCTCGTAGTCGTCATGGACGAGCACGGTGGGACGTCCGGGATCCTGACGGTTGAGGATCTGTTCGAGGAGGTGGTGGGCGAGATCTCGGACGGACCTGCCACGCCCACGCCGGTCTTTGAAGCGGACGGCGAGCTTCGAGCGCTCGGCATGGCGCGCCTGGATCAAGTTGGCGAGCAGCTCGGCATTGAGCTTGAGCACCCGGAAGTGGACACCGTCAGTGGGCTCGTGCTGACGCTGCTCGAGAGACCTCCCGAAATCGGCGATATGGTAAGGTTTGCGGGCCTCGAGCTGCAGGTGCGCGCCGTCCAGGGCCGCGGCGTGCGCGAGTGCGCCCTCCTCGTCGGCTCCGACGTGGTCCGTGTGCGCACGAGCACCAGCCGGCCACCGCCAGCCTGAGCGGGCGTGCTTCAAGGCCTTTTGAGATCGCGGCAAACTCCCGGGTGAACATGTGTTGCGCGGCTCGCGCGAGTGCTGAATAGAGTGGTCGCCATGATCCGAGCTCTCCTGACGCTAAGCGCACTTCCCTGGACTGGTTGTTATACGCAAATGCAACCGAGTACCGGCGGTCACGAAGTTCGAGTCCACTCATTACGGCATCGCGGCCAAGAATCGTGGTGCGCTATGGGTTGGCGTGATCGTGCTCGATCGTCGCCCGCTCGTGCTCGATCCCATTCCCTTGCATCTCGACGCGGCGGGAAGTGTGCGCGTCCATGCGCAGCTGCTCGAGTCGCTTTCTGAGCCGACCTTGATCGTGACCCGTCCAGACGGGAGCGCCGAGACCCTGGTGCACGTCAAACAGGGCGCAGAGCTCGACCATACCTTGTCGCTCACTGAAGGAATGTGGGGCATCGAGATCATGGGCACTGGGCCGCATGGACCGAGTGTGCTCGCCAATATCACGGTTGAAGTGGGCACTGTACTCGCCACGCCAAAGCACGCTGCCAAGCGCGATGAGGTGGCGCCGCGCGATGAGAAAGCGTTCGCCCGCGAGGTCGAGCGTCTTATCTCTCTCGAACGTGCGCAACGGGGCCTTACTGTCCTCGAGCGCGATGCAGTGCTGGATCAGATCGCCCTGTTGCACAGTACGGACATGCACGATCATTCGTTCTTTGGGCACGTTTCCGCGAGCACGGGCGGGCCCGGCGACAGGGCGTTGCGAGGTGGCGCGCGGGCTTGGCGACTGCACGAAAACGTGTCGCGCGGTTATACCCCGCGCGACGTGCATGAGGGTCTGATGAACAGCCCCGGCCATCGCAAAGCTATCCTTTTGCCTGACGCCGACATGCTGGGACTGGGCGTGGTGTCGGGCTATGAGGGCGGAGCGCCGGTGTTCTTCGTGACGGAGCTATTCGGCCAAGCTCCCCATGGCATCGCGCTCGAAGCAGCGTTGGAGCATGTCGCGCGCCGCATCGGTGAATCGCGCAGCGCGCAAAACCTCTCCCCTGTCATTCCCGACACCCGCTTGAGCAGCGCAGCCCAGAACGCAGCAGCGCGCTTCTTCACCACCACGGAAGGAAGCGATGCCGAGCAGCAGGCGATCTTGAACGAGCTGATGCAAAAGGCGCGTGCGCCGCGCGGAGCCCATGGAATGACGGCGCGTTTGTACCTTGGAAGTCACCCGGATGATCTTCCGATCCAAGACGAGATGCTCGACCCCAAGGTGCGTTGGCTGGGCATAGGCGTGGCGCAGGGCGAGCACGCGCGTACGGGCGCCGCGGGGCTCGCGGTGGTGGTGCTGCTAGCGCACTAGCCTTTTGAACGATGCGAAGGCTGCCCCGAAACCGACGAGCCTAAACCGGTCGGGAGGGCGCAAATTAGGCGGCGCGTTCAGCGGGCGGCGCGGCGTCCGACGAAATCGAGCTGATGCGCGATGTAGACCAAGGAGCCGTCGGCGAGCTGGCGGCGCCGGGCGCCGAGCCATGCCGCGAGCTGTGCGGCGTCGATGTCCGCGCGACCGGTCAAAGCCAGCTCGACGGTGTGCAGAATGTGCTCGACGAAGTACGCCTCGTCGCCGATGTAGTGTCCAGCTTCGGACAGCACGACCCAATCGGAGCTGCCCGCAGCGAGAATGCTCGCGCCGGCCGTGCGCAGATGGCCGAACAGGTGCCGACCGCAGCGTGCCTCACCGGCAGGCTTTCCGAAGAGCGTGCGCTCGTCCATCGTGCGGTGATACGCCGCCATCAGGGGGAGGTCTGCTTCGTGCCCGGGATTGAAGATCGTCTCACCGTCGAAGTTGATCGTGAAGTAGTAGAGTCCCGAGGGGGTGAGCACGTCGAATAGCGCGGGCAGCGTCTTCGGTACATCGACCAAGTCGAGAAAGGCGTTGGCGATGAGCAGGTCGGCCTTGGGTAGATCGTGCTCGGTGGCCAAGAAGTCGCGCAGCTCTGCCTCGATGAAGCGCACGTTGATCTCATGCTCGGCGTCGCGCAGCGTCAGCCCCGTGTCCCCGACCAGCGCCTCGAGCTGCCGAGACTTCGCCCAATCGGCGAGCCAGCCGCGCGCGTCGTGCAGGCTCTGCGCGTCGACGTCCAGCAGGGTGTAGTTGGCGTGCTTCAGCACCTGCCACTCACACAGACGCGCGATCATCGTGCCCAGGCCAGCGCCCACCTCGAGCACCGTGAGCGGGCGCGTCGCGCAACATTCGAGCTCGCTGCGCAGGCGGTCTACGACACCGCGATTCAACGCGCGATCATCCACGGTCTTCTTGGAAGACAGGTAGCGGGTTTCCGAGTATTGCAACCGATCCTCAGTCAATTGTTCTTCGCGCCTTCGGCTACCCACGTTCGGACCCGGTCGACCTCTGCGGCGCTCAGGCGTGGCAGGTGCAGTGGCATCTTGCCTCCGGCGCTGGGTTGGGCGGCTTCGATCTTCTCGACGAGGAAGCTTTCCTCAGGCTTGCCTGGGGCCACGCGCAGCTTGTCGGAGTACACGCTGGGAGCATTGACGAGGCCCACTTCGTCGTCGAACACCGCGAGGACGTCCAAGCGGGTGCTGGAGCCTGCGAAATGACAAAGGGTGCACTTGCCGCCTTTGCTGCCGAGGCTCAGCTCTGTGCCGAGCACCGGAGCCACACGTTCGCGGAAGAACGCATCATCTTTGGCGCCGTCGAGGATCCACTGCTTGATGTCGGAGAGCTCGGAGGCGGTGACCGCGGGCACGTCGAGCGGCATGGGCGAGCCGCTGTTCTTCGTGTCGAACGCGTCGGGAGGAGTCTCGATCTTGTAAATCAGAAAGCTCTCGTCTGGTGCTCCAGGCTTGACGATGACGTCGAAGGGCGAGTCGTGTGCCTGCGCCCAGCTGTTGGGGCGGTTGATCAATCCATCTTTCGGATCGAACGGGTTGGCGACGTCATAGCCGAGCACGCTGCCCTTGACGTGGCACGAACCGCAGCGGGCGACGAGTAGCGGGCGGACGTCACGCCGAAAGCTCACCGTTTCATCGCCCGTGATCGCCGAGTCGGGATCGCCGCTCGGACCCGCGGCGTCGCCTTCCTCACTGCACGCTGAAAGAACCAACAGCAACGAGCCCGCCACACTCGCGAGGAGCCTGACGCAGGGATTAGATGGATGAGACGGATGAGACGGATGAGATAGATGGCTCATGGTTCCCCCCATACGGTCCGAACGTATCAGTGCGCCCAGGGGAGGCGCAACCCGCCCCTGCCGGCTGGCCGCGAGCCGCGTGGCCAACCGGCGCCGCCGCGAGGGGAGCCTTCGCTTGGCTTGCGATTCGCGGGGCTGTTCCGTGTTTGTTGCTCAACTGTCTCCTGGTTCGACACGTGGCTCCGGCTCGCCGTGACCGGCTCGCCATGACCGGCTCGCCATGACCGGCTCGCCATGACCGGCTCGCCATGACCACCCCTCTCTCCGGCTCGCCATGACCGGCTCGCCATGACCACCCCTCTCTCCGGCTCGCCATGACGGCTCGCCATGACCACCCCTCTCTCGGCTCGCCATGACCACCCCTCTCTTGACTGACCGACATGACGACGACGACAGGCTCGCCATGACAGCTCGCCATGACCACCCCTCTCTTGACAGACCGACATGACGACCGACATGACGACGACATGACGGCTCGACATGACCGGCTCGACATGACCACCCGTCTCTTGAGTCGCTCGCGATCGGCCGAGGTGCACAAAGAGCGACGCTGGCGGCCGCCAGGCCCCCGCCGCCAATCCGCCAGCCTCGTGCCAGCAACCCCGCGATTTCACGCGCGCGTGCTGCGGGCCGCGGGTTGCAGCGCAGGTGGTATGGGCATCGCATCCCCCGTCATTCCGAACACCATGTGGGAGCTCTCGCGTCGCTGCACCGGGCGCATGTTCTTACTGCACGCGGACCCTGAGGTCGTCGACGCGATCCTTTACTGCTTCGGCTACTGTGCCGAACGGCGCGCAATCGCCATCCACCAACTCACGCTGATGGAAAACCATTACCACTGCGTGGCGACCGATCGGCTTGGCCTGCGCGTCGACTTCACGAAGGAGGCGCACGAGCTGATCGCGCGCTGCATCAAGGAACTACGCGGCCACGACGGTAAGCCAATGGAGGGCACGGTCTGGGAGCCGAGTGAGCAAACCGGCCGCGTCATGCTCGTGTCCGAAGAGGCGTTCATCGAAGCATGTGCGTATGCGATCGCCAATCCGGTCGCGGCGGGCCTTGTGCATCACACGAGTGAGTGGCTGAGCTTCGTGTCGAGTCCGAGGGATATGATCGGCAACCGTGCCATTACAGTGAAGCGTCCGGCTTGTCTGCCGGATGCTTACCCCGAGACGGCGACGCTGCGTCTTAGTCTTCCACCGTCGCTTGCGGCGCGTGGGCGCGAGCTGGTCGACGCGATCGAGTTGCGCGCTGCAGAGAAACAGCGTGAAGCAAGAGCGAAGGTAAGGGAATGCGGCGGGCGCTTCAAGACGCGTGCGGAGCTGCTCGCCGTCAATCCCTTCGCTTCGCCCAAGACGGCGAAGCGTCGAAACAGCATCGTGCCCGCACTGCGTGCAGCGCGGGCCGCCGTGCTGCGCGTCGCGACGAAGCAGCTGGTGGCGTGGCGCAACGCCTACCGGATGGCGTTCGAACGGTTCCGGCGCGGCGATCGTGAGACGGAATGGCCAACGGGCACCTGGTTCTACGCGCGCTACGCGGGCGTGCGCGTCTCGCCTGACCCGCTGTGGACCACGTTTGGCGTCGCGTAGGAGACGAGGGGAGCTGAGCGCGTGGAACGCACTGCGAGGCGAGGGCCTCGCGGTGTTGGAGTGCGTTCTGGCGGTAAGGCTGAGCGTATTCCGATCGGATGTTGGGTTGTCGTCGAGTGCGTCGGCGCGGCTTAATCAGCGCGGAGATGTAGGCTGGGCGTCGCTGGACGCGGCGGCGGGGTGTCGTCGGGCGCCTACTCTGCGAATCCGCGGCAGTGGTTGCGCCGGTGCCCGGCGGTGGGGTGGTCAGAATTCCGGTGGTTGCGCCGGTGCCCGGCGGTGGGGTGGTCAGAATTCCGGTCGTCAGAATTCCGGTCTGTGCACACCGAGACGAGATGAAGCGTGGAATAGGCACTAGCCAGAGCGCGTTAGAGCGCCGTGTCCGTAGGCCGCTCGCGCTTTCTGTGGTCGTTGATCGGCTCGGGCTTGCTGCATTCGTTAACTCTATTTGTAGAGCCCCGACGTTCCCCGACCCCGCGCCCACGCGAGTCGCCCCTGGCGCAAGGGATTGAGTTTGAGCTCGTGTCCGACCCGCCGCAGCCGGCGAAAGTAGACGTTGCTGCCCTGCTCGCTCCACAAGCCGCGAGCGCCCGTGCAAGCGCGTCTTTTCAAACCATCAGACGCGTCGCTAGTCTGGATCGCACGCCTGAGTCTCCGCTGGAGGTTGCTGCGGAGGCTGAGGTGGTGCTCGGCGTGCCTTCGCCAGCGCCGGTCGCGCAAGCACGGCCGATACTCCCCGCACGCACTACCCTCGATCTGTCACCCGGCGCTGCCGCACGAACCGTATTCGACGTGCGTGCCGTGCCCGAGGCGAGCCCGCCTGCGTCCAGCGTCGACGGGGATCCGACTGCTACCGAGCTTGCCAAACGCGTGCCCACGCTGGTGGGTCACGCCGGCGAGACGAGGCGTGAGCGGCTAGCTCAGGGGGTTCATCAGGGCATTCAGGGGGCGTT
>JBBSJC010000376.1:0-8059 GCA_038257655.1 Polyangiales bacterium | reverse complement strand
GCTTGCGCCCGTCGGCGCTGCGCTGATTCCACTCGTGGTCATTCACTGTTTCATCGCGCTGTGGTTTCCGATGTTCGGTCGCGTCGGGGCGACCTTCTTTGAGATGGCGAGTGGAGCGTTCGTGGTCGCGGCCAAACTCGCGAGCGACTTCGATCCGCACTGGGTTTTGCCCGGACCGACACCCCTGCAGGCTGCTGGTTTGGCTCTGCTAGCCGGTGTCTGGCTTACTCGCATCAGCTTACGCGCGCGGATCATGGGCACTGCAATGCTGCTCTTGTTGGCCACGGCGGAAGAGCTTCGTTTGCGACATCCGCTCGAAACTGGTCAGGCACGGTTGACTTTCATCGATGTCGGTCAAGGCGACTCGACGTTGATCGAAACGGCCAGCGGTCATCATGCTTTGATCGACGCAGGCGGTGCCATTCTGGGTGGCCCGGACCCGGGAGCGCGCGCCGTGCTTCCGCTGCTCCGATCCCTGCGCATCGACAGCTTGGACGTGGTGATGCTCAGTCATCCGCACCCTGACCATTATGGCGGGCTCGAAGCCGTGCTCACCCAGCTGCGCGTGCGGGAGCTCTGGGACACCGGCCAAGCCTGTGCAGAAGAACCCTCAGGCGCGGCGTGTCAGTTGATCGAGCGTGCGCGTCGACGGGGAACGCGCGTCGTTGGACCACGCGAGCTCTGCAGAAAACCACGGAGCTTAGGCCCCCTGACGCTGCGCGTGATCGCGCCCTGTCCTGTATTCGACGAGGGCTTTGGGCCGAACGACAACTCGTTTGTGATGCGCATCGAACACGGCGCGCGTAGCGTGCTGATGACTGGCGACGCGGAACACGATGCGGAAGCGCAGCTCGTCGGCACACGGGCTCTCTTGCACGCAGATGTGCTCAAGGTTGGTCACCACGGCTCGAAGACCTCGACCACTGCGCCGTTCCTCAAGGCGGTTGATCCATGGTTGGCCGTGATCAGTTGCGGACGAGGCAATCGCTTTGGTCATCCGCATCCTGACGTGAGCGCCCGGCTTGGCGCCGCTATTCCAAACACGTTGCGCCTCGATGAGGTGGGCGGTGTGCGCGTGCTGAGCGATGGTCATCGCTTCACGGTCGACGCCTATGACCCGCGGGTTGCGCTGCGCCGCTGACCGCGACTGAGCTAGCGAGCCAAAGGACGCAGGAACACGAGCGTCGCGCCCGCAACGGCACTCAGCAGCAACACGGCACCGGCCAACTTCAGGGCACCGACTGGCGCTTCGTCGCCGTTGGCTGCGCGGCGCAAGCGGCCCGTGAGCACGCCTGAGAACGCGATCGCGATCAACCCAACGGTAAGCTTCATGTGCATCCACGGCTGCTTGGCGTAGAGCTCCGACCAGTTCGGTAAGAGTATGATCAGACCGCCCGCTAGGCCGACCAACATGCCGGGGGTCACGATGTAGACGGTGATCTTGCGCAAAGCCCTGGCGGCAGCGCAGCGCACGTCTTTCGATTCGCTCGCCATCAGCAGCATCGCAAAGGCGCAGGCAGCGCCGCCGCCAAGCCAAAAGATGTTTCCAACCACGTGTAGAATGCGAGCGATCAGCATGTCGGAATCCTATCAGGCCAAATGTTCGGCCAAATGCTTAGGGACTGTTTCATCACAGTCCCTTAGGCCAGTGACTTTTCGTAGATGCGGTAGCGCTTGTAGACCTCGCCACCCATCATCTTGATGCCGAGGTTCACCGGACGGTTGTCTTCCAGCGTCCACCCGAGCTCGCCCCATTCATAACCGACTCGGCTGCCGCGCTGCGCCATCTCGACGTATAGGGCGGCGGACAGTCCGCCGTAGCGCTTCTTATTGCGGAACTCCTTCTTGATGCCGAGCAGAATCAGCCGCGCGCTCTTGGGCCGTTTCACCTTCAAGCGCCAGACTAGCTTGGGCAAGCCAAAGGGTAAGAGTCGCCCATGCAGATCATGACTAGCCTCGCTCAGGTTCGGCAGAGCAAGGGCTATCGCGGCTGGGCGACCGTCAATCTCGGCGATCATCGCGATGTTCTCGTCGAGGATGAGCTTCAGGTCTTCGCCCATCTTGTGCACCTCGGCCTCGGTCATCGGTACGAAGTGGAAGTTGTCGTGCCAGGCGTCGTTGAATACGTCCATCAGGATGCGCACATCTTCTTGCGCTTTCGAGCGACGAAACGCGCGGATGTGTACCTCGGGCATATTCTTGAGCTCGGCGTGCGCCGTGATCGCGCGCTTGGGGATCTCGCCGACCACGTACTTCCAACCGAACAAGTCCTTGCATTTCGTCAGACCGGCCGCTTGGGCCACCGTATCCTGGTAGGCACGGTGATAGGGCATCATAAACATCGGCGCCTCGGCTTGGCCTTCGACCAAGGTGCCGCACTCTTCGTTCACCGACAGCGAGAATGGACCGCGCATGACCTTCATGCCGCGCGCCTTGAGCCAGGAGGCGGCCGCGTCGACCAATGCCTTGCCGACGCGCGCATCGTTGATCGTATCGAAGTAACCGAAGAGGCCGCAGGCATCGCCATGGCGCGCCAGATGCTCGCGATCGATCTGCGCCGAGATGCGTCCCGCAATCTTACCGTCTTTATAGGCCGTGAAGAGCGTGGCCTCAGCGTGCTGGAAGAACGGGTTTTTGCTGGGCGTAAGCCGGTCGCGCTGCTCCATGAACAGCGGCATCACAAAGCCGGGGTCGCCCTCGTACAAGATCTCTGGCACGCGCATGAAAGCGTCCAGGTCGTGGCCGGGCCGGTGCTCGCGAATCTGTATCGACATGTTTTCTCTCTTGCTCCACGCCCGGTTACGGCTGGGATAAGGTAAGGCTGCCTCGCTCGCGCGCCTTGGCTGTCGAGCGCGAGCACCCACGCCGAACGTCAGTCCGCGCTGGGTCCGACCATGCGTTCGGGGCGCACCTCGGCGTCGAACTCTTCGCCCGTCAGAAGCTTGAGGTCGATGGCGGCCTCACGCAGGGTGGTGCCCGTTTTGTGCGCATGCTTTGCAAGCTTGGCCGCGTTGTCGTAGCCGATCTTACGGTTCAGGGCGGTGACGAGCATCAACGAACCCTTGAGGTTTCGCTCGATGACCTGGAGATTGGGCTCGATGCCGTAGGCGCAGTTGTCGTTGAAGCTCTCGCTACTGTCGGCGAGCAAGCGAATCGACTGCAGCATGTTGTAGGCGAGCACGGGTTTGAACACGTTGAGCTCGAAGTTGCCCTGGCTTGCCGCAAAGCTGATGGCGGCGTTGTTTCCGAACACCTGCACGGCCACCATGGTCAGCGCTTCGCTCTGGGTGGGGTTGACCTTGCCCGGCATGATCGAGCTGCCCGGCTCGTTTTCCGGGATGGTGAGCTCGCCTATCCCGCAGCGCGGACCGGAGGCAAGCCAGCGCACGTCATTCGCCATCTTCATCAGCGCAGCGGCGAGCTGACTGAGCGCGCCGCTCGTTGCCACGAAGCTGTCATGTCCACCGAGTGCCGCAAACTTGTTGGGTGCAGAGATAAACTGACGGCCACTGATCTTCGCAATCTTTGCGGCGGCCAAATCGGCGTACTTGGGATGGGAGTTGAGACCAGTTCCGACTGCGGTGCCGCCGACCGCGAGCTCCTTGAGCTGCGGTAGTGTGAGCATGATCGATTTGAGTGCGTTATCGATCTGCGCCACCCAGCCGCCCATCTCTTGGCCGAGCGTCACCGGGGTTGCGTCTTGCAGGTGCGTACGGCCGATCTTGATGATGTCCGCGTAGGCCTTGGCCTTACCATCCAGCGTGTCGCGCAGCTTCTGCACGCGCGGTACCAAGTAGTCCTCGATCTGCTCGACGACCGCAATATGCATGGCGGTGGGATAGGTGTCGTTCGAGGACTGACACATATTGACGTGATCGTTGGGATGCACAGGCTTCTTTGAGCCCATTTCGCCGCCGGCAATCTCGATTGCGCGATTCGAGATCACCTCGTTCACGTTCATGTTGCTCTGGGTACCCGAGCCGGTTTGCCACACCACCAAAGGAAAGTGCTCGCTGAGCTTGCCGCTGATCACTTCGTCGGCTGCCTGCGCGATAAGCTCGTTGATCTTGCCATCGAGCAAGCCCAGCTCGTTGTTGGCCTGCGCGGCGGCTTTTTTGAGGATGCCAAAGGCGCGGATCACCTCGCGCGGCATTTTCTCTTCGCCGATTTTGAAGTTCTGCAGCGAGCGCTGGGTTTGCGCGCCCCAGTATTTGTCCGCCGAGACCTCGATCTTGCCCATCGAGTCGGTTTCGATTCGCGTGGTACCCGCATTGGCCATGACAAGCTCTCCTTCGTGACGGCCGATGCGTAGCACAAAACGATGGGTTTTCGCGCCCGTTCGCTGGATGGTGTATCTGTTCAACATGCGTCGGATAGTCGTCTCGCTGGTGATCTTGTGGTCGATGCTGTTGTTGTCGATGTTGGTGGACACGGACCTGGCCCACGCCCAACGGGCCAAGGGCGAAGGCACTCACGAGAAGTTGCGGGCGCGACTATCGGCGCTCTCGGCCAAGAGGCCGGCCGGCGTGCCCCCCGGCAGTCTCGTCAGCATCGCCCACGTGCTCGACGTTGCGGAGCGCATCGAGGGCAAATTCCCCACGCAGTCGGTGGAATGGACGGGACGCGCCCAGCGCTACCTCGACTTGGCCGAACAAGGCAAGGACCCCTACCCGCTCGAGCGGGGCATGATCGTAAGTCGTGGCTATAGCTCGCCCATTTCGCGTCGGGTGCAGGGCTATACGGTTTATGTCCCGCCCGATTACACGCCCGAAAAGGCGTATCCGCTCATGGTCGTGCTGCATGGCGGCTCGTCGAACGGGAATCTGTTCTTGGGCGTCGTGCTCGGCAACAACATGAACTGGAAGGAATTCGACATACACCTGTGGGACAACTACCAGCCCCGCTACTCGCCGGATTGGATCATCGCCGCGCCTGACGGCTACGGCCAAGTCTTGTGGCGCTGGATGGGCGAGCAAGACGTGCTCGATGTCATGGATGACATCGCCCAACACTATTCGGTCGATGCCAATCGCATCGTGTTGGGCGGCCTATCAAATGGCGGTGTGGGCGCGTACTCCATCGGCAGCCGTCATGCCTCGCGTTTTGCGGCCGTGCAGGCGATGGCCGGTGCGCCCAGTTGGCTGCAGTACACGGGCGAAAGCAACGTCACGCCGATCGAGGCCAAGGTGATGCGTCCGCACAGCGCGCTAGACCTCGCCGAAAACTGGTTCAACACGGACTTTCGCTACTACCACGGCGATAAGGACCCCGGACCGATGCGTCCCGCCTACGTGCATGCGCTCGATGCCTCGGTGGAGGCGCGCGGCATTCCCCACCGCGGCAAGTGGTACGACGCAGGCCACGACCTACTGTACATTGTGCATCGACACGGTAAGGTCTACAACGACCTGAGTGATGTCAAACGTCAGATCAGGCCGAGCGAAGTACACCTCGTAACCGGCGATTACCACGCGTCCAAGCAACATTGGCTCGAGGTCACGCGCTTCGTATCCTTCCCGGACCTCGCCACACTGGTCGCCAAGGTGAGCGGCTCGCGTATCGACGTCCGCACCGATAACGTGCGCGCCTTTGCCATCGACCTGCGAGACGTTCCGATCACGGGCGCGGATCTGGAGCTCGCGGTGGATGGTAAGGTCGTGCATACCGGGAAGGTTGCCGAGCTTGGCCACCGCGTGCACCTGGTGAAATCAGGACCCTGGGAACTGGGGCTGCCGACAACTAGCGGACTTGAAAAGCGGCCGGGCAGCAGCGGGCCCCTCACCGACGCCTACTTCGATCGCATGATCCACGTCTACGGCACGCAGCGTCCCGAACAGACGGAGGACTTGAAGAAGGCAGCGATCAAGGGCTCCAAGGGCTGGCCGATGTGGCTTTGGACCGTCGATCAAGAGGTGATCCCAGATACGGCGCTTACGCCTGAAATGGCGCGGGACGCGCATCTGGTGCTCTACAGCACGCCCGGTGCCAACGCGGTCCTCGAGCGGCTGAAGGAAAAACTGCCGATCAAAATCGAAGCCGAAGCCGTGCTCTTGGGCAGCAAGCGCTTCAGCGGTGCGGGGCTCGGCACGCGCTTTATCTATCCGAACCCCGAATCCCCGGACAGGTACGTGATCGTGCAAGCGGCGCCGACCGTCGATGGCGTACGAAGGGGTCATAATCTGCCGGACTTTCTGCCGGACTACGTGATTTACGACGGGGGGAGCACGGGCGCGCGTCCCCGCTTGGTACCAACCAAGGCGCCGCCGGCCCGTGGCTTTTTCGATGCGCACTGGCAGCTGCCTACAGACGCTACGCGCTGAGCCTTACCGTGCGGTTCGTTCACATGGGCGAAAAAGCAACAGGTCACTCGGGGTGAAAGCACCGTCGCCGGGCTTATTTCATCGTCACGGACGCGTTGTGGAGGCTCTGTGGGGGAACGATGATGGAGGTGGGCGTGCAGGCAAACAAATGGCTTATGATCGGTGTGGCAGCGGGACTCGCGGGCTGCGACGCTGCGCTCCTTTGGTCCGATGACGGTCCGCCGGCATCGAGCACGAGCAGTTCCGCTGACCCCGACGGCAGCGCAAGCGGCGGATTCGGTGGCATTAGCGCTGTACCAGTAAGGTTGCCGTCGGCGCCTGTTCGCGCGGCAAAAGCGCCGCCTGCGATCAGTGGTGGCACGCTATCGGTATCGCCTTCAGGCGACTACGCGGTAGCGTCGGACCCGGATCGCGACGCGCTGTACGTGCTGCGGCTTGCGGATCAAACACTATCCACTGCGCAGCTGGCGCCTGGCGCCGAGCCCGGGCGGATCGCGTTTGACGCGGCGGGCATTGCACACGTGATCTTGCGCGGCGCAGGCGGCGTGGCGCGCCTTGATCCCGCCCAACCGCGACAGCTCACGAGCAAGGAGGTGTGCTCGCTTCCGCGCGGCATCGCCTACGCAAGCGCCGACGACTCGATTGCAGTCGCCTGCGCAAGCGGGGATCTCGTGCGCCTCGCGGCAACAGACCACAGGGAGCGTTCGCGTCGATTCATCGACACGGATTTGCGTGACGTGATCGTCAATCGCGCCGGCAAGGTGCTCGTGTCGCGCTATCGCAGCGCAGAGCTGCTCGAAATATCGCCAGCGGGAGCGCTTGTGAAGCGGGAGCGCCCGCGGGATCGCTCCGGCCTGCGCTTCGGCCTCGAAGGACTACAAGCCGTGACGCTTCAACCGGCCACGGGCTGGCGTGCGCTGCCCACGGGCGACGACAAAGTCGTGATGTTGCATCAGCGGGCGCAGCGCGAAGAGGTGCAAGCTACCGAAGGTGGCTACGGCGGTGCGGGCGATTGCTCCTCGATTTCGCATCCTGCCGTCTCGTTGGTCGGTGACGAAGGCTCCCGCGACCAAGGCCGCACGTTCGGGCTCGCCGGGATAGCTCTTGCGGTCGACGCGGCGTTTTCGCCTGATCACACGTGGTTGGCAGTCGCGGCACCGAGCGCTTACTTGCACGAGCGCGACACGCTGATGCTTTACTCGGCGGTGACCCCGGACGTCCCTGTCGACGTCGTGACGGACGGGGGCGTACCCCCTGCGCCGGGCACCGACCCCGTGCCCTGCGCTTTCCCCTCGATCGGCGCGGCTTTTACCTCGCAAGTCACCGCGGTCGCCTTCACGCCCGACGGCCGTTTGATCGCGCAGAGCCGCCAGCCGGCAGAGCTTCTTATCTACAAGCTGACCGTATCTGTCGGTGAATGGGAAGGGAGCCAGCCATGGCCCACCCTCGAGCTCACGCACACCATCGATCTCAAGGGCGCGTCCGTGGCCGATAGCGGTCACGACTTGTTTCACGCCGACTCAGGGGGCGGCATCGCTTGCGCTTCTTGTCACGGCGAGGCCACGGATGACGGGCTCGTGTGGAACTTCGGTGGCATCGGTCCCCGTCGCACCCAAAACATGCGCGGCGGCTTGAAGGGCACCGAGCCCTTTCACTGGGACGGCGACATGCTGACGTTCGGCCATCTCGTGGACAATGTTCTCACGGGCCGCATGAGCGGCTTTCCGGTCGACAAGGCG
>JBBSJC010000375.1:0-8114 GCA_038257655.1 Polyangiales bacterium | reverse complement strand
GCAGGCCGCGCCGCTCCGCGCAGTCAAACAGCGCCAGGGTATGCGACAGCGTTCCCAGCTGATCAGGCACCACGAACACGAGCGGCAGACCGAGCGCCTGCGCCAGGTCGAGCGTGGTGTAGCGCGCATCGAGCGGCACCAGCAGACCACCCGCCCCTTCGACGAGCACCACGTCATCTGCTCGCGCAGCAGCCTCGACTGCCTGCCGCAGCGCCGCGGGCGTCGGACAAGCCGGCTCCCCCTCCAGACTGGCCGCATAGGGCGAAAGCGGCCGCTCGGCGCGGAAAAAGCCGGGGTGCTGCAGCAACTCCGGCCGGCCGCACGCCTCAGCCAGCGCCTGAGCATCCGAACACGCCGGGTCGGTGTAACCCGTCTCGACAGGCTTGAGCGCAGCCACCTGTTCACCTTTAGCGCGCAGCCCGGCCGCCAGCGCGCGGGTCACGAACGTCTTACCGATGCCGGTCCCGGTACCGCTGATGAAAACACCCCTCATGTCAGTAAGCTCCCCGTAAAGTGCCCTGCCCCCAAAGCTGCCCGTAGCTCATCCCGCCCCCCTCACCACTGCGAACGCCGCCAAGGCCTGCTCTATCTCCCCCTCCGTATGACTGGCCATCGGCACCACGCGCAGTCGCCCGCTGCCTGCCGGCACCGTGGGGGGCCGAATGCCATGGGCAAACACCCCCTGTTCGAGCAGTGCCCGCGAGATCGCCATCGTCGGCTCGGGGTCGCCTATCACCACCGGGATGATGGGGCTTGAGCCCGGCAGGACGCGATAGCCAAGCTCGTCGAGGCCCGTCCGCAAGCGTTGAGCATGCGCGAACAGCTGGCTACGCCTCGCGTCCGCGTGCTCGACGACGTGGACCGCGGCTTCGGTGGCCCGGGCCAGCGCGGGTGAAGGTGCCGTCGAGAAGATGTAGCTGCGCGCACGATTGCGGACCAAATCGATCACCGCTTCGCTGCCCGCCACAAACGCGCCCTGGGCTCCGAAGGCCTTGCCCAGCGTACCGATCAACACGTCGGGCGTAATGCGTAGGGCGGCGCACAGCCCCCTTCCCTGCGGCCCATAGACCCCGAGCGCGTGCGCGTCATCGACCACCAGGCCCGCTTCGTGGACGCGCGCTAAGCGGGCGATTTCAGCCAGCGGCGCGATATCGCCATCCATCGAAAACAGCGACTCCGTGAGCACCAAAGCCATGCGCCCGGCGTGGCGTTGACTGCGCAACTTGCGCTCTAGGTCGTCGGGGTCGGCGTGCTCGTAGATCACGATCTTGGCGCGACTCAAGCGCGCGCCGTCGATCAGGCTCGCGTGATTGAGCGCGTCGCTGAAGATCACGTCGTCGCGTGTCGCCAGCGCCTGCACGACGCCCAAGTTGCAGGCGTAGCCGGTCGAAAACAGCGCCGCTGCGGGTAGCTGAGCGAAACCTGCGAGCGCGAGCTCGGCCTGGCGATGCGCGCGCATGCTTCCCGAAATCAGCCGCGAGGCGCCCGACCCGACGCCCTCCTCCTGCATGCCCGTGCTCAGCGCCGCCACGATCTCCGGGTGTCCCGCCAGGCCCAGGTAGTTATTGGAGCAAAGGCAGAGTGCGATCTGCCCGTCGACCGTGATGCGCGGGCCTTGCGGACCATCGATGTCACGCGCCCGCCGACGTAGGCCCTGACCATCGAGGTCACTAAGAGAGCGTTCAACCACTTCAAGGAACTGCACGAGCGCCAGCGTAGCAGCGGCGAAGGCGCGCGCCGGCTAGGCTGCCATTGCCGGCGTGGATTGAAGCTGTGCAGCAGGCTGGCAGCGCCCCGTTGTCAGCGCCCGCGACGGCATGTTCTGGCGACAGCGCTTGGCGGGCCCTTACGCTGAGAATCCCAGAGCGCGATTCCCGACGGGTCCGCTAGAAGACGTGACATACAGCGTCACGTCGTTTCACGTGAAACTCGAACCCATGAAGACGTCGCGTTTCACGTGAAACCCGCGAGCGCCGGCGCAGGGCTTGTTTCACGTGAAACCCAGCCTCTGCTCTAGCGGTATCGGCCGCCTCTCGAGGCGATTAGCCCTTCAACGCCGCTCGGACATCGGCCACGTACTGACTCTCGATCGCCGCGAGCGCTTCCTCGATCTTGGCGTGATCGTGACCGTCCGGTAGTCGAACTTGGACGTGCACGATCAAATCCCCGTGCCCGCCGCCCCGTGCCGATACCCCTTTGCCGCGCAAGCGAAGTTTGGCCCCGCTGCTCACGCGCGCCGGTATCTTGAGGGATACTTCACCGGCAGGCGTGGGCACCTTGAGGCTCGCGCCCCTCCAGGCTTCGAGCAACGTCACGGGCAGGTCCAGATGCAGGTCGTCGCCGTCGCGCCGGTAGAGTTTGTGCTCCTGAACGTGCACGAGCAACACCAGGTCGCCCTGCTCGGCGCCGAGCGCCGTCGCGCCTTGGCCACGCAAGCGAACTTTACCGCCGTCGGTGATGCCCGCAGGGATGCGAACGCGCAGATTGCGCGGCACTCCGTTTTCCGTGAGCGTCATTTCCTTTTCAACGCCGGTCAGCGACTCCTCGAAGCTGATCGAGACTTCACCTTCTTGGTCGGGCGCCTTGCCGCGCGGGCTGGCGGTGGTCGGCCGCCCACCAAAGCCGCGTCCGAAAAGCTCGTCGATGCTGCCACCGAACAAGTCCTCCATGGTGCCGCCAAAGCCCTGACGTCGGCTGCCTCGCGCGCCTGCCCCGCCGAAGATCTCCTCGAAACCGACGCCACGCCCGGCACCGACGCCGCGACCGTCGCGCATGGCGCGCGCAGCCTCCACGTTGAAGCCGTCGCGCAGGCCCCCCTCTCCAAACTCGTCGTAGAGCGCGCGCTTTTTCGTGTCGCTCAACACGTCATTGGCGTAGCTCACGCGCTTGAAGCGCTCTTCCGCCTTCGGGTTATCCGGAGTGCGATCGGGATGGAGCTCGCGGGCGAGCTTCCGATAGGCTTTTTTGATTTCGTCTTTGCCGGCCCCACGTTGGAGGCCGAGCTCAGCGTAAAGATCGCGCTCTGTCATGCGAAAGCTCGTTCTCCCTAGTCCCCAGAAGTAACCAGTCTCGCCCACAATGACAATGGCGGCGCGATCGGCGGCGAACCGCTTGAAGCCACGGTACTCCGCATGGTAACCGGCGAGGGTGCTTGTTGAGCTTAGTCGACTCCCCCATCACGTCGCGATTATCATGGATGGCAATGGCCGTTGGGCCAAAGATCGCGGTCTTCCCCGTTGGGAAGGCCACCGCGAAGGCGCCAAGTCCGTTAAAGAAATCGTGACCGCCAGCCGACGCCTCGGCCTTAAAGCCCTTACTCTTTACGCATTCAGTGAACAGAACTGGGCTCGGCCCGAAGAAGAAGTGGGCGCCCTGATGGCGCTTTTAAAGGACTACATCATCGGCGAGCGAGACACCTTGCTCGACAACGGCATTCGCTGCCGCGCGATCGGCCGCCTGTCGCGCCTGCCCCAGCACCTGCAGGACCTGCTGAACGAGATCCAAGAAGTCAGCAGCAAGAACTCCGGCATGACCCTTTCGATCTGCTTGTCCTACGGCGGTCGTGAAGAGGTCGCGGACGCTGCCCAGCAGCTGGCGCGCAAAGTCAAAAGCGGCGAGCTGCAGCCCGAGGACGTAACCGAAGCGTCGATCAGCGAGATTCTGCCTTCGCTCGATGTAGGCCCAGTCGACCTGATGATCCGCACCGGCGGCGAGTATCGGATCAGCAACTTCTTGATCTGGGCCGGCGCCTACGCAGAGCTCTACTTCAGCCCCGAGCTGTGGCCGCAATACGGACAGCGTCAGCTCTACGAAGGGATCGCGGCTTTTCAGCAGCGCAATCGCCGCTTCGGCTTGGCTGACAATGTCGAGGGACCCAAAGCCACAACCTCGCAAGAGGTGCTCGCGAAAGCCGTCGCACGCTGATGAGCAGCGGCGCAAACGGTGGTGGGTCGAGCGATAGCGGGAGTGATGCAATCGGGCCTGTTCCGGTGCTACAAGACGCCCGCACCGAGCGTGCGAGCGCGATGAACGACGTCCTCAAGCCTAAGACCTCCTCGAATTTAGCCGTACGCCTGGGCACCGCCGCGGTCGTGGTTCCTGCGATCTTGTGGATGCTGTTCCTCGGTCCGCGCTGGGCCTGGGCTTGTTTCGTTCTGTTCATCGCCCTGCCCGTCGGCGCCCAGGAACTGTTTGCGATGACGATGCCCGGCCAGCGCGTGCTGCAGGCCTGGGGAATCTTCGCGTCGTTTGCCATCGGCATTTTGTTCTACTCAGTCACCAGCGACACCTATCGCCTCAGCGCCCAGCCGCTGTTTCCGTTTGCGATCCTGGTGCTGGTCGCTGCCTCGATGTTGGTTTCCCTGCTGCGTCCGCTGCCCAGCGAGCAAGCGGGAGGACGCATGGCCTGGCTTTTGGCCGGGCCTTTTTACGTCGGAGCTTTCATCTCGAGCGTCGCCAGTTTGCACGCCTTACCCAACGGCGGCTACTGGGTGCTTTTGTCGATGATGCTGGCCTGGTTTGCCGATACGGCCGGCTACTTCTCGGGCCGGTTTTTGGGCGGGAAAGTGTTCGGCGCACGCAAGATGTCGCCCAACATATCGCCGAATAAAACCTGGGAAGGCGCCGTGGGCGGCCTCGCGGGCGCGTTGCTCGGCGCCATGTGCGCCCACTTCCTCTATCTGCCGGAGCTCTCCCTAACGGGCGGAATCGGCCTGGCCCTCGTCGCCGGCCCCTTGGGCATCTGCGGGGACTTGGTCGAGTCGCTGATCAAGCGCAGCACCGGCACCAAAGACAGTGGCTGGATCGTGCCTGGCCACGGCGGCATGATCGACCGCATCGACGCGCTGATGTTCACCGCGACCGCCACGCTGGTCTACGCCCGTGTGTTCATGGCCTGAGCGCGCCTGGATTTGAGCGGGCACGATGCACCCGCCCGAAACCGTATGGACTGAGCTTGCGAGCAGTGTCCCTCATGGCACCCTGAGCCGGGATGTCCCCTCGCTTTGAGCTCGTAAGCAAGTTTCAGCCGGCGGGCGATCAGCCGACCGCCATCACTTCCTTGGTCCGCGGGCTGAAACAAAACGAACAACATCAAGTCCTGCTCGGCATCACCGGCAGCGGCAAGACCTTTACGGTTGCCAACGTGATCCAAGAGGTGCAGCGGCCTACCTTGATCATGGCGCCAAACAAGACCTTGTGCGCCCAGCTGTACGAAGAGATGAAGGCGCTGTTTCCCAACAACGCCGTCGAGTACTTCGTCAGCTACTACGACTACTACCAGCCCGAGGCCTACATCCCGACCTCGGACACGTTCATCGAGAAGGACTCGATGATCAACGAGCACATCGACCGCATGCGCCACAGCGCCACCCGTTCGTTGTTGTCACGGCGCGACGTGATCATCGTCGCCAGCGTGTCCTGCATCTACGGCATCGGTTCGGCCGAGTGGTACCAGGGCATGTTGATCGAGCTCAAGACCGGCGAGGCCATGCGGCGCGACGCCCTGCTGCGGCAGCTCGTCGACATTCAATACGAGCGCAACGATGTCGACTTCCACCGCGGCACCTTTCGCGTACGCGGCGATGTGGTCGAGGTGTTTCCCGCCTACGAAGAAGAGCGTGCGGTGCGCATCGAGTTTTTCGGCGACGAAATCGAGCGCATCACCGAGATCGACCCTTTGCGCGGCAAGGCGCTCAACGTGCTCGATCACTACGGCATTTACCCGGGCTCGCACTACGTGACGCCGGTCGAGCAGCGCAAGCTTGCCACCGACTCGATCCGCGTGGAGCTCGGTGAACGCCTGCAGCAGTTTGAGCGCGAAAACAAGCTGCTCGAGCGCCAGCGCCTGGAGCAACGCACGCTCTATGACCTCGACATGCTCGAGCAGATGGGGTTTTGCCACGGGATCGAGAACTACTCGCGCCATTTTTCCGGACGCCAAGCAGGCGAGCCGCCACCTACCCTGATCGATTACTTCCCGAAGGACTTGCTGATCGTGATCGACGAGTCGCACCAAACCGTGTCGCAGATTGGCGCCATGTATAAGGGCGACCGTTCGCGCAAGGAAACGTTGGTGGAGCACGGCTTTCGTTTGCCCAGCGCCATCGACAATCGGCCGCTGAAGTTTGACGAGTTCGAAGTCTTCCTGAAGAGCGCGATCTACGTCAGCGCGACTCCGGGCGATTGGGAGCTTGGCCAAACCCAGGGCGAGTTCGTCGAGCAGTTGATCCGGCCCACCGGTCTAATGGACCCGGTCATCCACGTGCGGCCCGTCGCCAATCAGGTCGACGATTTACTCGCCGAGGTGCGCATTCGCGTGGAGCGCAAAGAGCGCGTGCTCGTTACCACGTTGACGAAGCGCATGTCGGAGGACTTGAGCGAGTATTTCGCCGATTTGGGCGTGAAGTGCCGCTATCTCCACAGCGACATCGACACGCTCGAACGCATGGAGATCCTGCGCGATTTACGCAGCGGTGTGTTCGACGTGTTGATCGGCATCAACCTGTTGCGCGAGGGCCTGGATTTACCCGAGGTATCACTCGTGGCGATTCTCGACGCCGACAAGGAAGGTTTCTTGCGTTCACCGCGCTCGCTCATTCAGACGATCGGCCGCGCTGCGCGCAACGTAAACGGCGAAGTGATCATGTACGGCGACAGGATCACGTCCGCCATGGAGCGCGCGATCAGCGAAACCGATCGTCGTCGCGAAAAGCAGCGGGCGTACAACACCGAGCACGGGATCACGCCGCGCACGATCATCAAATCGCTGCTCAACTCGTTCGATGCGGGCGGCAGCGAACGCGACTACGTCGCCATCCCCAGCAACGCCAAGCACGGCTCGCCGAAAAACGCCGAAGAAAAACGCGAGCTGGTCGAGGAGCTGCGCAGCGAGATGTTGCTCGCCGCGGAAAATCTCGACTTCGAAAAGGCCGCCAAGCTGCGCGATCGCATCAAACAGGTCGAGACCGGCCTCGATGCTCCCGCTCACGAGAGCAAACACGCTGCCAAAGGCTCGAGCCGTGCGCCTGCCAAAGCCAACAAAGCGCGCGGCCGAAGACGATAATGTCCCCGTTTAGCGAGCAGGCTCACTTGCGTTGGGGGAACATGTACGGGTTGCTTGTGACGCCGAAATCCTCGCGCTACCCTGACGTTTCCATGCGCTTTCTTAGGCTTATCGCGGCGCTAGGTCTTCTGGCAGGCCTTTTCCCCTACGGGGCGCGCGCCGATGAGCCCGCGGTGGCCCAACTCGAGCTGTCCTTTGTTCCCACAGGTAGGGCGCAAATCGTTGCCTGGGTCGAGCGTGTCTCCGGCGGGCAGCGTGAGTTCATGGCCACGATCGGGCTCACGCACGGCGTGGCCACAGCTGGCATCGGCAATCGTCCCGGCGCCCTGCAAATGAACAGCGGTTACCGCTGGCCCTACGGTCGACGCGAAGGCGTGCTCCCGGTCTGGGCGCACCGCCGCGCCGAGGCGCCTGGCGCCGCCCAGTTCAAGCGCGTGATCTTTCAAAATCGCACCTCCGAGGGGCTCGCTTCGCGCACCTCCAGCGACCAAAGCGTCGACGACTACTACTGTTTGTCCTTTGACCGCGAGACCACGGGCAAAGAGGCGCTTGACGCGGTGACCTGTGCCAGCGTCTTCAACAGCGACAAGGGCCGCTTCATTAACAAGACGGACGTGAGCAACGGCTACGCGGAGCCCTTTGAGCCGACGCCGAAAAACGGCACGATGCGCGCGTTGGGCCTCACGTCCCTGTATCCCCCGCGACGCAATGCGGAGCGTTGTGGAGCCAAGGGTTGTTTCGACCATCCTGATGTCGACTTGTTTCGCACTCACGCGACGAGCGTGATGCCCGAGCTTGACGCGATCTCCCGCGCGACTCCGGCAGGTGGGCGCAACGCACGCTGGCTCGCGTCGGTACCGGCCAGCTGGGAGCTGGACGCAGACTACGAACTGATGATCGAAGTCAGTGTCGAGGGCGACTACAACGCCGCCTTCAGTGACGCGACCTTACCGACCCCGAGACAACCCTCTGGGCTGTGGGACAGTTGGGCGACAGGTTACGGCTATCCCTATCGGGGACAGCCTTCGGTCGTGTACGCGATTCCCTTTCG
>JBBSJC010000374.1:0-8136 GCA_038257655.1 Polyangiales bacterium | reverse complement strand
TGCTCGCGGTCGACGACAACGGCCCCGGGGTAGCAGAGGAGTTTATGCACCGGCTGTTCGAACCGCTGGCGACCACCCGTGCGCGCGGCCTCGGCTTGGGTCTTGCGTTGTGCAGGCGCGTCGCCGAGAAGCATGACGGCGATATCCGCGCCTTACGCAGCACTCTTGGCGGCGCGCGCTTCGAGGCGCGTTTCCCCCACGCTTTTGCGGAGTGAAGAGATGGGTCGACGGGCGCTTATCGTAGACGACAACCGAGCTCTCGCCGAAGATTTGGGCGAGATCCTCGAGCTTGAAGGTTACGAAGTAGCGGTTTTCGATGACCCCGCGCGCGCGCTGCGAGAAACGGAGGAGCAAGCGTTTGATGTGGCCCTGCTCGATGTGCGAATGCCTGGGCTCGACGGCGTTTTACTGCATCGTCGTCTGCTCGCGCGCCATCCCCATACGGTCTTCATCCTGATGACGGCCTACACCGAAGATGATCGCATCGCGTCTGCGCTGGCAGCGGGCGTGCGCCAGGTGTTAATGAAGCCGGTGCCCCTGCCCAAGCTGATGCGCGCGCTCCAACAAGCGTGCGGCGAACACCGCGACATCTTGCTCGTGGATGACGATATGGCGCTCAATGACTCGCTCTCCGAGTTACTCACGCAGAGTGGATATCGCGTGCGGCAGGCCTACACGCTGGCCGAGGCCCGCAGGTTAGCCAGCGAGGGAGGATGGCTTGCGGCGATCGTCGACATCCGTCTGCCGGACGGAGACGGAGCGGATTTGGCGGCGGAGTTGGCGCGCACGTCGTCACTCGCCGTGATCTTAGTGACCGGATTCGATCTCGATGAACATGACACGCCGCTTATCAAGCAACTCGGCTCCCAGGTGCACCTGCTCGTGAAGCCCTTTCCGCCAGACTCGCTGTTGCGTGCACTGCCTGCTCTACCAGCGTCGGCCGGAGAGCGCGCGTGAGCGAGCGCGTCCTCGTCGTTGAAGACAATTTGGCGCTGGCCGAGAACGTGGCGGAGATGTTGCGCGAGGAAGGCATCGAGGTCGACCTCGCGGCAGATGCAGACTCGGCCGGCCGCGCCGCTTCGCAGGCCGGTTTCGATCTGGCAATCGTCGACATCATGCTTGCGGGCAACGAGAGTGGGCTCGACCTTTTGCCGCGCTTGCGCAGCTACAGCCCCTACGGCGAGATCCTGTTGATGACAGGTAACGCCACGTTACACAGCGCGCTCGAGGCGATCAAGCGCGGTGTGTATGCATACCTTCCCAAGCCCTTCGAGCCCGAGCACCTCGTCACCTTAGTTAGGCGTGCGCTCGCGCAGGTCGCGCTAAAACGTGAGAAGCAGGCACTAAGCCATCGCTTGGCTGCATCCGAAGCACTGTACCGCAGCATGATCGAGACGGTCGAAGCCTGTATTCTCGGCCTCAGTCGGGAGGGAACGATTCACTTTGCCAATCGCTTTGCAGCGGAGCGACTGGGCATAAGCCAGTCTGCCCTGGTCGGCCGCTCGTTTACGTCCCTTGCACGCGCTGACTCGACTCACGGGCTCGTACGGGCGCTCGACCGGGCGATCGCCGGCGAGCCGGTGCGCGAGCACGAATGTCAGCACGAAGCAGGCGAGCGTACGCGTGTGATCCGCTGGACGCTGACGCCCCTGCAGGCGCGCTCTGCGGATGCCTCGGTATGGCGCGATAGTGTGGGCGCCTTCGCGTCTGACTCTTTAGTCTTGGCCGTGGGCATCGACATCACCGCGCGCCTCGAGCTCGAGCGCAAGAGCGCTGAAAGCGAAGCGATGGCTGTCATGGGCACGCTCACCACGAGTTTGGCCCACGAGATTCGCAATCCGCTCAATGCGGCCAAGCTGCAGCTTGAGCTGTTGATCCGGCGCGCCCGACGTGCGGTCGATACACCCGTTGCGATGCAGGCCATCGAACCCGCGCAACTCGTACGATCGGAGCTCGATCGTCTGTCGACCTTACTCGATGACTTCTTGAACCTGGCACGGCCGCGCCAGCTGGATAGGCGGCCGTGCTCGGTGTTGCAGCTGCTTGAATCCGTGGTCACCCTCAAACAACCCTTGGCCCAAACCTTGGGCGTCACCCTCAGCCTTGACGTTCCGGATCCCACCCTGACGATGCGCGCCGATGCGGACAGGTTGCGGCAGGTGCTGCTCAACCTGCTCGGTAATGCCATCGAGGCGCTCTCCGATCGCGGCTACGGCGAGATCGAGATCCGAGCGCAGGCGCGAGCAGAAGGGGGCGTCGCGATCTCGGTGTGTGATGACGGGCCTGGCGTGCCTGCTGCAGTCCTCGAAGCGGCGTTTCAGCCGTTCGTCACAAGCAAACAAGCCGGCACGGGCCTAGGCCTTGCGATCGTGCGCAAGATTGTGGCGCAGCACGGCGGCGAAACCGAGTTGTTACCGCGTCAAGGTGGCGGTACCGTGGCGCGCTTTTTCGTCTCCCAGTGACGCACACCCACGCGTCCAAATCGATGCCGCTTGCCCTGAGGAACTTCTGCACGCGCGGGCTTCTGCTCTGTACGAAATCCTCGACACCCGTGAGCCCAGCCGTTGAGAAGCCGTGCATGTCGTTGAGCACTGTCATGATTTTGAGCCTGCTTCTTTGCTGGCATTCCCCTTGCGTAAACAGAGCAAAGCAAAGGGGGGGCCATGGTAGCCCGCAAGACAAGCAAGCACAGCAACCACCCTGTGGCCCGTGTGTACTATGCCGAGCCGCTGCACGGCCACACCGAGCGCTGCTGGGTGCGCTGCGAGCGACACGAAGGCAGCGTCCCTGTCGAGCAATGCCTCGGCTGTCCGCACCTGACCGGCATCGATCTGGACCAAGACGGGCGGCCAGCTGCGGTGCGCTGCCCCGCTCCTTTCGCCGTGCAAGACGCCGAGCGCAGCACAGGCGAGCACGCGCAGGTCCCGCACGTCCCGATCGCCGACCTCATGACCCGCAATGTGCTGTGCGTACGACCCAATCTCTCGCTCGACTCCCTGATCGAGCTATTCGTCGAAACGGGGCTGCGGGCGGTGCCCGTCGTGGATCGGGATGGTGCGCTCTTGGGGGTGGTGAGCGAAGCGGACGCGATGCTCGAAGTGCACGCACGCCCCGCCGCTGACGAGCACGGCGTCGGTAAGGCCCGCGGGCAGGCACCTGAGCGCATGCGCGACGCGGCGAGCATCATGTCGGCATTGCCGATTGCGCTGCCGGAAAACACGCCGGTGGCGCGCGCTGCTGCGGTCATGGTGTTTGAGCATGCCTCTCGGGTTGCTGTGGTCTCAGCGCAAGGAGACGTGGTGGGTATGTTATCCGCCGTGGACATCCTATTTTGGCTGGCCCAGAAGGATGGCTACTTACTGTCGGCGATGGGACGACAGTCTAAGCCCTAACTCCAGATGTTCTCTCACCGGACGTCGTCGCCCGAACCAGTCCGGCCCGCCGACGACGATTTTGCGTGTTTCACTCGTTGGCGTGCAGCGCGTGCGCGGGCTCGAAGCCACCAACCAGTCCCAGGATGGTAAGATCGAGTTGCACGGCTGCTGCCAAGACGGCTGCTGCAAAGGGCGGCTTCGAACAGAGGTCGCCATGCAACAGCGAATGGGTACAGTATTGAGATGAGTCGCGGCACAAGCCGCTCCTGGGCGCGGAGGAGGAACGCGAGCTGAGGTTCGTCGTTGCGCGCTCGCGCGAGCGTCGTAGTCAGGCAGCTCGCGCCGCTGCAGGTCTGCTCGTTAGAGCAGCGCAAGTCTTACTATATCAGGCGTGTGGGAGAACAGGGCGCGTCCGAGCCAGGCTGCTGCCGCGATGACCACGTAAGAGGCGATTGCGGACAGGCCGACGACGAGCGCACCGGCGACAATCAGGGGGACTGACGCCATGTACCCAAACATTCCGCCTAGAAGCCCCACGAGACCGAAGGTGCGCAGTCCTGCCGAGCTGCGCTGGGTGCGCTCGGCGTGCCGACGCTCCCGCTCCATGCCGACAAGCAAACCCACCGCCAGCGCCAGACCCAGGCGGGCCTCCTGGGATGATAGAAAGTTCATCGGGCTACAGCCTAGAGGATCAGCAGATCACACAATGCGAAAACCGGTCGGCGCTGAATCGGACGGGTGCCAGCCGTCCGATTCCGTGCTCGTCACACGGGAGACTCCATCCTGTTCGCTTTGCTGCTGCGGCGCTTCGCCGGGCGCGTAGGGCGCATCGGGACGGGCTGTCTTTTCGAGTCCGGCGTAATCCGTGGCACGCGCCACCAACACCGGGCAGTGCGCTTTACGTACCAATGCCTCGGCCACCGAACCGAGAACCAGCCGATCGATGCCGTGGCGACTGTGGGTGCTGATGACGAGAAGGTCAGCATCATAGTCTACCGTCATCTGAAGTAAGGTCTCCACGGCGCGACCGACCCGCACGTGGCTAACCACCCGCTCGTGGTTGAACAGCAGCCCGTGCACGGAAGCCAACTGCTCCACCCGGCTGCGTAGTATGCCAGGACCGCGTTCGAGTACTTCTTCCTCGGTCTGCAGCAGCGGCATCTGAGGGTCATCGATTACATCACGGGGGTCGAGTACGTGCAGCATGTGCACTTCGCTGGCGGAGCCTTCATTCAGCATGCGGAGCGCTGCTAGGATCGCCTCGTCGCCACAGCGTTGAAAGTCCACACCCACCACCACGATCTTTGCCTTCGCCTCAGTCATGTCTTCCTCCGCTGTTCACTGCTGAACAGAGTCCCATTGTGCCTCTGTGAATCCGGTGTGCATCCAGTGTGGATCCGGTGTGCATCCAGTGCATCCAGTGTGCCAAGTGTAAAGTCAGCCAAAACGCGCGCGCCTTACGCTCGCTACCCTCTTACCTCTCACAGGCCGTAGAACGTGCGAATTTCGTCCCACACCTGTTCAGCGCTCTCCGCGTAGGTGAAAAGGTTGAGGTCTTCGTCGGCGATCACACCCTCATCTGCCAGATACTGCGGGTTGAAAGCGCCTTTCCAGAACTCCTCCCCGACTAAAACGATCGGCATGGGTGGAATCTTGCGCGTCTGCACTAGGCACAGGGCATCGAGCAACTCATCCATCGTCCCGTAGCCCCCCGGAAAGGCGACCAGCGCCTTGGCGCGCTTGATGAAATGCAGCTTACGCAGTGCGAAATAGCGAAAGCGAAAGCAAAGCTCAGGCGTGATGTACGGATTGGGATACTGCTCCATGGGAAGCGTAATGTTGAGGCCAATGCTCGGCGCCCCCGCATCGAAGGCTCCGCGGTTGCCCGCCTCCATGATGCCGGGGCCACCGCCGGTCGTGATCACGAACTCGCGCGGATGTCCGCAGCAGGTCTCGCTGACAAGGCGCGCAAGCGCGCGAGCCACGTCGTAGTACTTGCTCTTCGCAAGCACGCGTCGGGCAATGCTGAGCTGGCGCAGGACCTGACTGTCGTGGGGTGTGCTTTCGTATTCGAGCTCCCGCTCATGAAGGGCGCGTTCTGCTGCGGCGGGCTCTACGATGCGAGTGCCGCCAAACAAGACAATCGTGGATTGGACGTCATGCTCCTCCAGGGCAAGCTCGGTTTTCAGATACTCGAGCGCAAGCCGTGTATCTCGGAGCGCGTGGCGCTGCAGGAACGCGGCGTCCTCATCGGCGCGAAGGTAGGCCGGGCTACTGAGCAGCCGCGCCAAGCGAGCGGGCGCCTCGGGGTCATCTCGCGGAGGCTTGGGACGCGTCTCAGGAAGCGGCTCACGACGGGGTAACACCGGAGCCGGTAGCTCGTCATCACGGTCCACGCTCACTGCTTCACCTGTCCGTGCGTTTGTGTGCTGTTCGCACTGTACTCATGCCGCGATCTAGGTTGGGATCAGTGCACAGTAAGAACTGGAATCTTACTCGTTCGCAGCAGCAACTGAGACACGCTGCCTAGGAGTGCGCGTGCGACTGTCCCTTTACCGGTCGAGCCCTGACACAACATGTCGGCGCCTAACTCTGCCACCGTCGCCTCGATCGCCTTGACTGGATCCCCGCGCACTACGTGTCGCGTGACCTGCAGCGTGTCGTCCCCGACTACCAGGGCCACTAGCCGCTCAAGCTCGGTGTCGAGGAAGCGAAGGTAGCGCTCTTCCTGATCGGGCGCGGGCCAGGGTAGACCTAAGGCGGGCTCGCCGCGACCGGCGTAGACCTCGGGATGCACGTGCACTACATCGAGACTCGCACCGAGAGCCTTGGCCAGATCGGCAGCAAGAGCCAGGGCGCGATTTGCTGGCTCTGAAAAGTCGTGCGCCACCAGTATTCTCTTCGTCATCTCTCTATCTCCCGTCAGTGCAGTCAACGAATGCGCGCCTAGTGTACACTAGTGTACCGCTGCTTCAGCGCGGGGCGACAAAGGCGCCTTCGACGATGCGCGGCTCGACACCATCGTCGATGCGGATGCGTATTTTACGAGCTCGCCCATCGTTGGGCCCGAGCACGAATACCGGTACGCGGTGGGCCGCCAATGACGGCAGCGTGATGCTCGTGCGTGCCAGCACGTATTCGAGATCCTCATCGACCATGCCCGCAAGCGTAAAGGTCGTGGGCTCGCCCCGCTTATTGACGAGGTGCAGCTCAAACGCGTTACGTACGCGATCACCTTCGAGCAGATAAGGCGCCCCTTGTAGCCGCAGCAAGTTCGCTTCGAATGGCACGTGGCCCTGCACAGCAAAAGCGGCCACAGCCAAGCCGAGCAACCCCAAAGCCCCATACAGATAGACCCGTGGTCGCCAAAAGCGGCGCGGCTCCTTCGTCAGGCCATTGAGTGAGTCGTAGCGGATAAGCCCCTGAGGCCGATCGAGCTTGTCCATGATCTCATCGCAGGCATCGATACAAGCGGCACAACCGATGCAATCGAGCTGCAAACCGTTTCGGATGTCGATGCCAGTCGGACACGCGGCGACGCAGCGACCACAGTCTACGCAGTCGCCTTTACTCTTTGCTGTCGCTTTACCGCGCGGCTCTCCGCGTTGCGTATCGTAGCCAATGACCAAAGTGTCGGGGTCAGTGAGCACCGACTGCAGGCGTCCGTACGGACAGATTACGACGCACATCTGCTCACGAAACCAAGCGTAATTGAAGTACATGAGCGCGGTCATGCCGAAGGCCCAGGCGAATGCCTCAGGATGCTCGCCTGGTTGCTTTCGCACCATGTCGAAGAGCGCCGGGATCGACACGAAGTAGCTGAGAAATACGTGCGCGACCAGAAACGACAGGGCGATGTACAGCGCGTGCTTCAGTACTTTGCGCCAGATGCGGGCAAAGCTCAGCCCCCTCTCGTCGCGCAGCATGCGCCGATTGCGTGGGCCCTCGATGGCACGCTCGATGCGCCGGTAGATGCCTTCGAGAAAGACAGTCTGCGGGCACGCGTATCCGCACCAAATACGACCCCACAACGCCGTCGCCAAGATCAGCAGAAAGCCGACGCCACTTAACAGGAAGAAGACCATCCACACGTCTTGAGCGTTGAACGTCGCTCCGAACAGGTAGAAGGCGCGATGTTGCACATCGAGGAACACCGCTGGATGTCCATTGACCTGTAGCCAGGGCAGCGCGACATACACCACGATCAGGATCGCGAAGACCACGTAGCGGATTCGCGTAAAGCGTCCCTGAACGTCCGCAGGCACGACAAAGTCGCGTCTTCCATCCGTGCGTAAGGCGCTCTTTTGCTCAAAGATGGGCAGCGACCGACGCGCCCGCCGCTCCGTGCTCATGGCGAGGGGCTCACGGCAGCGGTCACCGGCTGACCCTCTGCAGGCTTGCCCGGCACGTTGCTGTCGCGGATCGACAATACGAAGGCAGTCAGCTGCAGCACACTCGCTCGACCGAGCGCAGGTCCCCAGGGAGGCATGCCCTTGGAGGGCACACCATCACGTACGGTCTGATAGATCTCAAGCGGCGTGCCGCCATGAAGCCAGAGCGAGTCCGTAAGGATGGGGCCTATCTTACCCTGTCCCTTTGTCACGTGACATCCGCTGCAGTTGGAGGCGTAGAGCTCATCTCCTTAGCAGACTGCGGGTGTTCCGAGCTGCGCCATCAGATTGGCTTCGTTGGGATCCTTGCCTACCTATTCTCGCTCCGCATCGCGTTCGATGAAATAGTCCTGTTTTAGGCCAGGGCCCGC
>JBBSJC010000373.1:0-8154 GCA_038257655.1 Polyangiales bacterium | reverse complement strand
GAAGGCGGCCGGGCGCCCTCAGGAACGGGCGAGAACGTCGACCGCGGGCGGGCGGCTACAGCGAAGGCGGCCGGGCGCCCTCAGGAACGGGCGAGAACGTCGACCGCGGGCGGGCGGCTACAGCGAAGGCGGCCGGGCGCCCTCAGGAACGGGCGAGAACGTCGACCACGGGCGGGACGGCTACGACCAAAGCGGCCGGGCGCGCGTTCCACGAATGGGCAAGTACGGAAAAGCTCGGGGGCGTGGCGAGGACTTCGCATTCTCTCGATCGCATGCGCGACAAACCATTCTCATATGGATTATCCGGCCGCATACGAGCCCGAGGGTCCAGCGAGGTCCGGCGCAGGCGCTCGGGCCCCCACACCCACGGCTCACATCCTTGATCAAGCGTAACCAGGTCTCCCCAGCAACCTCACCAGTCAGCGCGACATCACGGCCACCCACGTACACACCAGTGCCCACCCGTTCGCGCGGCATACCCGTGGGGGAGCGCCTGCGCCGGACCTCGCTGGACCCTCGGGCACCCACCCGCCGAAAAAACAACCACGAAAAACAACCACGAAAGACGAACGGGGACGTCACTTACGCGACGCCCCCGTTGCTCACTTTGTGATCCCGACGAGACTCGAACTCGTGTTACCGGCGTGAGAGGCCAGCGTCCTAACCGCTAGACGACGGGACCTTTGCTACAAGTTACCAGCGCATGCTGCGCGGTTCGGGGATAGGGATTCGAACCCCAATAGCCAGAACCAGAATCTGGCGTCCTACCATTAGACGATCCCCGAATCCTCCCTATTTGGAAGGGCACTTCGCGCTTGCCGCACTGGCACCCGAAGCGGCGCATTTGGTAGCAATCACCCTCCGCACTGTCAAGCTAACCCCGCGCAGAATCGCTGGATTGCTCGACGCTTGGTCACGCCGCTCCCTCCACTGCCATACGGGCCATCCGCGTACGCAGCGAGACGAGCCGCGTCGTCCAAAAGAACACCGCCGCCAGCAAAGGACCGGTCACGCCGAGCGCCACCAAGGCCCACTCCAGCGCGGTCCGCGCGGTAAACACGTTCCACCACAGTGCTTGCAGCAGCGTGAGCACCGCGTCGGCTGTGGTCAGCCACATCGCGAGTACCGCTAGCTTGGGGCGCCAGCGACGTACCAGCGCAAATAGCAGCGCGATCAGGCCCACGTCAAAGATCGTCCAGGCGTATTGGACGCCTGCGCTTGGAAACCATTTTCCCGTGTCGACGAGCGCTAGCGCGACCGTCCAAGGGACGAGCAGGATCGCGAGCAGCGCGGTGGCCAGGGTCCGTTGATGGATCAACGTGTTGAGCGCGAAGCGCACAAGCCCGCCCGGAGCAAAAGCGGCCAGCACATCGCGCAAGGCGAGCGGGCCGAGCTCGCCTTGGGGGTAAGCGAGATAGACGGGCTGCCAGGTCTGGGGCCTGAGCTTTTCTTTGAACGCGCGCACGCCACCAAAGTTGTAGAGGCGTGCCGTCGTGTCGCGGGTGAAGGCGAGCAGCGGGCTGACATCGCCGGTCAGGGGCGAGAGGCCGAGCGTGGCGTAGCGGCCGCCCTCCTGTGCAAAGCTGCGCATCATCGCATCGACGAGGAGCTCGGCTGTGCCGTTGGGCGCGCTCGGATCGCGTAATAGGTCCTCGACAAACCAGCCCTTGAGCGCGTAGACGGGCACGGCCACTGCAAGGCCCACGAGCTCGCCTGCGCGCTCGGCGATGATGTAGCGGCGCTCTTCGGGAAACGAAAAGGGATGCACGAGCACCATAAACTTGAGCTCGTGCATGCCACGCGAGGCGAGCCAACGGCGGATCAATGCATCGAGGCGCAGACGTTCGGGGCTGCCTTCGATGATAGCAGTGGTCGCTAACGTACGGGTGCTCACGCCTTTATTGCGCGCGCGGCGCAGTTGCTCGCGCAGGCCGCGCGCGTTGTCGAGGGTGTTTTGCCACTCGGTCGGGTCCCATTCGGGTTGCTCACCCACGTGCGTGGCGGCAAGGCCGGTGCGTCTCACAAACTCTTCGCTCACGTGGAAAAAGCGTACCCGTCGCCCTACCCGTTCGGAGTCTTGGACGAAGGCCTGAACCACCTCGGGCATGGCCTCAGCGGCGGCCACGGGCTCGCCCACGGTAATACGCGCGCCAAGCACCTTGGCGTAGGCCACACATGCGTCGCCCGAGGCGTGAAACCAGTAGTGATAACCCGGCTCGAGGATCTGAAACGAAGTGGGTTGCGCAGCATGACGCTTCAATAATCGGAGCACGCGCGCGAGCTGCAGCTGCGAGGCATCGTTCACGCGGCCCATGGTGTCGCGGGGTGGCGGCAAAGCCAACTCGTTCGCGTTAGAGTCAGTCGATGCGCCGCGTGGCCGCGATCGGAATATGCCTGCTGCTTGGCACGAGCGCGATGGCGAGCGCGACTCCCTCTGCTGCCAGCGCGCGCCGCACCGCGGCGAATGCGACGCTGGTCACGCGGGCAGAGCGCTTGCTCGCGCGCGGGCGTAGCGGTCCAGCTATCGCCCTGTTGCGCCGTGCTTATGCGCGCGCGCCCAGCCTGATGCTTGCGCACAAGCTTGGAGCCGCGTTGTGGCCCGAACAGGGTCAGATGTTGGACGTCAAGGCATCGGCCCGGGAGCAACAGAGTCTGAGTAAACGAGCGCACGAGCTCATGCAGCTCGTCGATGCCTTACCGCTAGCGACCGGTGCTGACGAACAAGCGGTATTGCGCGAGTTATGGCGACGCCGCGCGTCGGCGCAGGCGTGGCTCGGGGATCTTTCGGGCGCGATCGCATCGTTGCAAGAACGTGGGACGCGAGACGACGACGAAAGCGCGCGCGGGTTGCGCCGTGTCGCGGCGCTGGCCGTTCAGCGCGATGATCTGATCGCCGCGGAGCTTGCGTTGCTTACAGCCCGTAACTTCTCGCCCGCGGCTACGGAGCTGTCGACGGATCTCGCAGCTGTGCTGCTCGCGCAGGGGCGCGCTGACGAATCGATTCCGCTTTGGCAAGAGCGGCTGAAGCGCGATCAGAACGACCTTGATGCGCGCCGCGACTTGGCAGGAGCGTTACTCGGGGCAGGACGTGGCGCAGAGGCGCTGCAGCTACTCGAAGCTGCGCGCGCTGCCTGCGATGCGGCGAAGAATTGCGCGATCGAAGCTGCGCGTGTGGCGCTCGAGCTCGGCGAGCCTAGGAAGGCTATCGCCAGGCTCACGGGACACTTTCACGCAGATTATGTCGAGGCGCAGTTTGTCCTTGCCGATGCGCACGCGCGTCTGGGGGAGGCTGAGCGCGCGCGCGAGGCGTACGCCCGCATTTTAGAGCAGAGGCCTGGCAATCTACGCGCCCGCGACAATTTGCGCGCTTTGGAAGGACGCCCGCAGGAATCACGAGGGGACTGAGGCTAGTCTACGCAGATGACGTACGTGCGCAGCTTACTGATCGCTTTGATGGCCGCCTCCTCTAGTCTGGCGGTGTCGCTGCCCGCCGGCAACGCACGTGCGCAAGAGCCGCCACCCGCAGCGAGCGCGCCGTCCGTCGTGTCAGGCTATCCGACCGGCGCCCAGGGCTACCCGAGCGCAACCAACCCTTACGGTGTCAAAATCAGCACGCAGCAGGCAACGCGCTTGCGTGCGCTCGAGGCAGATCTCAACGTGCTCGCGGCGCGCAGTGAGGGACGCGTCCTGAACGGCAGCTTGTCGGTCGGCATGGGCGTCGCGTTTATCACGCTTGGCGTGTTCGTGAATGACGCCTGGCTTCGTACGCTGCTGATGCTCACCGGCGGGGTCGCGACGTCCCGGGGCGTGGTCGAGCTGACGGTGTTGCCGGATGCGGAAAAGCCTGCCCTCGAGTTCACACATTTGCCCATGCTGAGCAGCGCACAGGTCATGGCGCGCTTGACCTATGGGGAACAGGCCTTGGCAGAGATCGCCCGGCGAACTCGGATTGCGCGTTTGCTCGACGGCAGCCTGACCATGCTTGCGGGCGCCGGCTATGTGCCGATCTACGCTTTCGCTCGGAACCGGGAGGACAAGAGCTTTCGCTATGGCGACGACGCTTCGGACTACATCATCGCGGTATTCTCCGGCCTTACCTTTGTCACAGGTTTGGTGACCGTGATCATGAAGAGCCCGGCCGAGCGCAGGCTGTTGGCCTACGGCAAGCTGCGGGAGCGCTTGGCCGCAGAAGAACGAGGCCCTTCGGCGTCGCGCAGCCAGCGTTGGCCGGACATCGCTCCCTACGCGAATCGGGATGGCGCGGGTCTGGCTGCGCACATGCGCTTTTAGCGCTCGCCTAAGCTTCGCCCCAATGCCGACGCAAAGCCCACTCCGCGCTGATGAGCGCAAGTAAGATCAGCGCCCACAACGGCTCGCCGAAGGGTGCGCTGCGCTCGATGCCCAAGGATTCGGTGCGCGTGGCGTCAAAGGCCTCGAGGCCCGGTGCATCCTCGGGTGAGTCGACGAGCTTAGCGCTCCTAATCATCGCGAGCTTGCGCATCCAGTCAGGGCGCGCTTGCGGAGCGCTCAGCTCTTGGCTCGAAAGCTCAACAAGGAACGGAGAAACAGCGAGCGGCTCGCTCTTGTGCGCAAGCTGTGCTTCGTAGACGCCGACCTCACGCGGGCCCTCGGTACTGACGGCAAAGTGCCCTGCACCGTCCGTGCGCGCCACAAGCTCGGTAAGGTCGACTCCGTCGCTGGAGCGCAGCTTGATCGCGACCTCGGCGCTCGCGATTGGCATGTACTGAGCGTCGCGTGCCACACCCGTGATGTCGATGCGGGCCGCGGGGCCGTAGCTTGTGCGTGCGGTCTGCAGATGGGAAGGGTCGAGCAGGGGATCGCGCGTCAAAAAGCGCACCACGCGATCCCAAAACCTATCGTAGGTGGCGGGATCTCCGCCGCGGCCCGCGGTGGGCATGCTCCAGTGCCAGCTTGTGTCTGTGGCCAACGCCAGCGTGCGGCCCTTGCCCGAGCTGCCGACAGCGAGCACGGGCATGTGACCGCCGCTAGCGATGCGCTCGGTTGGATGCTCTAGCAGAGCAACGGCATGCTGGTTGAGGCCGAGCAAGCGATTGGCGCCATCGAGCGGTGCCAGGCGTTGGAAGGTGGCGCGAGTCTGTGCGGGATCCGCGGACAGCTCCAAAATCGGGTGATGCATGAGCGCAGATACCGGTTGCGGCACGAACTCGCCCGCCACGATCGCAGCGCCGGCCGGATCTGTGGGACGCATGCGCACGGGCAACGCGTTGGCAAGCGGCGTCTCTGCGTAGCCGCCCCCATCAAAGCTCAAGCTACCGCCGATCATCGCAAGCCCTCCGCCTTGGACCACGTATTCGCGAATCAAAGGAAGGTAAGGTGCCATCTGGTAGGGCCCGTAGTCGAAGTCCTGCAAAATCACGAGGTCGAAGCTGGTCAGATGCTGACGAAAAAGCTCGTCCGTGGGGAATGGGATAAGCGCCAGCTCCGACGGATCGGACATCGTTAGATCATGCACGCTGCGCAAGATGAAAAACGAGACCAGATCGATCGACGGATCGCGCTTCAGAAAGCCGCGCAAGAAGCGCTGGTCCCAGCTGGGTCGGCCGGAAACGTGGAGCACGCGTAAGCGCTCGCGCGTCACGCGCACGAGAAACACGCGCGCATTGTTCTGTGGCACATCGTCCGTAGGGTCGGTACCGATCTGCAGCGTATACACCTCGCGGCCCAATGCTTCGGGCGTGAAAGGCAGCTCCACCGACGCCTCTGCGTCTGCTTCGACGCTCACCTGTCGCGAGGCGATCAAGCGCGAGCCGCGCAACAGGCTCACGTTGAGCGTGCGTGCGCCAAGCCCGGTACTGCGCAGAGTGGCCTGCACGCGCCCTTCCCCATGTAAGAACGCGACCGGATCGGCGTGCAGACGCACGATGCCATCGTCACGCAGCGGGCGTGGATCATCCACCGTCACGGCGTGGGATTGCACGGGTAAGGTTTTGGGTAGCGATTTGCCGGAGGTATCGGCCCCATCACTCAGTAAGATAATCGCACCGAGGTCCGGCACGCTTTCGGCGAGCTCGGAAACAGCGCCTGCCAGGTCGGAGGCGCCCCCGTGCGTGAGCGCAGGGCCCGCGGCGACGCTCGCGACATCGATCGGCGTCAGGCCCTCGTCAACCGTGTACCAGCGTGCTTGTCGGCCTGCTTGGCTTGCAGCCCAGCGCGAGGCCAGACGCTTCACACGCTCGGCACGCGATGGACCGTCTACCGCGATGCTCATGCTTTGCGAGCTATCGATCAGCACGGCGCGCACGCCCGGCTGCTTTTTGACGCGCTCGCCCCAAAACGCTGGCTGCGTGGCCAGCAAGAACAGCGAGAGCGCCGACAACCAGCGCAGGGCGACCAGCGTCACCTTTTTGCCGAGGCCTGCGACCTGCGGACGCGAGCCCAACACCGCTAGCACGAGCAACACGAGCGCCAGCACGAAGGCTGCCGGTGCTCCGCCCGGAATGCCCCAGCCAACCTGCACGCCCTCGATCTGGATCGCCTCGTTCAGGGGCGACCTCCACGACGACGCAAGATGAAGGGCGCGTGCACCTGATCATCTTTGTAGTCGAGGCACAACGCATACATCACGAGGTTGACGCCCAGACGAATCGACTGCTCGCGCTGGGCCGGGCCGCCCGGTGTGATGTCGTAGGCAGCTTGCCCTCGCTCGTCTCGCACCCACGCGCCGCCGAGATCATGACGGCTGTAGATCACCGCGGCACGCCCCGCTTGCATGATGACTTCGAGAGAGTCGGGCTCCGCCACGCGGCCCACTGGATGGTCGAGCAAATAGAAAGCGCGGTAGAGGGTGTGGTCACGTCCGAGACGGGCAAGGCGCTGCGTGGGAAAGGCGCGCGGCAGCTCGCGACGCACGCTGTCATCAAAGCCACGCGTTTCGGGCGAGGCATCATCGATCAGGAGAAAACCGCCATACTCGACAAAACGGCGCAGCCCCTTGAGTTCTGCCTGACTCAGTGCGGGAAACGCACGATCGCCCGACCAATATAAAAAGGGCGTTTTGAAGATGCTCGGATCATCGAAGCGCACAGTGGAAGGCTCGAGCACGGTCTCGATGCTGGTGCGCTTGCGAACTTCCCAGGCGATGCGCTGAGCGGCACCTGGACGCGCATCTTCGTCAAAGCTGCCCACGCGCACGCGCCGGATTTCCACGCCTTCGTCGGCGCCGAGAGCACGCACGGCCTCGGGGCGCAGCCAACCGCTGCCGCCCACGAAGATCGCGGCCAGTATCAGCAGAGCACAGGCTGCGAGCGGTCCGCGATGCGACCTGGAGGCGATTTGACCCTTGCTGAACATCATTGGAGTCGACCCGAGCGCAGCGTATCAGGATCCGAGACGAAGGCTCACCTTGACGCTTACTCATCGTGGCTATTCGGCGCGAACCGGATGCTACAGTGCCGCGCCATGACGCCCGTTACTCCCCTGTTCCCGCGCATCGACTCGCCCAGCCCCGGCGCTGCGCTGCGCATGGGCGACGACGTACTCGACTACGCCACGCTCGCCACTGCCTGCGCGGCGTTTCGTCGCTCGCTGGCCGAGGCGGGACTTGCAAGTGGTGATCGCATCGCGATCTGGGCGCATCCCGAGCTCGACACCATTCTTGGTTTCATCGGCGCCATCAGCGCGGGCCTGGTGACGATTCCGCTCAACCCGGGCCTGGGCGAAAAGGAGCTCGCGCACATCCTTGACGATGCCAAACCCGATGCGATTTTCTCGGCCTACGAAGCTGACGATCGCGCGCGTACGCCCGAGATCCCCGTCAGTGGCTTCGCTTTTAGCGCCGACTCGATCGTGACGCCGCGCCTGTTCGTCGAGCGCGATCCCCACGACCCGATGCTCGTGCTCTACACGTCCGGCACCACGGGCGCGCCGAAGGGGGCGGTGCTCTCAGCCGCCAACGTCGCAGCCACGCTCGATGGTCTGATCGACGCGTGGGCGCTCAGCTCCCGCGACACGATTGTGCACGGTTTGCCGCTGTTTCATGCGCACGGCCTGGTTTTCGGCTTGTTTGGCGCGCTGCGCGCCGGTGCCTGCCTGCACTGGATTCCGAAGTTTTCTCCCGAGGAAGTCGCCCGCGCATTGAGCGAGGCCGAGAGCAGCGTGCTGTACGCAGTGCCT
>JBBSJC010000372.1:0-8155 GCA_038257655.1 Polyangiales bacterium | reverse complement strand
GAGGGCTTTTAGGACGCGCGGGTCGCCGTCTTCCCAGCCCTGGGCCCAGACGGTCATGACTTCGTTCGTGCTCGGTGAGCCCACTTTGGCAAGCTCGTTGACGATCTTGAGCTTATGTGGAAGCGGGAAATTGCTGCGAAGTAACATCGCATGCAGGCCAGCTTCTACGGAAGCCACCTCGCCCGTGCGTGCGCGAGCCAGTAATAGCTCGAGCTCTTTGGCACCCCCGAGCTTGCCGACCGCTAAGGCCGCGCCCTCTGCGCCTCGCTCCATCGCGAGCTTGAGCGCAGGCAAGGCCCGCGCATCACCTAGCGCTCCGAGCGCCTGCACAGCGGCATTGCGCACTTCGGCACTTGAATCGTCGAGCGAGTACACAAGGGAAGGTTGCGCCGTCTTGGTGCGCAAGCTCCCGAGGGCGTCGATGGCCTTTTCTCTCACCTGCCAGCGTCGGTGCAAGGTGAGCTCCAGCAACACCGGTGTCGCGCTCGGCGCCTTCAAGGTCACAAGTGCATCGAGGGCCGCCCCGATCAACTGGGGTGGTAAGCCGCGACTCAGCCGTGCAACCACGATTTTGGCGGAATCGGCGCCTCCGAGCTGAGCCAACACTTGGAAGGCTTGCTCCACCGCTTCAACGTCGGCCGTGTCGAGCTTGGCTTCTGTTGCCTGCAGCATACTCGCGCGTTCTGCGGCGCTCGTGGGCATGACGAAAGGCGCCATGTCCGCGGGTAGCTGTTGGGCAGCAGGTGCGCGCGGCTCGCTGCTAACAGGCGGAGCTGCCCGTGCGATAAGCTCCGCTTTGGCGCCAGGCGCCTTTCCTTGTGCGCTGCTTGGTGGCGAGGCGTGGGCCGTCGCAGCAAGCGAGCATGTGACTAAGACAGCAGCCAACCGTGTATGGTTGCGAGTACGCATCGCGAGCTCTCTCCTCGCGCCGCGACTTCATCCCCAATGAAGCTCGGCGCTGTGTTCGAGTATCCAAATTACCCTAACACGGAGCGCGCCCAACTTGCGCAAAGCTAACGTTTGCACCGCGATATAGCGGATTTCAGGCGCCCGCGGACAGCGTCTCCTGCTCCTCTCCCGCACGCGGGACAGGCTGGGTGAGGGCTGGGTGCGGGAGAGCGATGCCGCATTTACACCTGATTCATGCGCCTACCTTGGGTGTTTTTGCGGCACTTCGCATGCAGGCGCGCAGTGTGCATCACGCTGTATAAGCTTAGTTTCGCAGGTGGTATGGCATGCGCGTTCAGTCGGGGATCAACAGGACCTTGCCGGTATTCTTACCGTGCTCGAGCAGCGCAAACGCCTCTTTGGCGCGGGAAAACGGTACGCTTGCGCTCACATGTGGCCGGACCACGCCTTGATCGTAGAGCGCCATGATCGCATGCAGCTGCCCACGCAGCAGTGCGATCTCATCCCACAGGTGGCCCATGTTCACACCGGCATAACCCTTGTTGTCATTCATCAGTGTGATCGGGCTTACCCAGGGTGAGCGAAGTAAGGCGATAAGCGCCGTCAGGATGCTGCGTCGCTCGCCCTTGCTCATGTTTGCCACCCCGAACGCGACGACCATGCCGCCTGGCCGCAACAGCGAATAGCCCTTCTTCCAGTCCTTGCCGCCCAAGGCGTCGTACACGTAGTCGACGCCGCGTCCCGCACTCAGACGCTTGACCTCGCTCACGTAGTCTTTGGTTCTGTAGTCGATGGCGTGAAGCAGGCCGTGACTCTGCGCGAAGCTGTGTTTGCTTTGCGAGCAGGTGCCGTAGGTGACGAGCCCCGGCACGCTTTGGCAGAGCTGCAGCATGGCTGTGCCGACGCCGCCTGCCGCCATGTGAATCAGCAGGTGATCCCCAGCGCGCACGCGTGTGACGTGAAACATCATGTGGTAGGCCGTCAGGTAATTGACCGGCAGCGCTGCGGCTTCTTCGAAGCTCATGGCATCGGGAATGGGTAGGGCGCTTTCCGCGCGCACGCACACCACGTCCGAATGGCCGCCAAAGCGCGACAGAAACAGCACGCGTTGGCCAATACTCAGGTCGCGCACCCCACTGCCGAGGGCGTCGATCACCCCCGACCCCTCGTAGCCAACAACGCAAGGCGTCTTGGGTGCATCGGGATACAGCCCTTTGCGCGCCATCACTTCGGCAAAGTTGAGCCCCGCGGCGCGCACCCGAATCCGCACGCTCTGGGTATCGGGAACTGGGTCAGGGGTTTCGCACACCTTGAGCACATCGGGGCCGCCGTGCTTCGTGATCCAAATGGCTTTCATGGCCGACACCGTAAGGATCGTTCCCATGTCCGTCGAGGCGAGCGGAACTCTAGAACCGAGTTTCTGCAGAATATTACCCGGATAATATTGACCTCTGAGTATTTCCCGGGTAATATTCCGCAATGGAAACAACTGAGCGAAGTTACACGGCATTTTCGGGCGAGCGTCTCCTGGCTTCTGGCCCTGTGCGCAGTGTGCTGAGCGAAACAAAGCATTATCTGGATGGCGGGGGCTTAGAGCTGCTGCTGATCTTCGAGGACCAGACCGGCGCGCAGGTGGAGTTCGATCTTCAGGGCTCAGTTGGCGAGGTGTTGGCCCGGTTAGAAGCCGATCCGTCGTTTGCCATCGCGCCCCCGAGCAGTCCGACCGTCGAGCCGCCGCGACCGGGGCGCCCCAAGCTCGGTGTCGTATCGCGCGAGGTCTCTTTGCTACCGCGGCATTGGGAGTGGCTTGAACGTCAGCCGGGCGGCCTTTCCGCCACGCTGCGCAAGTTGGTTGAGCTTGCGCGTAAGAGCGGACGGGCCAAGGAGCTCGCTCGCAACGCGCGTGAAGCTGCGGCCAAGTTCATGTGGGCGATGGGCGGTAATCTGCCGGGTTTCGAAGAGGCGTCACGTGCCCTGTACGCCAAAGACGACGCGCGCTTACGCGAGTTGATCTGTGATTGGCCCGCTGATATTCGCGCGCATGTGCTGCGCTTGCTGGGCGAGGCAGCACGCCTCGATACCATGGCCGATGCGCACGAATCGATCGCGCCCGCGCAAAGTGCCGCGGCCGGATCAAGCCAAACCATCTAGGTCGGTGATGCCGTGTGTCTCTATGGCGTGCGTTTGAGCCATTCAGCCCAGACCTCGTTCGCAAGGCCCACACTTGCCCCCGCGCTCGAGCGCACGATCGGGGTCCGCAACAGCAAGGCGTCCTCGATCAGCAACTGCTCAAGACGAGCGCCCGTAGGGTGCGCATGCTTGAGACCTTTGTCGATGTAGCGTTTCCCCGCGCGATCGATCAACGCATCTAAGCCACCCACACGCGCAGCCACAGCCCGCAGCTCGCCCGGGGACATGCCCTTTTGAGCTAGATCGATCGCCTGAAACTTCACGCCGCGCTCCTTGAAAAAGCGCTCCGCCTTGCGCGTGTCTGGACACTTCTTCGTACCGAATATTTGAACGGCTTGCAGGGTCATCGCGCTTCGCTTGTCCTCTCTGGATCTTACTAACCAGGTATACTCGGTTGATGCGTCGATGGAATGTGTTGGGAATATGTATGTTGTTGGGCTCCGGCTGTAGCGACAAAGCCGAACCCAAAAAAGTAGATCCAAAGCTCGACGCGGGCCCGAGCGAGGACGCTGGGCCCGAGCCCCAGTTTGCAACGCTCGATCGCCTGAGCGTGAATCAAGGCTTTCTACGCGATACCTCAGGTCGCGCCTTGATCCTGCGCGGGGTCAACGCGCGCGTCGAGGGTGTGTTCGATGTCACCTTCGACGATGGTCGCACGCCAGTCGAAGAGGTGCCCGAGCTGACCGACGCCGATTGCAAGCGCATGGCCGAGCTTGGCTTCAGTCTGCTGCGCCTTCCGATCAGCTGGAGCGGTATCGAGCCCGAACGCGACCAGTTCAACGAGGCGTACCTCAAGCGTGTCGACGCGGCTGTCGCCTGCGCCCGCGAGCACGGCGTCTATGTGTTGGTCGATTCCCATCAAGACGCTTACTCCAAGGAGATTGGGGAAGATGGCGCGCCCTTGTGGGCGATCGTGCCTGCGCCCGAGATGCTGCTCGAAGGCCCGCTCACCAGTGAAGAGCTGTTCCGAAGGCGGTCCTCGAAAGCCGCGCTCGATGCTTCTGCCTCGTTTTTCGCCGAGGGCGATCCGAATGGACTGCAGGCAGAGTACATCGCGATGCTCGAGCACGTGGCCCAACGTTACGCAGATGAGCCTTCAGTGATGGGCTTTGATCTATACAACGAGCCCGTCACCGTCCAAGACCTGCTCGCCAGCTTCAACGAACGCGCAGGGCAAGCGGTGAGCAAGGCCGCTCCGGAGCTGGTCGTCGTGTTCGAGCCCGATGCACTATGGAGCCGCAGGGGCCGGCTCGCGGCCGACGTGCTCGAACCTTACCCTGTTGCGAATGCCATCTATGCACCCCACACCTACGACGTCGCGCTCGACTTGACCCCGCGCGAGGGCTTGCAGACTGTGTTTGAGAGCGCGGCCAAGGAGGCCAAGGCTTTTGGAGTGCCTTTCATGATCGGAGAGTTCGGCGCGAGCCCAAGCTCTGCCGACTACTTCGAGGCCCACTACGACTTGCAAGACGAGTTTCTCGTATCCTCGGCGTTGTGGTTGTGGAAAGAGGGCAATCAGGACAGCTGGGGAATCCACGACAATGTCGATGGTGTCTGGAGGGAACGTCGGGAGATGGTCACCCTCGTTTCACGGCCCCATGCCCAGCGCATCGCAGGCACGCCGAGCGCGATGCGTTTCGAGGACACCACCCTCACGTTTGCCTACGACGATGCGCTCGATACGCCAAACCAAGTGTTCATACCCGAGCGCTTTGTCGTCGACAGCGTTCGCTGCGATAGTACTAAGGTAACCCCCCAAATCGTAGGCACCCGCGTCTACATTACCTGTAAGCCTGCGAGCTCCCACACGGTCGAAATCAAGCTCAGCGCGAAGTGAGCCTGTGACGCTAACGGGCTCGGGGCTGCAACTGCTGGAGCCCTGCTCTAGGTCTGCTCTGGAGGTTGCTGGAAGCCTGTGTGGGGCCGCTCAGGAGCTAGATCGAAGCGATACGCGCGGCAGCTAGCGCACCGCCACGTCAGACGGCTAGTATCCCTTGATGGACAAGAGTTACGACTTTGATCTGTTCGTGATCGGCGCAGGCTCGGGCGGCGTACGGGCAGCGCGTGTGGCTGCGGCCTTGGGCGCGCGTGTGGCCGTGTCCGAAATGGACCGCCTTGGTGGCACCTGTGTGAACGTGGGCTGCATTCCCAAGAAGTTGCTTGTCTACGCCTCGGAGTTCTCGCGCGAAGTGCGCGACGCCGTCGGTTTCGGCTGGAGCGCAGGGCTGCCGAGCCACAGCTGGCAGAGGTTGATCGCCAACAAAGACAAGGAGATCACGCGTCTCAATCAGCTTTACGGCAACCTGCTTGAGACGGCCGGCGTGACGCTTCTCCTAGGCCGTGCCCACTTGACCGACGCGCACACGATATGCGTCGGCGAACAGAGTTACACCGCCAAGAACATCTTACTGTGTCCAGGTGGTTGGCCGTTTGTACCGATATTTCCTGGCTCCGAGCTTGCGATCACCTCGAACGAAGCCTTCGTCCTGCCCGAGCTGCCCAAACGCGTGATCATCGTCGGCGGCGGCTACATCGCGGTGGAGTTTGCCGGCATCTTTCACGGCTTGGGCTCGCAGGTGACCTTACTACATCGCGGCGACAAGCTTTTGCGCGGCTTTGACGAAGACTTGCGCGATCATCTCACGATCGCCATGCGCGAGGACGGCATCGAAGTGCAGTTCGAGTCCGAGATCCTTCAGCTGGAGCGTACCCCGCACGGTCTGATCGCCCAGCTCAACGATGGCAGCACGCGCGAAGTAGATCAGGTCATGCTTGCGACCGGGCGCAGACCACGCAGCGAGAATCTCGGGCTCGAGGCCTTGGGCATCATGCTCAAGCCGGGCGGGGCGGTCGCCGTCGACGCGCACTCACGTACGTCCGTGCCGCATATCTTTGCCGTGGGTGACGTGACCGACAGGCTCAACCTTACGCCGGTGGCGCTCGCCGAAGGTACGGCGGTGGCACAGACGCTTTTCGGTAAGGGCCCGGTCGAGCCGGATCATGCCTGCGTGCCAACCGCCGTCTTCAGCCAGCCGAACCTCGGAACGGTAGGGGTCACGGAAGAGCAGGCGCGCGCCATCTATCCCGAAGTGGACGTTTACCGATCCACGTTCCGGCCGCTCAAACACACGATGAGCGGCCGCAATGAACGCTCGCTGATGAAGCTGATAGTAGACCGTCAGACCGATCGCGTGGTCGGTTTGCACATGCTTGGCGATCACGCGGGCGAGATCGTCCAAGGCTTTGCCGTCGCTATCAAGATGGGCGCCACCAAGGCCCAGTTTGACGCAACAGTCGGCATCCATCCTACCGCCGCCGAAGAGTTCGTCACGATGCGCGTCAAGTCGCAGTAACCAGCTTCGGCTCTACCCGAGGTTTCATCGTGGTTTTCCTCGCACCGCCTCGCGCGCTATGAGCGCCGGCGTGAGCCGTAGAGAAAACGTCGCAGTCCGTTGTCCGCGCTGCCGTGTCCACCAGAGTTTGTGCATCTGCGCGTTGATCCCGCGGCTTGCAACGCGCACCCGTCTGCTGTTGTTCATCCACCGCGCAGAGGTGCGCAAGCCCACCAATACCGGACGGCTCGCCGCAGACTGCCTCGCCAATAGCGAGATCGTGATCCGCGGTCACGAGGGGCAACCGAGCACACCGTTTGTGGCGGCTGCCGGCACGCAACCGCTGTTTCTGTTTCCGCGCGCAGGAGCGATTCCGATCGCGGAGTTTGCCGGCTCGAAGCAACCTGTGACGCTGATCGTGCCCGACGGCACCTGGCGTCAGGCGGCCAAGGTGCGCAATCGCGTACCGGGCATGGCGGAGGTGCCCTGTGTCTCGCTGCCCGAAGGGCCGCCCTCGCTCTATCGCTTGCGCACTGAAACGCATGACGGGGGGCTTGCGACCATAGAAGCGGTGGCGCGCGCGATGGGCATTCTTGAAGGGCCGGAGATACAGCTGGCGATCGAGCGCGTGTTTCTCGCCATGGTCGAGCGCACACTCTGGTCGCGCGGTGACGTCGACACCCACGAGGTCGCAGCCGGCATTCCTGAAGGCGTGTTGCGCCACGACCCACGTAGCGGTGTCCGCTAAGTGCAAGCATTGCGCAGCTACTTCGGCGTGTTTCGTTATAGCGGCCGCGCCCTGAGCCTGGTCTGGTCGACCAGCCGCAGTCTTACTATCGGCATGGCGCTGTTGAGCCTCGTGTCAGGCGTACTGCCTGGCGCGATAGCCTACGTAGGGAAGCTCATCATCGACGCGGTGATTGCGGCGGCCGCTTCGAGTCAAGCAGCAGACCGTCAGGCTGCCATCTGGCTGGTGGCCGCTGAAATGGGTTTGGTCGTGTTCTGGGCCTTGGCCCAGCGCGGACAGACGGTGTTGCGCTCGTTGTTGCGCGCGGTGCTCGGCCACCGCGTCAATGTGATGATCCTCGAAAAGGCGCTGACGCTCGAGCTCGTTCACTTCGAAGACTCGGAGCTCTACGACAAGATGACGCGGGCGCGCCGGGAGGCATCGAGCCGGCCGCTCAGTCTGGTGGGACGCACGTTCGGGTTTGCCCAAGACATGATCTCACTTGTCACCTACGGCGCCCTGTTGATCGCGTTTTCAGGCTGGGCGGTGGTGATCTTGGTGCTGGCTGCCTTGCCCGCGTTCATCGCCGAGACGCGCTATTCGGGCGAGGCCTTTCGTCTGTTCGGCTGGCGCACGCCCGAGAGTCGCGAGCAGAACTACCTCGAGACTGTGATCGCGCGCGAAGACCACGCCAAGGAAGTGCAGCTGTTCGGCCTGGGGCCGCGCTTACTCGGCCGCTACGAAGGCATCTTCAAGAAGCTTTATGCCGAAGACCGTAACCTTACTTTGCGGCGCGGCGTGTGGGGTTACGTATTTGGTCTGTTCAGCACGCTAGCATTTTACGGTGCCTACGCTTGGATTGCGCTGTCCGCGATCGAGGGCGTAATCGGCCTAGGCGACATGACCATGTACATCATGGTGTTCAAGCAGGGGCAGACCGCCCTGTCTTCGGTGCTCAGCTCGGTGGGCGGAATGTACGAAGACAATCTATACCTTT
>JBBSJC010000371.1:0-8179 GCA_038257655.1 Polyangiales bacterium | reverse complement strand
GCGCGGGTCGCACTGCATACCTTACAAACGCGGCGCTCGCTGAGCCCACGCTGCGCGAGCTGTTCAGCGGTAAGAAGTACAAGAAGTGCTGCCAAGGCTCGACGCAGGCGGGGGCCAGCTTGGTCGACGCGCAAACACTATCGAGCCTGCGTGGTCACGACTTCGACCACCGTCTCATCCCGCAGCTCGAGGCGTTTGCCGACCGAGAGCTCCATGGCCGGCACCGGGATGCCGACCAGATGTTCCAGGACGCCGCAGCAGCCGCACAGCTTGCTGGGCCGCTTCGGTACTATGCGCAACTCATCGACGGTAAGGTCGTGCCGCAGCACTTCCTGGACCGCCACGAAAGCCGTCTCGCTGTATGGCCGCGTGCTTGTGGGCGAACGCCGCCTGCGTATCGAGACCAACTCGGCGGCACGCGCAGACATCCTGCGCTCGCGCCTCGAGGGCATCTGTGGCGCGCTGGTCACGCACCGGCTGCGCGAGCACCAAGACCCAACTTCGACCGCCCAGCGCGAGGGACCCAAGACCGCGCCGCGCCCGCCAAGCATCCCACCCGAGGTCCGCGAAGCGCTGCGTGCCCACAAACAGCGCCTGCTCGAAGATTGGCTCGACCAACCTATCCCCGCGCTCAAGGATCGAACACCACGTCAGGCCGTGCGCACAAAAGCAGGAAGGTCGCAGGTCGATCTGCTGCTGCGCGACATGGAGCTGATGCAGGCGCGTTTCTCCGATGGCATCGAGACCGACTTCGCGCGTCTGCGCACACTGCTCGGACTGTGATGACGCGAAGTCGAGTTTACTCAATCGCCACGTCGCATCCGATCGCAGCGACCAGCTCCACTCGATCAGGATCGATGATGCGGAGTTCGTGCTCACCAGCGACGAGGGTGGTGATGCGAATGTTGGAGAGCGGCGTGCGGCAGACAACCCGATTCGGTCCGACCTTGTGCTCGCTCACCCGAGGAGCGTGGCGGCCGGGTCATGGTGGTACCATGACGACGAGCAGACCGAACTCATAGGCGCTTGGCGCATCGGGGCTCCCACACGTTCGGCCAAATCGTTTCCTCGTCGCATTGAACTAAGTCGAGGCCAACCACCCCGTCGAAGCGCGCACCTTGCAAATCGGCACCTCGCAGGTCGGCTCCTGTCAGATCCGCGCGCGTGAGGTTCGCCTTCCAGAAGACGGAATCACGCAAGGTTGCACCCACGAAGCTGGCGCCTTCAAGGTGGCAAGGAACCTCTGGTCCACTGGCTGCCCGGAGTCCAGCTTCGCTCGAAGCTCTCGCCGCTTGCACATGCCTGAGCGATCGGAAGCAGGAACTCCGCAATGAACGTCACCACCTCCGACAGCGTTGCCGGGCACTCTGTATTCGGCAGCTTGTTTCGGAACGCGGTCTGCATTCAAACACAAAGAAAGTGAAGACGTTTTGTCTCGTGGGCGCCCTCCCGGTTTTCTGATCTCGAAACGGTCACACGACGAGACGACGACCCGCGTTCGCCGCCGGCCGGCACGACCCCGGTAGAACGTCCCAACCGATCGGAGTATTCGCGCAGCGCGTGCCTGACGGCGCTGAGCACGGAGGAACAGGTAAGGTCATCTCCTTGCCTGTGCTTGGTGGTTTGCATCGGTTCTGGGCGGCCCATGCCCGGAAAGCGCTGGGCTCGCATTCGGTGCCCTAGAGTAACTCGGATCGCCTGGCCCCCGGGGGACTGAACGAGCCGGTCGCGCTGCTCCTGGTTGGGCTCAGGCTGAGTCGTCCGGCTCGAGCTTCGACCAACGGCTCGATGCGGGCGGTGGTCCAATGCCTCTGGGCGGCGGCTTGCTCGGTCGACGACCACTTCGAGATCGACTACCGCGTCGTCGAGGCGAGTGGCGGGGAGACGAGTGGCGGGGAGACGTGGGTGCTCGACTTACCGAGCGACTATCAAGCCCCTCCTCTGCGTCAGGGCGCCGCGCTCTACCTCGCGTGGAACGAGGGGGGGTGCCATGAACGACCTGCGCTGCGCCCGTGCGGTCGGCGCGGCGCGGCGGACACCTACACCGTGGCCATTCCGAAGTGGGCGCTTCAATTCACGACGAGCGGCTGCGTCGCGTAGGATGGGATCGAGATGGCCACGCGAACCACCCTTCCACAGCGCCTACGACAAGCCGTGGTCACAGGGCTCGCGTGTCTTTTTGCCCTGGCAGGGATCATGGTGCTGGTCGTGGGCAGCGATGGGTTCGTCGAGGCACTGCCCCTACTGCTGCTCATCAGCGTCATCGCTGCCGTGGTGGGCGGCTCGGTCCGCCCGCGTTCGGTGCTCAAACAGGGACTCTTGGGTGTCGTTGCCGCGGGTGCGGGGGCGGTCGCCATGCTCGCCTACGTCGTGTACAGCTTGAGCTATCGCTGACAATCGCGAGAGCCGAGCGAGAGGTGCTGGTGGCCAGCGAGCAGCCCTTCGTCCTTGAGAGCGTGACTCGCCTCTGTTGCTCACATGCGTCCGGCGATGCTCGGCATCCAGACAAGCCCGCCCGCTACATCTTCGGTGGTGCTTACGCTGGCTGTTAAACCACGTCGATGGTCGCGGTCGCGTTGCCGCGCGCGTCGGTCGACCACGCGTTCACCCTCGATGAAACCTACGGCGAGGCCCAGACCCGCGCCCGCGATCGTTCCGATCGCCATTCCGAACAGCACGTGCTCTCCCTCATTGGTCTTCAGTGCAGCAAGCCCGCCCGTTGCCGCGCCTGCGAACAGACCAAATGTGGCGCCGTAAGCGGTATCGCGCAGGACCAGCCGTGCGCGACCTGGTTGGTCGATCGACAAATCCATCACGCCAAGGCCGATTCCGACCGCACTGCCAGTCAGCGCGCCGATGCCTCCGGCGAACACCAACGTGCGCCAATCCTCCGACTCGATTCCGCCGGGTCGGGTCACTAGGTAACCTGTCCCGATGCCAACCAAGGCCCCAGAGAAAAAGCCGCGATAACCATACGAAAAGACCGACGGCGATTCATCCGCTGAGCGGTCGTGGGCTCGGGCGGTGGGTGAAAAAGTGAGCCATGACAGCGAAAGAACGATGAGCGTAAGCATTGAGCGAACCACTGGGGCCTCCGAGTGAGTGTTTGGGGTGTCGAGGGTTAACCACCGGTTCGCGGCGCGGCCGACACCCGAATTCGGGGTGAAGACGCGAAGGCGCCTCTTTTCCGGCGCGATTTAAGCTCGTGCTAACTTTTCGCAGCCTGCAGGTGACACAAACGTCGTGTTCTGGTGTCTACCCAGGAGAGGAACGTAAGAACTCTTGATCAATCTCGAACAGGCGTACACGCGCTATGGGCCGATGGTGCTTCGGCGCTGCCGTTCGATGCTGCGTTCACAGACGCTCGCGGAGGACGCCATGCAGGATGTGTTCGTACAGCTCGCACGGCGTAAGGACGCGATCGAAGAGCGCAGCCTTGCAAGCTTACTGTTCCAGATGGCGACCTATGTTTCGCTTAACTATCTGCGCAGCGCACGACGTCACCCAGAGCACACAGATGACGCACTTCTACAAGAGATAGCGAGTGCCTCGGACGAAGATGTAGGCCAGGGATTTCGCTCGGCCTTACTCGACAAGATTTTTCAGCGCGAGCCGGTATCCACACGGGTGATCGCGACCTTGCATTTCGTGGACGGTATGACTCTCGACGAAGTCGCCGCTGAAGTCGGCCTGAGTGTCTCAGGAATTCGTAAACGCATGCGCACATTGCGCGAGAAAGTAAGCCTGCTCGGAGCGATGGACGATGTCAAACATGCGTAAGAAATCGCCGCTCATTCGCGAGAAATGGCTTTTAGGCGAGCTTGACAGCGAAGCGCGCGCGGCGTTCGAACGCGACGTCTCGAGCGTTGAGCGTGAGCAGTTGAAACAAGAGGACCTGGCGCTGCGCGAGGAGCTGTTTGCGGCGCTCCCACCCAATCTGCTGAAAGCGCGCGTGAACAGTAAGATCGCACAGAGCACCAAGGCTGCGCGGATGTTCTGGAGCGCCGCACCCGCGGCCGCCGTTGTTGTCGCAAGCGCTCTGCTTTTCTTGTCTCCTAGTGCCGATCCTACGGCTCAGGGCCATTCGCCCACGAAACAAGCCGAATCGAGCGAGCGCATCAAGGGCCTAGCGCCACGCGTAGTGGTCTATCGTCAGCTCGAGCACAGTGCCGAGGAGTTGCGCAACGGTGCAGAAGCACGTGCCCGCGACGTGCTTCAGCTCGGTTACGTGGCAGGAGGTCGAGGGTATGGTGTGCTGCTTTCGATCGATGGTCGTGGTGTTGTCACGTTGCATGCACCCCGTATGCCCAACGCCGACGCTACCCTGCCAGACAATCCACGCACGCAGCTGCTTGAGCGCGCCTATGAGCTCGATGATGCGCCCAGCTTCGAGCGTTTCTTTTTCGTGACATCGCAGCGGGCGTTGCACGTCAATCAGATTCTGAATGCTGCCGAGGAGCTTGCACGCGAGCCGCAGCGTGCAATGCGCGAGCCGCTCAAGCTTGCGCCGAATGCAGAACAATCCTCCGTGTTACTCCGTAAAGCGAACAGCCAGTGAGAAGCTCGTGATCCGTTGGCTTCGTATCTTGGGTCTCGCCCTGGTATTGTCGTGCCTGAGCGGAAGCTTTCCGTTCGCTGGCGATCACGTCTTGTTCCCTGTGATGCGGGCGCAAGCGAACCCGAACCTGACGATGCGGCGTTTTCTGCTGAGTGTCGGCGCCAATCGCGGTAGCGGTCAGCGCTTGAAATTGCAATATGCAACCGCGGATGCCCGCGCCATGCGCGATGTGCTCTCTCAGCTCGGAGGCGTGAGTGCAGATGATGCGCTGCTGATCGACGAGCCCACTTCATCAAGACTAAGCGCTGCCTTTCAGCTGATGAAGTCTCGTATCGCAGCCGTACAAGTCAAAGGCATGCGCACGGAGCTCGTGTTCTATTACTCAGGCCATTCCGACGAAACCGGCCTATTGCTGGGCGAAGAAAGCGTCACGTACATCGCGCTGCGCGGCATGTTGCAGGCAGTCGGTGCGGACGTAAGGATCGCCATCCTCGACTCCTGCGCTTCAGGCGCGATCACGCGCACCAAAGGCGGCGTGTGGCGCGCCCCTTTTTTGTACGATGCCTCGACAGAAGTCCGCGGTCATGCGTTCCTCACATCGTCGTCGAGCGATGAAGCTGCGCAAGAGTCAGATCGAATTCGTGGCTCGTTCTTCACCCATTATCTCGTGTCTGGCCTGCGTGGTGCTGCGGATGAAAGTGGCGACCGACGCGTCACCCTCACCGAAGCTTACCGTTTTGCATTCAACGAAACCCTCGCGCGCACAGGGCAGACGCAAGCTGGCGCGCAGCATCCCAACTACGACATCGCACTGGCTGGTACGGGCGATCTGGTTATCACCGACCTGCGCAAGCCTAACTCGGAGCTTGAGCTCGACCGCGAGCTCGAAGGTCGTCTGTTCGTGCGCGACGCACGTGGTCAACTGGTCGCCGAGCTCTACAAGCCCGGTAAGCGATCAGTAAGGTTGGCCGTACCGGACGGTCGACATGACCTGATGTTGGTGCAAGGCAAAGCGACTTATCTCGCCGAGGTGCAGGTAAAACGCGGGGCAGCATCCCGCGTCGCGCCTAGCGATTTTGAGCGCGTGAAACGTGAGAGCACCCAAAGCCGCGGCGAGCAACCTTTACGCTACGTCCGACGCCCATTTGCTGCAGCGTTGATTCCCCCTTTCACCAGCAATCGCAGGCACGCGGGGGAAGGCATCATCAATCACTTCGGTATGACGCTGCTTTACGATGATCCAGACGTGCTCACCGGTCTGCAGATTGCCGTGGCTGGCAATGGCGTTCGCGAGCGCGCCGATGGCATACAGATCGCCGGCATTTTCAATCAGGCAACCTACCTGCGCGGCCTGCAACTATCCTTACTCTTTCGTTATGCCGACGTATTCTACGGGGCCCAGCTGGGGCTAGGGCCGAACGTGGTGATCGAGCATGGCTACGGCGTACAGCTTGGCCCGATCAATTGGGCGCGGCGTATCGATGGCAGTCAACTTGGTCTACTCAACATGGCCGGCGAAGTGCGCGGCGTACAAGTTGGATTGGTGAACGCTACCAGCGGACGCGTGCGCGGCTTGCAGCTCGGTCTGCTCAACTATGCAGACGAAGCCGACGTCTCCCTTGCGCCAATCGGTATCACACGCAAAGGAGGCGTTCACGCGCAACTGTCCACGGGAGACACCGCGCTATCCACATTCGCATTGCGACTGGATTCTAACTACAACTACACATTTATTGCGTTTGGTTGGCACCCACTCGGCAACGAGGTTCACCGCAGCTATTCGCTCGGTGCCGGCCTGGGCGCGAAAATTCCTGCCTTCCGTTCGCTGCTGTTCGTAGATTTCGATCTCGGTGTGCATCTGGTGCAACGCCTGGGCACCCTGAACGACAGCCCGAGCGTGCTGCCGCAAATCCGCGCGATGCTACGCGTCGAATTGCACAAACACTTCAGCCTATTCGCTGGCCCTACCTTCAACTTCCTGGTTCAAACCGATTCAGACTTGCGCGTTCGGCCGGGTTTCTCGACGCATACCTATTTCGCCACACCACGAAACGACGAGATTCGCGCCGCTTATTGGCCCGGTTGGGTGTTCGGCATCCGTCTGTAGGGCACGCCCGCACGCCCCCCGTTATACCTTTAGCGATCCCTTTGGCGTTGCTGAGCGTGCCCGCCCGTTACACTCACGGGGACGTGGCGGGCCAACGCGATTATTACGAGATTCTCGGGGTGTCCCCCACTGCTGCCGATGATGCAATCAAGCGGGCTTACCGCAAGCTTGCGGTCGAGCTGCATCCGGATCGCAATCCGGGCGATGCCGCATCGGAAGAGCGCTTCAAGCAAGCCAAGCCCATTCCGTGGGTCGCGGCATGGCGGGCAGCATCCACGTCCGGTAGTTACTCGGAATGACTACGTTGCGAATGGTGCACGAGCAGTGCGAGACTTGCGCGCCAGTGAGGGTAGACCTTACTCACCACGAACTGCTCCTCGAACAGCTGCGCTCGCGCTCGGGGCATCCCTTCGAAGAGATTCGATGGTGGCGCGTTCGTTATCAGCCACAATCGTTGCACCGTCGGCGGAAGGCAGGCGCGCGGAACCTTGCACTCTTCCGCGACAAAGAGGCCCAGCTCACGCATCGACCTGGACACGAAGACGTCGTGCAAGCGCGGTCGGTGTCGCAGTTCGTAGGCGAGCGCGAGCCGGGGAATGCGGGGGATGACCTTACTGCCACCGAATGCCACTGCGTCGCCTGGTGCCGCCAACGTCTCCAGGTCGTCGGCCATGGCGCGATAGTCGCCACTCGAACGAGCCAGTGAGCTCCGAGACTTGATTTGCATCTTCCACCCGAGCAGCAAGACGGCAACGACGGTGATTGTCGTGGCCAAGGATCGAAAGCGCCTGCTCGCCCCGGGGCGTTCCATCGCGTTCGCGATTAGAAGAGCTAACGCTGGCAGCGTGAACACGATGTAACGCAGAGCCCACAAGTGCAGAACGGAATACATCGCGAGCAAAAATACCGGCGGAACCACGGCCCACAATCGCAACATGATGTGGTGGCGCGAAGAGAACGCCGCACGCAGGGCTAACACTCCGATCACGAGCCCGATGGCGAGAGACCCTGTCGTTGACCCGTCGATCCGCCTGCGCGCCAAGGCACTGAGCTCGGCTATGGTTCCCTGTCTGCCAATTTGGTCTGACAGCTGATGCGCGCCGATCACGATCAGCGCCAACACGCAGCCCATGCTCGCGGCGGCGGCGAGTGCGAAGCTCCTCAGAGGTCGCCATGCGATCGACACGTAAGGCTTCTGACGGGTGATTCGCAGGAAGCAGGCGGCATGGGCGGGCAGGACGAGCAGCGCGATAATGTGGCTCAGTCCGAGTGCCGTCAACGCCGCGGCGTAGGCCGCTGCTCGTGCGAAAGAACCAGGCCTCTCGAGAAGCCGCAGCAAGAGCAGACTCGAGAGGGTGGCGAACAATGCGGCGAATGCATAAGGGCGCGCTTCCTGGCCATAGCGCGACACCACGGGAAGGACCGCAAACAGGAGCCCGGCGCGCAACCCGACGCCGCGATCAACGAGGCGAGTGCCGAGCAACGCGACAAGCCCAGCGCACACTCCCATAGCG
>JBBSJC010000370.1:0-8181 GCA_038257655.1 Polyangiales bacterium | reverse complement strand
GCCGTCGCCGTCGCCGTCAAGGCTCAGGTCAACGCTCACGACAACGACAACGACAACGACAACGACAACGTTCGCGATGAAGGGGGATCGGCACCGTTGACGTCTGCGGTCATTGTTCTACGCGCGCGTCAGCGCGCAGGGCCGCGTCGAAGCGAGTTCCCCATTAGCGCACGATGCGGCGCTCCAATTCGACCGAGCGCGAGCGCTCATCGTCTGTGAGCTCGATCCGAATCGGGGTTCGCATCGCCATGCCCGCGTACGATCACAACGCTCGAGCCTGGCAACTTTTTGACAAAACCGCCCCTGCCGCCCGACATCGACTGATCACCTACCTCTGGGGAGCTGTACTAAGACTTAGGCGGACGGGGCTGTCATACCTTGCGCAAACGCTCGGCCAGCTCCTCTTGCCAAAAGCGCAAAAAGCCCCCCTGATCTGGACCTAAGCCCAGGAGTACGATGTGATCTCGCTCATCAATTTATAGCCGTAGGTTGTCATGGCATGGCACAAGCAAGTGCCGTGCCCCTTGCAGGGGCGGCTCCTTTGGGAGGAGCGACGACCGGCGACTAACTCTCAGTAAACCGCTACGCCAACACGACGTGCCGTAGCGCGGCATACTCCCGCCGTAGCTCCGCCCGAAAGTCGGGGTGGGCGATCGAAATCAACGCTTTGGCCCGCTGTCTCAGGTTCAGGCCGTGCAAGTTGACCGCGCCGTACTCGCTGACCACGTAATGGACGTGACCGCGGGTTGTTACCACGCCTGCGCCCGGCTTGAGCGTCGAGACGATGCGCGACAGCGTGCCTGAGGCGGCCGTCGCAGGCAGCGCAATGATCGGTTTACCGCCCTCGGACAACGCTGCGCCGCGGATGAAGTCCATCTGACCACCGATCCCCGAGTAGATGCGACCGCCCAGGGAATCGGCGCAGATCTGACCACTAAGATCGACCTCGAGGGCAGCATTGATCGGACACACCTTGGGATTCTTACGGATCATGGCCGTGTCATTCGTGCGGTCGCAGGGGTGCAGCTCCACAAGCAGATTGTCATGGACGAAGTCGAACAGACGCTGGGAGCCGCTCACGAAGCTGGTTACGGTGCGCCCGCGATGGACTTTCTTATAGCGATTGGTCACTACCCCGTTTTCCATCAGCGGGATAAGGCCATCGGAGAACATTTCGGTGTGCACACCCAGGTCGAGCTTGTTGCCGAGCCGCGCGAGCACCGCGTCGGGAATGGCGCCGATACCCATCTGTAAGGTCGCGCCATCTTCCACCAAGCCTGCGATGATTTCGCCGATGCGCGTTTCGACCTCGTTCGGCGCTGCGGGGAGCGCTTCGTGCAAGGGTCTATCGCTGTGCACAAAGGCGCGGATGCGCTCGAAGGGCACCACGGTATGACCGTGTGTCCGCGGCATACGCTCGTTGATTTCGGCGAGGATGATCGGCGCGGAGTCGGCAGCCGACTTGGCAGCGTCGACCGACGTGCCCAGCGTGCAGTTGCCGTGCTGATCAGGCGGAGAAAGCTGCAGCAGCGCAACATCGAGCGGAATCCGGCGCGAAGAAAACAGCCCCGGTATGTCGGAGAGGAAGACCGGCACGAACTCGGCGCGACCCTCCGCAATCGGCCTGCGCAGCTGACTGCCGGTGAATAACGAATTGGAGAAGATGGCGTGGCCTGCATCCGGCTCCACAAACCGTAAGGGTCCGCCGAGGTGCAGGTGATAGAGCGTCACGGCATCGAGGTCGGTGCGCTCCGCCAGCGCATCGAGCAGCGGCGTAGGCGTGGCGGCAGCACCGTGCACGAACAACCGATGACCGCTGTGCACGTGGCCCATGACTTCGCTGGGGGTCTGCGCGCGGCTTGCCCAGTTGGGATCTCGTTTCACCTTCGCTCCCTCTTGTGACGTTCACCCTCGTGTCCGATCGTGTGCCCGACCGCGAAGTAGATCTTGCTCCCGCCGTGATCGGTCATCAACGCCGACTTGAGCCCCAGACCGGTGGCACGTGCATGCTCGGCTGCGCCCACCGCCACCGCCAGGTTCCACTCGCCTGAAAGGGCGCGTACCCGGGCGCCGAGGGCACGATACAAGTTGCGTAGGTCCGCATCGTGGCCGATGCGCAGGCCGTAGGGAGGGTTGGTCACCACGGCACCGCGAGAAGCTGGAGGGCTCACGAAAAACGGAGCCGCAGAAAGTGGAGCCTCGAATATTTGCACGTCCTTGGCACCGGCGCGCTCGGCGTTGGCCAAGGCGGCACGCACCGCTCCTGCGTCGCGATCGCTGCCCAGAAGTGGCACCCCATTGTCTAGTACCCCGGCAAGCGCGCTGCGACGCACGCGTTCCCAGAGCGCCTGATCGAAACGTGGCGCGTGCATGAATGCAAACTCGCGCAGGTGTCCTGGTGGCACCTGACGTGCCAGCCAGTCCGCTTCGATCGGGATCGTGCCTGCGCCGCAAAACGGATCGAGCAGCGGGCTTTGGCGGTCCCAGCCCGAGGCGAGGATCAGCGCACGCGCGAGGTCTTCTCGCAGGGGCGCCTTGGCGGTCGCGAGGCGATAGCCGCGCCGGTGCAAGCTCTCGCCCGACGTATCGATCGAAAGCGTGCACAGGTCGGACACGATGCGTACGTGCACCGCGATCACGGGCTTGCCCTGGACGAGATCGCTCGGCTCAACGGGTTCAATCGGCTCAATCGGATAACCGACCCGTGCGGCGATGCCCGCTCGTACCCGCTCCGCCACAGCGACGCTGTGATACAGCTTCGAGCGCTTGCAGGTGACGCGCACATCGACATCGACCTCTTTGCTGCACCATTGCTCCCACGGCAGCTGAGCACAGCGCTTGACGAGCACGTCAAAGCGACGCGCCGGAAACTCGCCGACTCGGAACAACACCTTGAGCGCCAGGCCTAGCTCGAGATTCAGCCGGTATAGGGCTTCCAGATCCCCATCGACCTCGACCCCGCCTGCGACCGTACGCACGCGCTCAGCCGCGATGCCCAAGCCGACGATCTCGGCTGCAAGCATCGGCTCAAGCCCGGGCGCGGAGGCCGCGAACAGGGGCCAGGCGGGCAGGGGTTTCTTAGGTGCTTCGGGGCGCGAGGGGAGATCAAACATCCGCGCCAATATAGTAGCGAAGGCGAGTTCAGCTCATACTCTCGATGCCGCAGCGAATTCGGCCGCCTCAAACCGCTTTCCAAATCCAGCAACGCAGCCGTGATTGCCGCGCTCCGTTCGGAGCTTCATACTCGCGCGCTTCGCCATGACTACCTCCTCGTCCGCTGCGTTACCGCGGGTATCTCTCCATGCATTGCTCACGCTCGCATGGCCTGTCATCCTCGCGCGCGCGACCCAGTCAGTCATCGGCTTTTGCGATGCGCTGATGGTTGCGCCGCTCGGGGAAGAGGCGCTTGCGGCCGCTACCACAGGCGCGCTCAACACGTTTGCCTTCATCATCATGCCGATGGGCACGGTGTTCATCCTGCAGAGCTTTGCAGCCCAGCTACGCGGGCGCGGGGATCTGGCCGCCATTCCACGCTACGCCTGGTACGGCATCGGATTTGCGCTGCTCTCTGGCGTATTTGGGTTGGTATGTCGTCCATTTATCGGCGATCTGCTGCATCGCTTCGGCTACGCGCCACAGGTCGAGTCTCTGATGACGAGCTACCTTACTATTCGCCTCTTGTCCGTGCTGCCGGCGGTCGGTATCGAGGCCCTCGGCAACTGGTATGGTGGGCTCGGCAATACCCGCGCCGCGATGGTGGCCGGCATCGTCGCGATGATCAGCAACGTGATCGGCAACTACCTGCTGATTATGCCGCGCTTCGGCCTGCCTGGCTTCGGCGTGGCGGGTTCGGCCTGGTCAAGCGTTGCGGCAAGCTTTATCGGGTTCGCGGTGATCTTCGTTGGCTTCTTGCGCGAGCGTTACGCAGGACAGCCCGTTACGCGCTCGATCGCTGACCTTACGATGTCGGGTCTGCTTCGTGTGCTGCGCTTTGGCCTGCCGAACGGTATCAACTGGTTCCTGGAGTTCGCGGCATTCGCTTTATTCATCAACTTAATCGTGGGGCATCTGGGCACCACCGTGCTCGCCGCGTTCAACGTCGTGATCCTGATCAACTCGATCTCATTCATGCCCGCATTTGGCCTCGCCTCGGCGGGTGCGATTATGGTGGGTGAATCGATAGGTCGCGGTGCGCGCTCGGAGGTATGGCCTTGGCTGAAGCTCACCAGTATGGTCGCCTGTGGCTGGATGGGCTCGGTCGCCCTGATCTACGTGAGCTGTGCGGCGCTGCTGATGGCTTGGTTTCGACCTGACGGAGTGGCCGGTGCGGCGCTGGTGGAAGTGGGCGCCGGCATGCTGACCCTCTCCGCAGTTTGGCAATTGTTTGACGCCCTGGGCCTTACCTTTGGCGAAGCTCTGCGTGCGGCAGGCGACACCGCCTGGTGCATGGGCTTGCGTGTGGTTTTGGCCTGGGTGGTGTTTATGCCGGCCGCTTGGCTAGCCGTGCGGGTATTCAACGGCGGCCCCACGGCTGTGATGGGCTCGTTGATCTTATACCTGGTGCTAATTGCAGTCGGCCTCGCCGCACGCTTTGCCTCAGGCAAGTGGCGCGATATCGATCTGGTAGGCTCGGAGCCCGCGCTCGAGCTGAAGTGAGTTGTCCCCACCAGGCGGCTCGCACAGGTTTACCGCACCTTACTCTTGGCTAGCGTTGAAGCTGATGCGATCCACCGTCACGACGCCGCCTTCGCTGCTACTGGTGCAAATGAGGGCAACGCTCGGCACGCTGATTTCGCTCGATGAGCCAAGGTCTGCCTCGAGGTTTTGACCCCACAGCAACTCTCCGCTGGCCCCTCGACCCGCAATCTCCGCGCGGAGATACTGGCCCTGGATCACGATTTGCACGTCGAATGACAAAGCGCTGGACGGGAACGACGCTTGGTCCAAAGCTCCTCTGCCATCGTTGCCGAAGAGGATGGCGTCGCTAGATCTCAGTCCGACACTGATGCCGCTTCTGAGGGCGGTGGGTGAGGTCGGGTCCGGTTTTCATATGGCCCTGCCTCGGTCAGCGCGAGATCGCACGACGAGCTGCCATTGAGCGTCAGCCCATAGTACGCGAACTGTACTCGTCGGACCGCCTGCCGGTGTGAGTGGGCCAAGGTCGTATGCGCCTCTAAGCCCGCGGCTCCTGCTGAGTCTGGCGCACATCAGGCTCGGGTCTACTTACCCTTAACTCTCAGATGAGTGCGGCCCAGTCTTAGGGACAGCTGCCGCGGTACGGGCTGTGTGACCCGGTGACCGAATGCGTTCAGGACGACGTGCGCGGCTGCGACCTTACGGAATGTCAGCAAGGGTTCGAGTGCGTCGAAGATCGGACCGGTGCAGCCCAGTGTGAGCAGGACGAACAAGCGACGCTCGTTTGCGGCGCGAACACCTGTGTCGCGGGTGAAATGTGCTGCAACCCAAGTTGCGGCATTTGCGCGCCCCCCGGCGGCACTTGCACGCAAGAGATCTGTGACGTGACCGCGCCCACTTGCGATCTGATCTGCGTGGCCGGTCAGCACTGCGCGCTCGTCGAAGAGCAGTGCGCGACCCCCCCGTGCAGCGCCGCGCCTGCCTGCGTGGCGGACGAAGCCTGTATGGGCCCGATCATCGATTGCGCAGCTCCCCCTGACGGCTGCAACTACGTGGGATCCGGCTGTGTAAACGAGCAGTGGACCTGCGGCGAGCTTGTGTGCGCACCGCCTGACGCTTGCGAACTAATGTGCGACCCCGGCAAGCACTGTGAGCTTGTCGAAGAACAGTGCTCCGTTGCGCCCTGTCCTCGCGCGCCCCAGTGCATCGGCGACGATGAGTGTACGTTGCCCGTCATCGACTGCGCAGTCCCGCCGGTCGACTGTAACTATGTGGGAGGCGGTTGCGTGAACGGCGAGTGGACCTGTGGACAGCTCGTATGCGCGCCTGTGCTGGAATGCGACCCGGCATGCGAGGAGGGCCAACACTGCGAGAGCGTCGAAGTGCAGTGTTATATCATGCCGTGCTTGCCGATACTTAAGTGCGTACCGAACTAAGCGCCCGGCACAAAACAATCAGATCGCCTCGACGCCGACGCATCCCCGTCACCGGCGCTGAAAAGTCTTCAGATACAGCGAGTATCCTTGCGAATTTTCAGCACCGCCGACGGGGCGCCTCGACGCCGATCCGACCTGATTCTTTTGTGCCGGGCGCTAACCACCCAATCTGTCTCAGTGCTCTAGCGTCTGCGCCTTCGCGCTCTCAGCAGCGGCGGTCGTTGGCGTGTTTAGCGTCCGGGCAAAGGCAAAGCCCAAACCCGGAGGTGAAGTAAGGCTCGCAGACAAGTCCTGGCTCGCAGTCGAGACTGCGAGCACAAAGCTCCCCGGGTTTGCTGGTCGAGGCGTACGGCCAAGCCCGGCAGTCGAAACCTTGCAGCCCTTCGCAGCAGGCCTTGGCGTGGGCCGCGCGCGAGGTTTGTTCGTGGCAGCGGCCGCCGTCCATAGTCAGCACGAAATTGTTCAAATTTCGCGAATCCTCGCAGACGCCAGGGGCTTCGCCCGACTGAATGCACGAGGCGCCCGCGCACGGCGCGTCCTGGTCACACACGGGGTGCGACGCGACATCTTCGCAGGCGATATCGCGGTACAAATCGAACAGCGGGCGTCCGGTGGCGTCGACGGCAATGCTTTTCGGATCCCTCAGATCGGTGGCAACGAGCGGACAGGTCGCATGACGTACCGGCGCGGCTGGACCGCTATCGCCTGCGTTGTTCTCCGGGCCAGGATCTTGCGTGCTTTGTCCCGCGCCCGCAGGGAGGCTTACCCGGCCACTGTCGCGGGCCGAATCGTGTTCGTCTGTCATCACTCGGGCATCCAGTTCCCGAGTTGCGGCATCGCGGCTGGTTCCGACCGGCACCGCGCCCACATCAAGCTGGCATGCCATTGTGAAGATCGGCGCGGCACACAGCGCACGCAGCAGCATGGAGTAGGGTCGACGAAGCGGGGGGCAAGCGGAGTCCATGGGCTGCACTTCTCTTTGCCGGAGCATGCAGGTCGGCGCAAGCCTACTCGCTACGGCGCATGGTCTGAGTGATCTACCAAACGGACGTTTTCTGGCTTGGCCTGATGCTTAAGGTTTCTGTTGGGTCGCAAGCTCTAGGGCTGGCTGACAGATGGATGCGATCCAGGCCATGTTGCCACCCTGCTGCATGGCCATGCCGCAGGCGAGATGTTGCACGGGATAGACCTGCGGATAACGCGAGGCCAACGCGAGTGCGATCGGCAGACCATCACGAAAATTATTGCCATCCGCGTGCTGGACTGCCTGTGCGTACTGAGCGCGATCGGCAGCGCTCAACGGCAGCAGTGCCGGGTCGCCATCGCTAGCGATCACTGCTTGGGAATGGGCGGTCGGACGTGTCGGCTCGTGCGCGCTCGACGCAGGCGCAGCCGCTGCCAATGCTTCTGCGCGCTCTTTCGGATCCCAGCTGTTCCCGTACTGCGCGATCAAGGTGCGATAGCGTTCCTGTTGCTCGTCTATGGGAAGGTTCCTCAGTTGCGCATCCAACATCCCTTTCATCAGCGCGACCGTGGCGGGTGGGTAGGCGCTTTGTTCGTGATCATAGACTGGGTAGAGGATGAAACCCGGTTCGCTTTCGTGTTGGCCGCCAAGGGTATGCGCCCACTCGTGAAGTAAGACGACCGTACCCTTGTGCTCGCGACGCTGACGTACGAGACGTCGACGGTCGGAGGCGCTGATGCGGTCTAGCTGCTCGATACCATCGCGCTCGTCCAAGTCGGACATGCCGCGCAGGATCATGTGACGACCGGGCGCATTGGCCCGGCCCAGCTGGTCGAAGGTGCGCGTGAGCTGGGGCATCGAGCCGACGAGACCGAGCACCCACAGGTCTGGACCGCCCGGGTCAAGCGCCGTGAGCTCAACCAGACAAGCTTGTAAATTCGCGAGGGGACAAGCGCGGTCCCATTCGTCCGTGCTCTCGATCACGAGCTGAGCGGTAAACTCGCCAGACAGCACCTGATTGGCGTTGCTGACGAGCTGGCTCAGGTTGCCGCGCCAGCTTTGATTTTGAGCGCGGTAATCAGGATCTGCGTAGGCGTGCACGCGAAGTACGCGCAGGGGCTGCGAAACCGCCGCTTGGCTCTGCTT
>JBBSJC010000369.1:0-8192 GCA_038257655.1 Polyangiales bacterium | reverse complement strand
TAGTCCGCCGTGGACAGGCTGGTGAGCGACGCTTCGTCGTAACCACCGCCGCGCACGGCGGTGAGAATCGTGTCGACGATCTCCTGCGGCTTACGCTCGCGCACCGGTCGATAGATCATGCCGGCTTGGCAAAACCGGCAGCCCTCCGTGCAGCCGCGCGCGATCTCAACGGACACGCGGTCGAACACGGTCTCCGTGTTTGCGACCGGTCCATCGGATGGGAACGGAAACTTGCTGATGTCGGCCAAAAATGCGCGTTTGACCGGCAGGGGCGCACCCTCGGTATTGGCGCTCGACACGTAGAGCAGGCCCGAATCGACGTCGCGCTCGACCTCGTACAAGGCAGGCACGTAGATGCCACCGAGCTTGGCCAGATGGGCCAAGCGTTCCTTGCGCGGCACGCCTGCTTTTTTGAGCGCGCTCCAGGTCAGCATCAGCTCGGGCGTCTTTTCTTCGCCATCGCCGACCACGAAGGCATCGATGAACGCGCTCAGCGGCTCGGGGTGTGTCGCATTCGGTCCACCGGCTACGATCAACGGGTCGTCTTCACCGCGCTGACTGGAGCGCAGCGGAATGCCGCCCGTGTCGAGCATGAGCAGGATGTTCGAGAACGAAAGCTCGAACTGTAGCGAGAACCCTACGACGTCGAAGTCCTTGAGTGGACGCCAGGTCTCGAGCGAGCGCAGCGGCTCGTTGCGGGCACGCAGCTCGCGTTCCATGTCGGGCCAGGGCGCGTAGGCGCGTTCGGCTATCAGCTTCGGATGTCGATTGACGATCGAGTACAGAATCTTGAAGCCCAAGTGGCTCATGCCCACGTCGTAGACATCGGGAAAAGCCAGGCACATCGTGCAATCGGCGGTGGCCCAATCCTGGACGACCTCGCCGTGCTCACCGCCGAGATAACGGGAGGGCTTGCTCACGCGTTGAATGAATGACGCGTACGGATGCTCGCGGGCTGCCTCTGCCATAACCTGTCCTTCGAACTGTTTACGCTGAATTCCTAGGAATCACGCGAGAAACGCCACGCGCACGGAGCCCATTCGAGGCGGGCACCGTACCACGGATGCAGGCGTGATGCAGGGCCCGGGCCGGAACCAGGCGTGACATCGCCGCGGCTACCCAGCCTTCACCGAGTGAGGTGAGCGTGATACACGTCGCGCGCCGTGATCGGGGCTAGCGCCAATCTGGGAAGCCAGCGTTTCACGCTTCGTGAAGCTGTGCACAGGCTTGCCTATCTCGTGATGACGCTCTGGACGCTACTGAGCCTGGAGCGTTGGCTTTGGGCCACACAGGAGCGACACGTGGTGGCGGAGTCGCTGTACCTGCAGCGGGTTGCCGCCGCGAGCGCCGCGTTTGTCGCACTGTTTTGGCTCGGCGGCCGCTTGCTTGCGATGGGCTCCGGGCTGCGAGCGCGTCTGGTCTCCGTGCTGTTGAGCTTGCTGGTGGCGGGGCGCTTTTGGTTGCTCGCGGCGCCGATCGCGCGCGGGGAGGGCGCGCAAGACCTGATCTGGAGGCCAGGGCTGCTCGAGCCGACGTTCGCGCTCGCTGGCTTTGTCTTAACGCTGACAGTTTGGTGCCTAGAGCGCCTACGTTCGTCCGCGTGGGCGGTCCCGCTGCAAGCGACCTTGGCGGGCGCCTTGACGCTGTTGGCGCTGCATTTTGCTCGCGGTGATGGCGCGATCGCGAGCGCGGCCCTCGTGATCGCTGCTTTGACGCTATCGGACGGGCTCGCGCGCGTACTCGCATCCGCGCGTGCCGCGGGCGCGTGCCTGACGCAGGCGATCACGGGCTTGACTGCGCTTTTGCTCGTCTGGTCACTTGCCGACCCCGCCCGCGTCGCCCTGGGCCGGCAGGCGATTTTGATCGATCAGCGCGTGCCAGCCGCGCTCCGCGTGCTGTGGCCTGGATCGGACCTGCCTGCGCAGCGCGCCGTGCGCCTGAGTTTGACCGGGCTCACGCCCCAGTCGTGTGCAGCGTTGCCCAAGCGCGTTTCGCCCGCGCCGCTGCGCTCCGATCCGGCACGCAGACGCAACGTGCTCTTGGTCAGCATCGACGCGCTGCGCAGGGACGCCCTGGGCGCGAGTATCGATGGCAAACGCGTGGCCCCCCATTTGTTTGCTTTTTCGCAGCAAGCGCAGCTGCTGCAGCGCGCGACCACGTCTTACGCAGCCACGTTGTTTTCGGTGACCGGAGCGCTGACCGGTCTTGCTGCCAGTCGGATAGCGCTGCTTCCTACCCCACCGCGCACGCTGTTTTCGACAGCCCGTCCCGCGATTGCCCAGCAGCTCGCCGTGCTGTCGAGTGCGGGCACCTTCTTTGAACGCCCAGCGTTTCGTGGGTACGCGCTGCAAGACGTGAACGTGAAATACGAGCGCAGCGCTCACGCTCAGACGACAACGTTGCTGAGGTTTGTGGAAAGTGCGCGCGAGACGGGGCAGCCCTTCATGGCGTGGGTGCATTTCGCGGAGGCGCACGCACCTTACCGCGGTCACAAGGCGTTCCACTACGGTCCCTCTGAGCGCGAACGTTACCTCGCCGAGGTTTCATACATCGATGCTCAGTTCGGTCGCTTGATCGAGACGCTTACGAAGAGCGGCGCCCTGGCTGACACCTTGATCATCGTGTTTGCAGACCACGGCGAGGCCTTGGGGGAGCGTGGCCATCATGGTCATCACCTCTTCCTCAATCGCTGGGTAGCCGAGGTGCCGCTGATGATTCACGTGCCGACTGGCGAAAGCGTCAACGGAGAGGTCCATGCGGAGACGTCGGACATCGCGCCCACGGTGTTGCACTTCCTCGGACTCGAAGCGCCCCACGCCATGACCGGCCGCAGTCTGCTCGATCCGCAGCTGGACGCGAATCGCGCGCTGGTGGCGGAGGCGTTCTCCACCGGCACGAGCCTAGGGGAGTTTGCACGAAAGCCTGTCCATACGCAGGCCGAGCTTGCACGACGGATGGCCATGGTTCAGCACGGCTTTGGCCGCTACCTTCCAAACGTTTCGATTACGGAAGGTAACCATCGTCTGATCGTCAACCGCGGCACGGGTGTCACGGCCCTGTACGATACCGAGGCTGACCCAGAAGAGCGACAGGACCTGTCTTTAGAGCGTCCGGCTCGTAGGCAACAGCTGCTCGACAAGCTTGCGGCCTGGCACCGCGAGCAGAGCCTAGCAGTGTATTGTGCGACGTTGGCGGTTGGAGATAAAGGTAAACCTTAGTCAGCGCGGGGCTAAGGAGCGTAACCAACCTCGGCTAGGTTAGGGTCCTGGTCTTCAGGTGTATACCTGTTCTCGCCGGCCTGCATGGGCACGTTGTAGAAGCAGTTGTCGAGTGTCGGCGTCACGTTTAGGGTGATCGGTATCAGTGTCGTGTTCGGCGTCCCCAGGCTCATCCCGGAAGCAGCGTTGAAGCCAATCTTGAGATCGTCGCTCACGCGCGTGGCCCACATGGAGTAAGTGCGCAGTCGAGTGTTTGGATCGTAGCGGTAGCCGGTGAGCACATACCCTCCGGACGGCATCGATTCTACATCGAGCAGCATCTCGCCCATGGCCCCGCCGTAGCTGTGCTGAGCTCGGATGCTCGGTCGATCGCTATCGGCGCGCACGCGCAGCAGCCAACCATCGAGCGTGTTGCCGGCAATAGCCGACGTTGCGCCTGCGAGAATCAAATCCTGCGAGCCGTCGCCTGCCTGGATCACATCCCACAGGAAGTCGTCTGCTCTCGTTACCCCGATTTCGAACTGCCAGACCGGATCGAGGTCGGCTTTCAGGAAGATCATGAATGCGTTTTGCGCACTGGTCGCCTCAGCGCTTTCCTGCGTGGCACCCACGATCACAATGCCATCATCGCGCGTGACGAAAATGCCGCGGGGGTCCAAGTCCCGCGCTCCGTTGGCGTCACCACTGGAAATCGCCACCTCCCGCAGGGTCTCGCCAGTCGGGGTTAAGATGGATAGTAAGATCGAGTGCGCGACTCCGTTGTTCAGCGACCTTTCGACGCGACTTACCACCGCCACGCCGTCGCGAGTGGCTGCAATGCCCCGACCCCGCGTGGGGTAGCGATCGCCTCGACACGCCAGCGGTTGAGCTATCGAGCGGGTGAACATGAGCTTGCCTGAGCTTGCAAAGCTCGCCACGTGCGCCGTCAAGGGCGATTCGAAATGCCCTGCTGCGAAGTAGCGGTCATTGCGCCAGATGATCTGGGTCAGGTAGTCGGAGCTGTCACTGCCGCGGTAGTCCTGGCTCAAAATAGCGTTGTCGTCGTTGTCCAAGAGCGTGAGCAAAGGTGAATGTACGGTGCCTTGGAGACGCGAGCCTACGATGGCTGTGCCCCCGTCCGGGCTGCGCGCAAGACCGTAAGCAAAGGTCTGATACGCAGCGCCAGCAGCGTCGCGTACCAGGTAAACTTTATCGCCTTCGGCGGTGCCAGTGTGTTCGTCGAGCGGCGCGAACCAGCCAGCGTATTCATTGGCTGCGGGATAGGCGGCGGTGTCCGTCGTGACGATTCTTCCGTCGTCTCTGGGAAGCGCGTCGGCCCGGGGAAGCCCGTCATGTCTGGCGGCGGCTGGCACACGAAAGCCGGTTGCATACGAACGCGACCACAAGCCATAGAAGCTCGCATCACAGGTGAGGTTGCTCGACACTACGACCGACCCAGTGGAGCACGTGCTCGGACCGCTAAAGCCCGTGAACACGGCGGTGTCCGTGCTGGAGCCGCTTAGCTGCACACGGGTGCCCGCGTCGACGACGCAGGAACTGTTGATGCCAGCGATGCCGGTGCAAACCGGATTGCCCGTCGTGGGCGTGATGATGCCGGCCTGGCCGATATCGCTTGGGATGCGCGCCACGCGAACCGTAAAGCGCGGCACGGGCACGTAGTTTGCGGTGCAGGTGATGTCCGTTGTGAGGGGCGAGAACTGCAGCGTGCGTGGATTGTTATCGGGGTTGGCATCCGAACAGCTACCGAGGTTACTTGTCCAGCCACTGAAGTTGTGACCGGCGACAAGCGGTGCGGTCAGGGTCATGTTGGTGCCGGTATCGCGGGTGCAATCGCTGGTGTTACAGGGCGCGATGCTGACGCTATTTCCCGCAGGTGCGCCGCTCACGAGCCCACGCGCACGATACTGACGTATGAACGTGGCGTTGCAGGTGTAGTTCGCTGCGACGTTGTTGAGGTCGAGCACACTGGGAGTCGTCGTGTCCGCGTCGGTGCACGACCAGCTGCCAAACCGGTAACCGCTATCCGCGAGCACCGTTGCCGTCAGGTCCACGTTGCTCCCCTCGTCCACGATCAGGGTGCAGTTATTGCCGCTGGTATCGACGCACGATGCTGCAGGGGAGGAGTTGACGAATCCGCCTGGAACTTCCCTCGCGTACCTGATCGTCCAGCGCTGGGTAAAGCTCGCGGTGCAGGTGGTCGGGGCACTGATGTTGAGCGCGTGGACCGCGCTGCCTGGGCAACCAGCAGGCCCGTTCCAGGCCGTGAATCTTGCCGACTCGGTGTCCGTGGCATTGACCGTGACCGCGCTCCCGGCGTTGACCCAGCACGTCACGAAGGGGCCTGCTCCAGGGGTGCAGCGGATGCCGGCGCCTGGCGTCGTGACGGCGACGCTGCCCGACGCGCCGCTGAGGGCGACGGTGATGCGCACGCGATAGTTCGCCGTGCAGTTGAGGCTTTGGCTGACCGAAGCCAAGCGCAGAACGAGCGGTTCAGAATCTTGATCGGAACAGCCAGCGCCGGTCCAGCCACTGAATTCGTAGTCATGGGTCGAAGCGGCTGCCGTGAGCGTAATCGGCGTGTTTCCCGCGTCTACCGTGCACTGGTTTCCGGAGCAAACCGCTTGGGGCGAGCTCGCCGACGACGACGCAATGACAGTAAGGCCCGCGGGTGCGCTGCTGCCTGCGACGACGACACGTGAGGCAAAGAGCGCGTTGCAGCTCACCCCGTCGATACGGCCGGCAACCGTGATCTGGGCCGACGTACTGTCAGAGCAGCCGTTCCAGCCGACGAAACGGAAGCCAGGGTCGGCGCTGGCCGTCAACGTGACCGTGCTGCCGCTGTCTAGAAAGCAGGACGCAGCGCCGCAGGTTGCGGTAGCAGGAACATTGGAAGCTCGGATCGAGCCGCCGACTGGATCGGCAAAGCTTACGCTCGTGCGAGCCACAAAATTCGCGCTGCAGGTGGCGCTAACGCTGACGTTGCTGAGGGTAATGCTCTGGCCTGCACCGCTGCAGCCAGCGTCACCTGTCCAGCCTGTAAAGCGAAAGCCGGCGGGCGCGGGTGCAGTGAGGGTGACAGAGCCTCCTGCATCCACCACGCAGGCACCTGCCGCGCAGTTGTTACCGGGCGAGCTCGAGCGCGCGCTCACTTCCCCGGTCGCACCGACGACGTTGCCCGAGATCGAGATGCCTTGCACGTATTGCGCGGTGCACACGATGTTTGCGGCAAGGTTTGACAGCGTGACTGCAGCACCGCTCACATCGTCACAGCCCACGCCGCTGAAGCCAGTCAAGCGGTAGCCGGGGATCGTCCGCGCACTGAGCACGACATCGCTACCTTGATCGACGGAACACACGCCCTCCATGCAGGTGGCAAACTCTGCGCTCGACGATGCGAGGGGGCTTGGATTGCTAACGCTACCCGCGGCGAGCCCGGTCGCGGTGAAGCGTGCGACGTAGTTGGCAGCACAGTTTACGTCAGCGCTCACCGGCACGATGCGCAGGCTGCTCTCGTTCCCGACGCACGCTGAATCACCGCTCCACCCTGCAAACCGATAGCCTTGCAGCACTGGCGCCGTGAGTGTGACCTCACCCTGTTCATCGATCACACAGCGACCCGTGGTGCAGTCCGCAAACGCGGTATCACTCTGCGCACCGATGATCGTGTTTGCGCCCACCGCCAGACCCGCGACCTCGAACGAGCGCACGTAAGTTGCTGTGCAGGTGACATCGCTTTCGTCTGCTTTGACGTAGACGGACAAGCCTTCGGTATCGCTGCATGCCTCGCCTACGAAGCCCGTGAAACGATAGCCACTCACTTGGCTTGCGCTGATCACGACGGTGCTGCCGGCGTCGACGACGCAGCTGCTCGCGCCGCTGCAATCCGCCATGACACCGTTAGAGCTCGCGGTCAGATCGGCGCTCAAGCCACCGCTTTCGCCCCGAACGAGCACACGCTTGACGTACTTGGCAGTGCACACGGTGCTCACCGTAATGTTCTCGATCTTCAAAGTGGACTCAGTGCCGACGCAACGGTCGCCGCCCGTCCAGCGGACAAAGCGGTAACCATTCAAGCTGGGCGCGTAGAAGGTGACGTCGCTGCCTGGCTTGACCTCGCAGGCTGGACCTCGGACGCAGTCTTCGGTCTCGACGTCTATAACGACTCCCGGCGGTCCGCCGACTGCTTCACCCGCAGCCCGCACCCTGCTCCCACCGTCGTTACGTCCCGGATCGTCGGGTCCCGCGTCGGTGGTGACGGCGCTTGCTCCCTCGCATAGGCCTTCTTCGCAGGTAAAGCCTGCCGGACAGTCAGCATCCTCGACGCACTCGCTGTCTTGACCGATTTGCTGCTCGCCTGAGCATCCGATCGATAGGAAGACCAGTGCGGCGAAGGCAAAGAGCTTGCTCGTCATCGTAGACCCTACAATCAGGCGCGGGGGAGAGCACGCCTATCCCTGCCTGGCTTCGACTACGCTTGTTAAGACGCAATCTACCCAGGTAAGCGCAGGGTTTACTCTGTTCCCCCGTATGCGTCTATGAGTGTGTTCGACAACACACCAAATTTTGCGATCTGACCGTACACAGACACAGCTTGACGAGGGGTGCGCTTCTTCTGCGGGTCGTTGCCATCGACGGCGTACAGACCCATGCGGAAGTCCATGCCGTGGTTCCATTCGTAGTTGTCGGTCAACGTCCAATAGAAGTAGCCGCGAATGTCTGCACCGTTTGTTATCGCCTCGGACACGGCCTTAAGGTTGCGGACGAGGAAACGCGGGCCCGCGCCGTTGTCGTTCTCATCAGGCGTGCCGTTCTCAGTGATGATGACGGGCAGCTTCAGATCGTTGTTGGCCCACTTCACGAAACCTTCGAGCAGGCTAGGGTCGTTCGGAATCTCGACGAAATTCAGCGGGTTCGCCGTGAACAGCGGAGATAGATCCGAGATGATCGGCACTGCAAAACCAAGCCCGGTCACCT
>JBBSJC010000368.1:0-8203 GCA_038257655.1 Polyangiales bacterium | reverse complement strand
CTGGAGCGCCGACCGCGACGAACGCTGAAGTCGCAACGATGGACGAAGCAAAGGTCTCATTGGCGGCGGGAGCCAACAGCTCTCCGACCCACTCATGGGACGACTTCGAGAAGATCTGAACAGACCCCTCCCCAACGAAAGCCTGGTCCGCGACAAGAATGTGCTGATCCGTGACGGCGATCACCGCACCGAACAGTGGACCAGGCTCGCGTGGTGGGTTTAGCTCACCCTTTCTCTGGGCAGTGCCATCATCAGAGAGCACATACGTAGCGACGTGACCCGTACCGTAAATATCTGTGGCTCCCACAAGCAATACGTTGCCGTCGTTGGCGATGCTCGTTACCGTTCCTGGCTCCTTGACCCAATCGCGATATTTCTCGGGGGCGGGTTCGGGTGGGACGCGTGACTCGTAAAGGGGCCCGCATGAAGCCACGACACACAGCGCTGTTAGCCACCACCGCATGTTGCGCAACGTCATGGCACGCCCAGCCTATTCCCTCGAGGTTGCCAGCGAGTTGCTAGAGCGACTCCCAGACCAAGCTCGCCGTGTCGATCTGCCAAAGGCTTGGCGCAATCGGCTCAAAAGGTAAGTCTGCGCGGTCGACTCCTGCGTAAATGGATGTCGCTGTGATGTCGAGAAGCTCGCCGAGCACGCGGTACTGTACCGGCAGTTTGATTTGCGCCCGCTTGTTGAGCTTGAGATCGTAGACCACGATGGTGGCGCCCTTGTCCGCGGGGTGTGCAAACAAGCCGTCACCAAGGGTCCCTGGCGCGTACAACGGCACGACTGCCACCTGACGCTTGTCGCTGATCTCGGTCCCGTTCACTGTCGCGGTCCACAGCGTTGTTACATCGCCACGCAACTCAAACCACGCGAGATGGTTGCCGTCTCGGCCGAAGCCAAGCACATCGGCATCACTTACTGCGATGGTGCTGCTTGGCCCTTCTTGGCTCGCTTGAACAATCGTCACCCGCTCTGGCCCGATGTCTTCCCACCATAACTGGGAGCCAAACACCTGGGGTCGCGACACCAAGTGTTTGGCTTTGAGCTCAGCAACGGCTTCGAGCCCAGTTTCGGGTATCCAGAACATGCCTCTTGAGAGAAAGCGAGCCACCAAGGCAGATGATGTGAATGGAAGATCGACGATGTCGTTGGTTGCTGTCAGGTCGGGCTTGTCGATCTCCAGCGTGGGCGTGAACTTCTGCGCGATGGAGTCGATGGGCCCATAGAAGACCGAGATCTTGACGGGCTCCTCTGCCGAATCGCGATTTTGGGACCGTACCGAAAATGCCGCGTACCCATCATGAGCGGACAGCTTTCCCTGAATACAGTAAGCCTCGCTTGATGATCCAATGGCGCGCCATACTGTTCTGATTTTTGCCTCTAAATCTACCAGCGCCATCCATCGATTGTCGCGAAACCGAACGGCGAAGAGGCCCGTCTGGGCTTCAAAGGCCCCTTGCACGCTCGTCTTTTCAGTGAAGACGATACGTTTGCAATCGGCGAGGTCCGGACACGGTTCCCAGGCGACATCTAACAGGCCCGCTGGATCCTTCGCCACTTCGAGTCGGCACGCTGACGTCGTTCCGCCCAGCAACGTCCAGCCCGGATCGGCGCTGGCGTCGCCCGGTTTTGCTGCGTCGCTCTCTGCTCGCGCGTCCTCGACTGGCCCCCCGTTTGCGGCATTGCCATCCTGACGAGCTGCGTCCCGGCTGCGCTCCCCGCTAGAGCTTTTGCAGCCCGTCAGCGTGAGCGCCAGCGCGGTAAGCACCGCGTAGACGGCTAGAAGCATCGGCGTAGCTCTGCGGCTCCAAGTGGCGCCATCTTGGTCGGCGTGTAACTGACCTGTGAGCTCGACGAGCCGTTGCGCACGATGAGGCTTATCCCTACATCGCTGACCATCAGCCCGTCTTGCTCGACCTTACCGAAACCCGCCGCGAAGCTCGCGGGTTGCCAGGTCAGCGCCCCGCGCGTGAACCGAGCTACGGCATGGGCCTGGGGGACCGAGGTGGATGCCGCTACGTAGAGACCGTTGGCCCCGTCCGTAGCAAGCTCGTAGCTCACGTTGAAGAGCAGCTTGGGCCAGGCGGCCACGACCTGGATGGAGTCTGTTCGCACGCGGAGGAGGCGCACGTGAGGGAGAAAGCCAACGACAGCCGAGTCTAGTAAGTACACCTCGCGGGCTTCGGCGTCATAGGTGAGCGCAAGCGGATCGCCGAGCGCGATTGTGTCTGGGATCTGCTCCCACTGCTGCAGCTCGAAATCATGCAGCCATAGTTCGGTGCCGCCCGCCCCCTTGCCGAATAACCACAGCTTGCTCTCGGTGATCGAGTGGGTGCCGAAGTAGCTGGAGAGCACGGGTGTCGGCGCGCTCCCGCTCGCGCTGAGTAAGACGGGTGTATTCAAAACATCGATCTGACTGCCGGTGAGCAGCAGCTTGGAAGCGATTTGAATGCCGCTTGGCCCGTTCGTCAGCCCGACATACGCCAACCCTTGCTCTGGAAGGAAACGTTCGGGTTCGCTCGCTGCGAACCAACGCACGCCCGGCTGAGCCAGCGCAGCCACGGCGGCCGCCCCGAAGCCATTGGGCATCGCATAGGCGCCATTGACCGATCTGATCCAAGGCGTGTTGTCGCGTGCCAGGCCGATGATCGAATCCTGTGACAACCAAGGCACCGGGTCGACAGCGCCGCGAATGACGCGGATGAAACGCGTCCAGTCGATGAGCGGGATCTCCTGACGGATCGTTTGCTGGGAGCCGAAGAGATTACCGCTCACGTAGTCGTTGCTTCGATTCCGGAGATCTGCGACGAAATTTCCGTTCGTTGGGCCCACTGCGTGTACCCAAACCACGCCGGCCTGCGGCGCGCCGCTGAGTGGCACGCCGTCGATGGCGCCGCAGGTGGGAGACGCTGGCAGAGCGATGGAGCCTGCCTCTGAGTAAGAGAGAAAACCTTCGCCGGCCCTATTTACGGTCACGCCAGAACCGATGGGATAGACCATGCTCATCGGCCGCCAAGGACTGCCCGGCGCAGAATAGAGGCTGTGGTCAGCGAGTTTGCAATTACTGAAGTCGGCACAGGCTAGACGTGCTCGGAAGCTATCGTTGGTTCCTTCGGCACACGGGCAGAAGCGAAAGCCTGTTCTGACGGTCTGGGCCTGTTCATTCTGCTGTATCCCGCGCACTCGGAACTTATTGCGCGTGGTTAACACGACTGAGAATGGACCCGATCGAGAGACGACGCCCTCAGAATCCTTGATCGTTGTTATCGGCGTCGGCGCAGGGTCGCACCGGTCACCGATACCGCTCGAGGCGACGCCTTGAGTCGCCAAGCCGAGCACGATTTCAGATTCCCCGTTCGAGTTGCTCTGGGTGGCGTCGTGCTCAAACGGACAGTTGTCGCAGGTGTCGTAAACCCCGTCGCCGTCGAAGTCGATTGGGACGTGGTCCTGGTCGGGGATTCCGGGACAGCCGTCGCAGATGTTGGGTACGCCGTCACCATCACGATCGGCGCTTGCCGAGCCAGCGCGAAGCACCACCGAGCCGTTGGATTTGGCAGAGAAGCTTTTTCCGAATCGCCGTGGATAGTCGGCAGCGAAGGGCGCCTGAAACCAGTTGCGCACCGCAGACGAGGTCCCGACTGAGCCCTGCACCAACCACTGCAGTGCAGGTAAGGCCGGGATGACAAAAGGGTCATCCATAGGATTGGCAGGTAGCTCAACCAAGGCCGGCACGTTCTGACAGAGTGCAGGAAACGCGTCACAGGCCCTACAGAACGTGCAGCCCTCCGCGCCAGGGTTGCCCTCGCAGACGAGGGATCGGCAGAACTCGAGGGCCCGCCCGGTCTCCACTCGGGCGGTTTGTAACTCAGCGCCATGACTGAACGCGGTAAACGTATTGGGGCCATAGGCGCCTCCAGGAAAACCTAGCCGCCCCACGGCTGAACCCCCACCCGGTTGGTTGATGCGAAAGTCGCTCTGTCCGAGATCGAGGGTCCCGCGCGCGCCCAAGAGGCGTATGAAGTCGTTGCGGATCACCTCATCTACAGCGCAGAGAGGATCGGCCTCGGGCTGGTTCCTGCAGGTCTCGGTCGTGGCGGCTATCGCGGCATTAACTTGAGTAATGTCGATCGGAGACGCGAGGTTGATGGGATTGAGCAGCAGCTCCATGGCCCCGCGCCACATTCCGGTCACTCCGTTCTGCAGACCATGGATGACCTTTGCATTCGTTGCGTCTGCCACAAACCAGCAGGCCATCCAGAAGTAGCAAGCCGGATTGGTAATCTTGAGATCGCCTGAGCTCTCGACCGAGAGGATCTCAAGATCCACGGGAGCCAGGTCGGTCGTGGCGATGCCATCACTGAAGACCGGCCGGTTGCCGTTTTGGCAAGGCTCCTGGCTACAATGCCCGCAATATTTGGGCTTAATCAAGGTCGTAAAGGTTTGGTGAGACCAGTGAATATTGCCGACGAAGGCGGTCCCACCACTCTGATCCTCTGTCACCTCGAAACGAGTCTTCATCTCTAGCGCGGGACCATCCTCTGTGCTGCGCCAGGCGAAATCCACGCTCCGGAAAGAGAAGTTGAGCTTGTGGAACGAGTCACCGATCCGGTCGAACTCCTCGATGTCGAAACAAGGCCCGCTGTTGTTCTTGATGCCGTTCTTGTCCTTCTCGTCGTCCCAAGGGTCTTCAGGGAAAATCTGGCTTCCAAACGTCTCGTTTTGGCAGAGAGTGCGTATATCCTTGGCAGCGTCCCTAAAGGAAAAGTTTGGGATGAGCGCCGAATTGGTTTTCAGCGTCCGCTTCCCGTTCTGCCACTGCACCGCAGACCCGTTGGCATACAACCATAAGCCCTCCGTGAGCGCCGCTATTACGCCCAGGTGCCTCTCAAGCTGTGACTTGAGCGGAGCAAAGTATGCGTCCTTGAGCGGAACACTCGATTCACTTGCGCCCAGCGTGGGTCCGCCTTGGGACGCAGTGCGTCCGCTCAACATGTGGCGGTTGGTGATGACGCCATCGGAATCGAACAACGCGGTACAGGCCGTGGCCGAAAGGATGAGCGAAGTGGCGAGCGCAATGCGGGAAGCGAACGAGGGGAGCGGCATGCAAGCAGTATGACTAGTCTCGGCTAGCGGTCAATCCCGATCACCCTATGATGCACGGCGTCTTGCCCACCTTTTCGGCGCCACTCACTAGCATACCTGACGGTGAGCATAGTTTGCTCGGGCGTTGCTGCCCGGAAGTCCATCAGACGTTGTGTATCTAGCCCTTCTCCAAATGGCTTGGCTTTATTATCGTCGCTTATTGAGCGCTGTGGCGATTGCCTGCTCAATGAAAGCGTTCGGGCGAAGGCGAGCTTTTACACAATGGATTTGTAGCTCATCCGCAAGTTCCACCGGCAGCACCACGCCGACTTTGCGCGTAGGCTGATTGTCGCGCTGTCGCATGTAAGGTCGCTCAAGAGTACCCACTCGCGAGCCAGCGTTCTGTGTCAGCACTGTGCTCTTGGTCTTGGGCTTTCGCACGGCTTTGTCTGCGTCTTCGGATTGCTTCAGCGGAGCGATCGAGTCTGCGTTGGCAGATAAAACTGCCTCAGGTTCTGGGGTCAAAATTTCCGGGTGCGGAGCGGGGAGATGTTGAGTTTCGCGGGCGTTCGCCCCGCCCAAAATAGCCTTCAGTCCCGTTGCGAGTTGCTGTCTGTTCGAACTCATGCGGCCTTGCCTCCCTCGAGTTGTATCCCCCGCGCGACAAGTTCTCGCGCGACGCAGTCGTACTGCTTCACGCTTTGATTCTTGGGATCGAAAGCATGCATTGGACGCCGCGCAGTGTAAGACTGGGCGACCTTCGTATTCCGCTTGATTGCGATAGAGAATACGAGTTCACCGAAGCTCTCGCGCAAAATTGATTCCACCTCCTGTGACAGACTCTCGCGCGCACTGCTCATGCAGGGCAGCACGCCAATAACCTTAAGCGCCGTATTGACTCCGCGCGCCTCCTCAATGTTTTCGCATAGGCGCCCAACGCCCTCCGCCGCCATGGCTTCGGTTTGCACCGGGATGAGCACTTCGGTAGCCGCGATAAGAGCCGAGGATGTGGCCATCCCTAGGTTTGGCGGACAGTCGATGAGCACGAAGTCCCATCGGTCCACTGTGGCAAGTTGCTGCTTCAGCATGAAAACGCCCGTCGTCTTCTTCTCCATGTAAAGAACGACATCAAGGCCTTCGAGATCGGGGCCGCCAGCAAGTACATCCACGCCAAACTCACTAGTTTCCACTGCGGATTCAAGCGACCTGCGTCCGACGAGCATATCGAGCAGGGCTCTCCCGCTCTTCTGCAAGCCTAGGTAGGTGGTCGCGTTGCCTTGCCCATCAATATCGATGAGCAGCACGCGATGGCCGAGTTTTCGCAGCGCGACGGCGAGATGGACCGCAGTGGTAGTTTTTCCTGCTCCACCCTTCTGATTGGCGATGGCAATGGTACGCATGCCTGCACGCTAGATGCGCTTGACCGAAGCGGGCAAGTTTCCGACGAGCGAAGCTCGCCCGCTGCTAAGTGGAGAAGCCGTGCTGTCGCGCCGCTGGCTATATGCTCGGCTGGCCTGATGGGACAGTGGCTTGTTTAGACGAAGCGCAATGCCGCCGCTGCGTTGCTTTCCGGCTTGCTAGATACTCAGCTCTCCCCTTGAGCCGCTTCGATGCTTCTAAGTGGGCGAGCTTCGTAGCAATGCGTATATCGCGTGACGTGGACAGCTGTATCGCCGTCATGTGGACAGCCGCGTAGCGTGTCTTGAGCGAAGCGACGTGAGGCGTCGCGTGGTGTCAGTTCAGTCTTTGGATTTTCTCCGTGAAGGTCCCTTGAGTTCGAACTTGTAGGCGTTGTGGACGAGTCGGTCCAGGATGGCGTCAGCGAGGGTCTCGTCGCCGATCCATTCGTGCCAGGATTCTCGGGGTAGCTGGCTGGTGATGACTGTCGCTCTGGCCCCGTATCGGTCCTCGAAGACCTCGAGCAGGTCGTGGCGCTGGGCGTCGGTGGGGTGGCCGAGGCCAAAGTCATCGACGATCAGCAGCTGGGCTCTCGCGAGCTTGCGCAGGGTCTTGGCGTACGTGCCATCGGCTTTAGCGAGTGCCAATTCGTCGAGCAGTCGTGGCATGCGGCGGTACAGCACTCGCAGGCCTCGACGACACGCCATCTGCCCGAGTGCACATGCCAGATAGCTCTTGCCGGTGCCGGTCGCGCCGGTGATGAGCGCGTTGAGGTTCTGGTCGACCCACGCGCAGCTTGCGAGCTGACGCAGCATGGCCTTGTCGATGCCACGCTGCGCAGACGCGTCTACGTCTTCGATGCAGGCATTCGCGATGCGCAGGTCGGCGTCCTTGAGCAGCGTCTTGATGCGACGGTTGTCGCGCGCGAGGTGCTCGGCGTCGACGAGCATCCCGAAGCGCTCGTCGAAGCTGAGGCTGTTTACCTTTACGTCCTTCTGCTGCTCGGCAAATGCGGCAGCCATGGAGCCCAGGCGCAGGGCGTACAGCTTTTCGATCGTAGGTTCTGTGAGCATCTTAGTTTCCTTTTCGGTGGGTTTGATGGGTCAGTGGAAGTAGCCAGGACCACGCACGTTGCCGTGGCGGATGGGGGCCTTGTTTGTGCGCACCTCGACCTGAACGCCGAGCTTGAGAATCCGCTGCACAGGAAGGTAAGAACGCCCGTCAAAGCGCAGCGCCTGCTCGCATGCCGCCTCGACTTGCTCGGGCTCGTAGGCCTGTGCAATGCGCTTGAGCCCGAGTGCCGAGCGCAGTCCCGTGGGCCTTAGCCCGACGAGCTTGCGGACGTAGGCGGCCGTGTGCGTGCCGGTCTTCTCGGCCCACGCGATCACTTTCGTCGGGTCCGCTTCGGCCCACTCCTGATGGTTTCGAGGCCTATGCTCACGCAGCGTCGTCGACCCGCGGACTTCATAGCTGCGCGCGTGCGACGCAACGCGATGGCCCTTGTGCAGCGCCTCGACCGTGGTCGCAGTCAGGCATATGTCCAGCACTTCGCTGACGAGTTGGTAAGGTACGGAGTAGCAGTGGTGGTCCACCTCGATGTGATGGTCCCCGTGCACTTTGGCGACTCTCCACTCGCCGCACACGTAAGGATGCTCCGGCAGTGGCTTGAGCGCGAGCCTATCGATCGATTCGAACAGGTCGCGACGCGTCTTACCGCCG
>JBBSJC010000367.1:0-8205 GCA_038257655.1 Polyangiales bacterium | reverse complement strand
GTGTTGGCCGAGCCGACCACAAGCGCCGTGCCCAATAGCGTCAACAAGGCTTTGCCCAGCTCGATTCCGCCAGCCAGCGCCAAGCCCCCGGCGGTCGTGATCAGCACCATCAGTGTGATGCGCGGCTTTGCCAGCGATATGACATCACGCATCGTTTCGGCCAGATGGCGCTCGGTGATAGCCTGCATGGGGGTCGATCCTCGGGGCGGCGGGACTCGCGGCATCAGCGCGGCGACCCGTAAAGCCTGGGAAAAAGTGCGGCGATATAGCAAGGGCAACGGAAGCCCGTCAATGCGCACGCCGCTATCTAGGACCAGACTGCCGGTAGGGGCAAGCCCCCAGTGGCGATCAATCGGGAGCCGCACGTGCGTTGCCGCTGGGAGCTGCGCTGGCCAGTGAGAAGACCGCCGCCCGAGCTCACGGACTAGCGCAGCAGCAACACGCCGAGCGCAATCAGCCCGCCCAGCAGCAGCATCCCGAAGGCTCCCAGAGCCGCCCATAGGAGCGGCGACGCCGCGGCGTGGCTCAATGCTGGCGCGGTCGCAGACGCCCCCTGCGCAGCAGCAGCTGGCCCGATCGACGACGGCGCCCCTGATTGAGCCGGGAACGCCGGGGAACGCTCCGCGGCGGCCAATTTTGCAGAGCCTGAGAGGGCTGGCTCGGCGCGGGCAGCATCTTGGCCGTGGATCAGAAAACGTTGGCTCTCATCGGTAGCCGGCACGGAGCGCATTTTGTCATCGTCGACCTGATCGCTCAGACAGCCCTTGAGCGCCATCGCAAAATCGGAGGCGCTCGGATAGCGCTGACCGGGCTCTTTCGCGAGTGTCTTCATCACCACTGCTTCGAGCCCGGGCGGAAAGGTAAGGGCGGGGATTCGCTCGCTCAAAGGAATCGGGGTGCCACGAATCTGCAGCGCCAAGTAGTCCATAGGCTGAGAGGCATCGAAGGGCAGCTTGCCCGTCAACATCTCGTACAGGATGCAACCGAGCGAATAAATGTCTGAACGGGCATCGAGCGCTTGTCCGCGCGCTTGCTCCGGACTCATGAACTCCGGGGTGCCGAAAACCATGCCTTCTTGCGTGAGAATCAGCGATCCGGGCCGCATCTCGCGCTGCGTCACCTTCGCCAGGCCAAAGTCGAGGACCTTGGGAAAGTCGGCGATGCCGCCTTGGCTTGTCAGGAAGATGTTCTCGGGCTTGAGATCGCGATGCACGATGCCCTGACGGTGCGCCTCTTCCAACGCCCCGCAGACTTGCACCATGATGTTCACGGCGCGGCCCGCCTTGAGCATGCCCTCCGCGCGCGTGACCTGGGCGAGGTTCTTGCCCTCGAGGTACTCCATCGCGATGTAGCAGGCGCCGTCCTCGAGCTGCCCATAGAGATAGACGCGAGCCGTGTTCGGGTGCGACAGATGACTCATCGCCCGCGCCTCTCGCCGAAAGCGCGAGACCAGATCCGGACGCGACACGTACTTCGGATGCAGGATCTTGATCGCCACGTAGCGATTCATCTCAGGCTGTTCGGCCTTGTAGACCGCGCCCATGCCGCCCGAGCCAATGCGCTGGATGATGCGGAACTGGCCTGCGATTTCCTTACCAATATAGGAGGTAGGTGCGTTCAAGAAGGTCCCCAGCGCTGACAGATCGTCGCGCCCAGTATAGAAGAAACAAAGCGGAGGGCTCAGCTTTTGTGGGTCCGCGTCAGCATGGTAGCGTCTCCCGATGCGCACAAAGCCCCATGAGTGACTCCGGTCTGCAGCTTCTGGACTTACCCGCGATGCTTGAGGCGGTGCGCCATGCCCTGATCCCGACCTTGGGCGCGGAGCTGATGATCGACCTGAGTCTGCCCGTGGCGGGCCAGCTCCAGGATCACTTACAAGAGCCCAGTGGGCCCGCGGTGATCGTGAGTTTGGGGTATGGAGCCGGCCCTGAGCGTCCAGCCCCATGGCTATGGCTTGACGCTGCATTCGCTTCGAACCTGGTCGACCGGGCACTCGGTGGACGCGGTCAACTGGGCATCGCCACGGCCGCAGCGCTACTGTCCGATGCCGAATGCGGCGTTCTCGCCTACCTGGCTGCGCGGACTGCACGTGGGTTTGAAGGCCTGTGGATCCGCGATGTGTACGCCACGCGGGATACACCCCCGAAAGCACAAATCGTATGGCCGGTGAGCCTGCGCTTTCACGGTGGCTACGGCATCGCACGGCTGGGCTGGCACGCCTCCTCCGTCAACGCCGCTCTGCCCGCGCAGATAGGTTGGCTAGATAATCTCGGTAACGAAGATCTCAGGGCGCTCGATATCGGAGATGTGCTGATCGACGACGGAGTGCACGGGCTCCCGCTCAGCACAACCACGCGAGGTCTCGCAGCCTGCGGCGTCATGCGCGTACAAGGTCTGGCTGAAACGTTATCCGTGGTTGTCGATGGTTCGGTGCTTCATGGCCGCCGAGGTGAGCGCGTGAAAACCCGCCCAGGCGAGCTGTTCGTCGTGCTGCACGATCTACATCTGCCCGTTTGTGACATCGCAACACTCGCTTGTGGTGGTCATACCGTAATACCCGCCAAACAAACCGCCCACGTGCAGCTGCGCCGAGGCGAGGCGCAAATCGCCCAGGGCGAGCTCGTACAGATCGGAAGCGCGATTGGCGTGCGGATTTTGACACTCAACACAGCGTCAGCCCTCACCGCGTCCGAGTGACTCCGCCCTGTGCTATCTCAGCCTTACGGTTACCAGTAGCAGCCGCAGACTAAAGGCCGGTCGAACCCGCCGGATCCGCTCTGAAGCCTACGGTTACTCGATGCGAAAGCGCACAGTCACGGGCGAGCCGGCTCGCAACAAGCTCACCACGAGCTGCTCTGCTGTCCGCAGGCTTTCAAAGGCCGCCATCGCCTGCTCCGGCCTTTCCACAGGCATGCCATTGAGCGCCGTGACCACATCTCCGGTCTGCAGCGTCGACGATGCCCAATGCGGATGCATCGCGGTGATCTGAAACCCCACGAAACGCCGCTTTTTCATCGACGGCGAAACCTTCAGCTGCTGAAACAATCGCCCCAGCCCAGCATCGACGATAGCGACCAAACCCGCCCGGTCGATCACACCCAGTACAGCGTCTTTGGACGCTTTGCCCTTGTCGTAGGAAGCTGCGACCAGCGAAAGCGCCGCTTGCGATTCCGCTTCAACCTGAGGCTGGGCGTCGACCCTGGGCTCCGCACTTTGAGCGCTCTCGGTCGCAGATGCGCGCTTTGGTGGAGATGCTGTCGGTTGCGCCATCTGAGCCCGCCCCGCACAGGCGGCGAGCAGCAGCACGGACAAGCAAAGTGAGATCCGCACGTCAGCCCCAGCCATGCGCGCGTAAGGCAGCCGCGAGGATGTCGGCAGCCACCGCATCCGGCTCGCGATCCGCGGAGATATGCACGATTTTGTCCGCGGGAAAGTGTTGCTCAATACCCGCATAAAACCCCGCAAGCTTTCGCTGCAGCTCATCGTCGTCAAAAATTTCCTCGTCGCTCGCGCGCTTCATGCGCCTCATGCGCGCAACCTCCGGCGGGACGTCGAGCACGATAGTCAGATCGGGGCGGCGCGCGAAATGATTCACCTGGCGCAGCCAGGCGATCGCCGACGGCACACCTTTGGCGCTGAGACTCTGGTAGGCCACCGTCGAGTAGTCATAGCGGTCGCAGATCACCGTCATGCTCTTCTTGAGCTGGGGCAAAATTTCCGCGTCGAGGTGCTCGAGCCGATCGGCCGCAAACAACAAGCCCAGCGTGTTCCAAGCGGGCACGCCCGACGGCGTTTGCGTAGTCACACGGCCGGTCAAGATCTGGCGCAGCAGCACGCCCAGCGGGCCGTCACTCGGCTCGCGTGTGGCATGCACCGACAGCTCCTTAGCGCGCAGCGACGCGACAAGTCGCCCCGTGTGGGTCGTCGTTCCCGCGCCGTCGATTCCTTCGAGGACGATGAAAGGTGTGTTGTGCATAATGCGCCCCCATCTTACCGCAGCCCCAGCGCGGATGTCGCGCTAACCTGCGACACCCAGGGCGCGCAGATGCGGACACACGCGAAGGACTATCTCGATGGCAACCACAGTCACACTCATTCCCGGCGACGGTATCGGTCCGGAGATTTCCGAATGCACCAAGCGCATGATCGAGGCCAGCGGTGCCAAGATCGAGTGGGAAGAAGTGTACGCAGGCGCCGAGATGGCCGACGCCACGGGTAACCCTATTCCCGAAAGCGTGCTCGACTCCATTCGCAAACATCGCGTCGCACTCAAGGGACCAATCGGTACGCCGATCGGCACGGGTTTTCGCAGCGTCAACGTTACCCTGCGCAAGACACTCAACTTGTATGCGTGCGTGCGCCCGATTCGCAGCATTCCCGGTATCTCCACGCGTTATCCCAACGTGAACTTCATAATCATTCGCGAAAACATGGAGGGTGAATACTCAGGCCTCGAGCACCTGGTGGTGCCTGGCGTCGCCGAGAGCCTCAAGATCATCACCGAAGAGGCAAGCCTGCGCATCGCCAAGTACGCCTTTCAAATGGCACGCGATCTAGGCCGCAACAAAGTTACCGCCGTCCACAAAGCCAACATCATGAAGGTCACCGACGGCCTGTTCTTGAGTTGTGTGCGCCGCATCTCGGCCAAGTTCCCCGACATCGATCACCAAGAGCTCATCGTCGACAACTGTGCGATGCAACTGGTCAAAAACCCTGACCCTTTCGACGTGCTGGTCATGACGAACCTGTATGGGGATATTCTTTCGGATCTCGGCGCGGGCCTCGTCGGCGGACTCGGCGTCGTACCGGGTGCCAACATTGGCGATCTGTACGCCGTCTACGAAGCCGTCCATGGCAGCGCGCCGGATATCGCAGGCAAGGGCATCGCCAACCCCACCGCGATGGCCCTGAGCGGCTGCATGATGCTCAGACAGCTCAATATGAAAGAGTGCGCAGACCGACTCGAGAATGCGATTTACGCAGTGTTCGCGAAACACGAGGTTCTGACGCGCGATCTCGGCGGCACCGCCACCTCACGCGAGTTCACGGACACCGTCATCGCGACCATGCGCTAGTCCGTCAGGCGTGCGACGGCCACGACACGCCTACAGCAGGCGTCCATACGACACTAGCCACAAAATGCGTGGGGCTCGTGCAAGACCACCGACAGCAACACGCGACAAGTCCAGGGCGTGAGAGCAGTCTGAGGAGAAGGTCATGACCAAAGCCGGCAAAGACACGAGCATTGAGAGCGTTTCAAAAGAATCCCGCCTGTTCGAGCCTCCCCAGGCGTTCCGCGAGCGCGCCGCCATCCCTTCACGCGCTGCCTACGACGCGCTGTACCGTCAGAGCTTGGAGCAGCCGGATGAGTTCTGGCGCGAACAGTCCGGCATTCTCGATTGGTTCAAACGTCCCACGCAGATTCTCTCCGGCGCGCTGCCGCATGCAACCTGGTTTGCTGACGGCACGCTGAACGTCTCGTTCAACTGCTTGGATCGCCACGTCAACAGCGCACGCCGCCACAAGGCCGCGATCATCTGGGAGGGCGAGCCCGGCGACGAGCGCGTCATCACCTACGACGCGTTGCTGCGCGACACCGCGCGTTTCGCCAACGTGCTCAAGGGTCTTGGCGTGCAAGCGGGCGACCGAGTCGTGATCTACATGGGCATGGTACCGGAGGCTGTCGTGGCCATGCTCGCCTGCACGCGCATCGGTGCCGTACACAGCGTGATCTTTGGTGGGTTCGCAGCGGAAGCCATTCGCGATCGCGTCAACGATGCGCAAGCGAAAGTAATCGTTACCCAAGACGCCGCCCATCGTCGCGGCCACACCGTGCCGCTCAAAGACAACGTCGACAAAGCCCTCGCCCATTGCCCGAGTGTCACGAATACCATCGTCCTCAAGCGCACGGGAAGCGCCATCTCGATGCGGGACGGCCGCGATCTCGACTGGCACGAAGCACTTGCTGAGCAACCCCCTGAGTGTCCTGCGGCCGAGCTGCCTGCGGAGCACCCTCTTTTCATTCTCTACACCTCAGGCAGCACCGGCAAGCCCAAGGGCGTGCTGCACACAACGGGCGGCTACCTCGTTCAGACCGCGCTCACGACCAAACACGTCTTCGATCTACGCGAGGACGACCTGTACTGGTGCACCGCCGACGTCGGCTGGGTCACGGGCCACAGCTACATCGTCTACGGCCCGCTCGCCAATGGCGCAGCAATCTTGATGTACGAAGGCGCGCCCAACTTCCCCGATGTCGATCGTCTGTGGTCCATGATCGCTCGCCACGGCGTCACCATCTTCTACACCGCGCCGACCGCAATCCGCGCGTTCATTCGCTGGGGTGACGAGCATCCCAAGAAACACAATTTGTCGTCCCTACGCCTCCTCGGATCCGTCGGCGAGCCGATCAACCCCGAAGCTTGGATGTGGTACCGTGAGACTATTGGTCAAGGACGTTGCCCAATCGTAGACACGTGGTGGCAGACGGAAACAGGCGCGATCATGATGTCGCCCCTGCCCGGCGCATTCGGCACGAAACCGGGTTCGTGCACCCTGCCCTTTTTTGGCGTGTCGACCAAAATCCTACGCGAAGACGGCAGCGAGGCGTCGCCCAACGAGGGCGGTCTGCTCGCGATCGACAAACCCTGGCCGAGCATGCTGCGCACCATCTGGAACGACGAGCCTCGTTTCCTTGAGCAGTACTTCTCAAAGTTCGAGAACAAGTACTTCACGGGTGACGGCGCACGCTGTGATGAGGACGGTTACTTTTGGGTGATGGGTCGCGTCGATGACGTCGTGAACGTATCGGGGCACCGTCTGGGCACCGCTGAAATCGAGAGTGCTCTCGTCTCCCATGCCCTCGTCGCCGAAGCCGCCGTCGTAGGTCGCCCTGACGATCTCAAAGGCCAAGCACTAGTCGCCTTCGTCACTCTCAAAGGTCACGTGACACCCACCCCAGATGTAAAAACATCGCTGGGTGAGCACGTAGCGAACGAAATCGGCCGTTTTGCCAAGCCCGATCAGATTCGTTTCGCCGACGCGCTTCCCAAAACACGCAGCGGGAAAATCATGCGCCGCCTGCTCAAAGAGATCGCGGGCGGGCAAGCCGAGGGTGACACGACCACGCTCGAAGACCTTAGTGTCCTTGCCAAGCTCCGGGCCGACGAAGAGTAAGGTCTTTACGGACCGTAGCTACCATCCTCCTGCATCAGCGGCAGCGGCGCGTCGAACGTATCCCACGCGTCAGTCGCACTCGCAGGCACATCAAAGGGCGGGCTTTTGGCACTGCCGCGAATGATCGCAGGAACCGGCGGCGGTTCATCCGGACGATAGAAGCGAAAACCCTCGAGCTCCTCCATTCCGAACGCCAAAGCTTCGTCGTCGATACGATCGCGCGCTCGCATGTGCTTGAGGAAACTTGCCAGTCGCGATTTCATCGACGCCGACAACACACCTGCGTCGTAGTGCGAGTGCATGCTCTTCGGACTCGGCAGAATCGACGCTAAAAATGCACTTTGCACTGGCGTAAGGTTCATCGGAATCGTGCCAAAGTAATGCCAGGCCGCGTTTCGGATACCGTACAGCGCTGGTCCGTACTCGATCACATTCAGATAAAGCTCAAGAATGCGGCGCTTGTCCCACTGCTGCTCAAGCCACCACGTAATGAACGCCTCTTGCACCTTACGCGACAACAGTTTGTCCCGATGCAAAAACACGTTCTTCACCAGCTGCATGGTGATCGTGCTGGCACCAAAGCGAAATGCACGCGCCTTGAGATTGCGCGACAGCGCGACCGCGATCTCCGGCTCTGCAAAGCCTTGATGGGTAAAAAAGCGCCCGTCTTCATGCGCGACCGCGGCTTGCAGCAAGAAAGGGCTCACATGCTCGACCGGCGTCCACGCTGGCGACCCCGGGCCCGTTTCGAACTCGAAAATCTCCCCATCGGGCTCGAGTACCCGGTGGATAAAGGGCTGCTGAAACCGTCTTAGATCCAGAATCGGGGGCAGGGCCGCGAACTTACAGCCATCCTGAACATTGATATCGACTTTTGTCGCGTCAAGATCTGCAGCATCCACATGCACCACCAGCTTGCCGGCGAAGTCTCCATCGAGCTGCACAGTGCTGAGCTCATCGAGCAATGCCACAGGCACTGCTTGTAACACTTGCTGGCAACGACTCTTCTTCAGCTCCACCTGACCATCG
>JBBSJC010000366.1:0-8262 GCA_038257655.1 Polyangiales bacterium | reverse complement strand
GGCGCAGTAACGGTGGCAACGATGCGGGCGCCGAAAACGGCGGCGAAAATGGCGGCAATAACGGGAGCAACGCAGGGACGAACAACGGCGGCAATGGGCCTGTCACGGATGGCGGCAGCACTGGAGTAGACGCAGGGACGCCAGTGGATTCGATCTGCGCCGCGGCCGCGTGCGATCCGGTGGCGACCTGCGACTCGAGCACGGGCGTAGCGCTGTGCTCGTGTCCGATGGGTTACTTCGATATGAAGAACGACGGCACCGAGTGCCGGGATCTCAACGAGTGCAAAGCCGGCATCGATGCCTGCGATGAGCACTCTGTGTGCGAGAACACGCCCGGTAGCTATCAGTGCAACTGCAGTATCGGCTTCATCTTCAACAAGGCGGACAACACCTGCATCGACGACTGCATCGTGCTGGTTTCGACGACTTGCGATGAAGAAGCGTTCTGTTCGAAACCACAGGGGGCGGGCGTATGCAGTTGTCGCTTCGGTTTCAAGGACGTCAGCTCGGCCCAGGATGGCTCGGAGTGCGAGGCTGCCCCTAGTCCGTGTGGGACTTGTGACGACCGTGCTTTCTGTAATACCGCGATCAGCACCCCGCAGTGCGTCTGCAAGGACGGCTACAGCGGCGATGGCAAGACTTGCACCGACGTGAACGAGTGCGCCACGGGCAACGGTGGCTGCAACGTAAACGCCAGCTGTACGAATACGGCCGGTGGTCGGCTATGTGAGTGTAAGGGTGGGTTTGTTGGCAACGGCACGACGTGTACTGATGTTAACGAGTGCGCATCGCCAGAAGACAACACCTGCGATCGGATAAACGGCACCTGCTCGAACACGGCCGGTTCATATACCTGCGCATGCAAGACCGGGTTCAGTCCGAATGCGGACAAGAGCGTATGTACAGACATCGACGAGTGCACTGCCGGCGGTAACAACTGTGCTGCCGGATCATCTAACTGCACCAACGCGCCCGGGTCGTGGTCATGCGTGTGCAAAGACGGTTACACGGGCAACGGCGTTACGTGTGCCGATATCGATGAGTGCTCTGACCCGCTGAGATGCGGAGCTGGCATCTCCTGCGTGAATCGGGTGCCAGGGTTCACCTGCGGCTGCAACGCGGGCTTTGAGAAGAACAGCTCGGGTGTGTGCGTGGATGTCAACGAGTGCGCCTCGACCCAGACCAACAACTGCAACACGAATGCGAGTTGTACCAACACCACGGGCTCATTTACCTGCACTTGCAAGAGCGGTTACTCCGGCAACGGGGTGACCTGCACCGATGATAACGAGTGCTTGGTCAATAACGGAGGATGCAGCCCCAACGCCGACTGCAAGAACAATCCCGGTAGTCCTCGCACTTGTACTTGCAAAGCAGGTTTTAGCGGCGACGGCGTGAGCTGTGTCGACATCAACGAGTGCGCGACAAGCAACGGTGGCTGTAGCGTGAACGCGGATTGTAAAGACAACGCAGGCACCGCACCCACGTGCACTTGCAAGAATGGCTACTCTGGAAATGGGATTAGCTGCACGGACATCAACGAGTGCACCTCGAACACCGACACCTGCGATCCACTGCCTGATGCCTGTGTGAACGACCCAGGCACTTTCTCTTGCAAATGCCCGGCGGGTTACTCCGGCACAGGTCAGGGAGAAAATGGCTGCTGTACGCCCGATGGCACCAACACCGACAGCTCGAATCCGAACGACGGTAAGGACAACGAGTGCGATGGTCTGATCGACCGTCCGATTGTCAATACGGGCAAGACCTATCCCGAGGTGGGTGGGGCCGCAGGCGGTTCGCACGTCTCGATCGCTATCCTTCCTTCCAGTGCCGCCGCGACGTTGCTCCTTCCCACCCTGCAGTGCCGCCACTACAAGCGCTCTGGCACGGCAGGCGGCTGGGCTACGTGCCCGAACCCGATCGTGCCGTTCACTGCGGCGGCGTCAGCCCTCGCGAGCAATAACGGTTTGTGGCGCACCGACGTTCGTTGGTCCTACGCGAGTGGCGCGACCAGTCATATCGCGAGCTACGACTACTACGTGCACAACTCACTGCACGAGGCCACGAGGTGTGGTGCCACGCTCAGCGACGCGACCTGGTTCGCGAAAGCCGGCGAACGTCTGCTGCCGCCCGGCGGCGATGACGCGGGCGCTTGGCCCGCTTCCGAAGTGAAGCTGAAGAAGCCCTTTATCGGCATCACTTACAACCTTCCGCTCTCGAGCCGCTTTGGGCTTTCCGCAGGGCCGAAGGTGCTCGAGATGCTCAGCTTGCGCCATCGTTTCACGCTGAGCACCGACCGTAAGCTTTTGCTCATCACGCGTGACTACGTGAAGCGGGGTACCGCCAGTTTTTGCGCGGCGTCTCGTTTTACCGTGCACGACTCGGGCTTCCGCACCAGCGGTCACGGCAATTTCCTCCAATATCAATGTGACGCAGTGGTCTTGAATCGCGCGGGCGTCGGCGTCTGCCTGCAGGCGGCGCGGGGGGCGGCCACTTTTGCCAATACCCATGTCGAGCCTTACGCCAATGCCATCGACATCAGCGGCGTTGGACCGGTCGGCTGGAGTGGCGCGAGCAAATTCATGTGGCGACAGATTGTCGACGACGACAACTTCTCACCCAAGTGTGAAACGGCGGGCTGCGGGCCGCTCTACATCCCGGACCGCGCGCTCGTAAAGTGACGCCAGGCTTGCCCTTCGGCCGCGGCTTATCCAAGCTAGGGCGTCCGCGGCCGGCCTCGGCTCGCGCCTTTTAGGCGCCGCTCTCGGGCGCCACGAGAGACTGCGGTCTTCTTGGCTGCCAAGGTGCTCCCCACGCAGGAGTAAGCAACGCTTCGAGGCCGGCCGCGGGCACCATCAACCGGCCTTCACCCGGGCAGGGCCATGCCACAATCGTGCGTCCATGCTCAAGCGTCTCGCCGACCCGCGTCTGTATCTCGCCGCTTTTGCGAAAGTTGTGGCAAAGGAGCGCGAGCGGCAGTCCGATGAGGCGGCGCTCGCCGGCGGGCCGCCCCTCACGAGTCTTAGCCATGATGTCGAGGCACTGGCAAGACGTCTGTCTAAGCTGGTGCCATCCTTTCGTTACCAGCTGTCTCCGGTCGTGCCGCGTCGCGCACTGATCGAAGGTAAGGCGCGCATCCTGTACCACTCACCGCCCCTCGATAAGGTCGTGATGACCGCGCTCGCCACGGCCCTTGGCGAAGTGCTCGCTCCGACCTCTTCTGAGCGGCTGTTTTCATACCGGACGGGCCGCTCGAGCAAACAGGCGCTGCTGCAGTTGAGCGCATTTCTGAGGGACCATCGTGCCGCGCGCCCCGATCCGCGTGCACGCGGCCTGTACGTTCTTCGCCGCGACGTCAAGTCTTATGGTGACGCCATGCCTTCAGACCCGAGCTCTCGCTTGTGGGTCATGCTGAAAGCTGCGCTGGAGTCTCAAAACGTAAGCCTCGATGACCCTGGGTGGAGGTGGTTGATGCGCGCCATACGTCCGCCACAGGCCGCAGGCGAAGGTGTTGGACTCGCGGCGGACACTGGTATTCCAACAGGCTCGCCGCTGCAGCCCCTGATGGGTAACCTTTACCTAAGTGAGTTGGACCGGTCATGCGAGCGCGTGCATGGCGCGTTTTACGCGCGCTACGGCGATGATATTATGTTCGTCCACGAAAGCCTCGAAGTAGTGCAGGCAGCGGCCCACGGCATGGACCATACCATCTTAGATCTCGGGCTTACCTGGAGCACTGAGAAGTGCATGGACCTGTATCTCAACGCTGCGGGTCGACCGGGCACATCGACTCGCTACCGTGGCACGACCGCGATGGGCTATCTCGGAGTCCGGGTAGATGCGCGCGGCGAGCTCGGACTGAGCACCGAAAAGGTCACTCGTCTACTGCGCTCGCTCGCAAGACGCCTCGATGACGCCAAGCGCATTTGCGGAAACGACAGTGTCGAATCGCGCGCGGATACCTATTGTGCCGTGATCAACGCCGCCCTCGATCCCGAGCATCCCGTCGCCGAACGTGCAGCGCAGCTATTGCGTCACGTCGTCAGCGATCGCAGCCAACTCAAAGACCTTGACTATCAGATCGCACTGCGTGCGGCAGAGTGCATCACCCGCATGCGCGGAGTGCGTGCCTTTCGGGCATTTCCGATGCATCGACTCAAGCAGCGCCATGGCCTGCGCTCCTTGGTGGTCGCGCGCAATCGACTTGAGCATGCAAAGCGAAGCAGATGCAGGCGAAGCAGATGAGTGGGCTTCTACGCTGGCTTACGCAACTGGCGAAACGAAATCAGGCGCGACCTGAGTTGTTTGAAGCGTTGCTGACCGGACGTTACTATGGTTATGCCTACCTTCGGCTCCGCTTCCTTGCGCCACGCATCATTTTGCGTCTTTTGACGCAGGTGTTCGAAGTGTTCGTACTGTCTTCCGTATTACCCTGGGAGTACTTCGTACCGTTACTGAGTTATCGCGCCTCCAGCGCTCTGATTGGCGGCAGCTATTGGGGCGCCCTCGAGCAGTTGCGCGACCGTGTCCGCGATGAGGTAAGGCGGCGTCGCTACGAAAGCGCGCGAGTCGCGATCGAGGCTTGGCTCGGTATCTCGCTGTTGCTTGCCCTCGCTTGCATCGTCGGCATCTCTCTGTGGGCGCGATATTCCTACGATCCGACCGGCGAGGAAGGCTTTTCGCTATTCGACGCGTACGCGGTCGCATGCTTTCTGCGCCTTGCCATGGAGCTAGTGGTACGCACATACCACGCAGGGATCTTTGCGCTCACACGGGTCTACCGGCCGCTTGCGACCATACTGTTGCCGGATCTCTTCGAGCTCGGCTTCGTGATCCTCGCTTGGAATCGGCTCGGCCCGTGGGGGCTTGCCCTGAGCATCGTCGTAGCAGGCGGGCTGCGCTCCTTCTGGACGTACCACTATGCGCGCAAAGCCTATCAGCACTCGCGCGTTTCGCGGCCGCGGCTGCTAGGCGCTTGGCGCGCTCGACGCATGTTGGGTCGGCGCGACCTTACCCAGTCTGCACTGCACACGGTCGCCAACGGGTCGTCACAAGTGGATTCGTTGCTCATCCTTTCCCTGGCACATGCAACCGCTCCTGAATCGACCCAAATACCCTTGGCGGTGGTGTACTACCTGTTGCGGCCGTTGCTGAGCGCAGGGCACAGCTGGACGCGTGCGTTCTATTTCGACTGGAAGCGCCTCAACAACGGAGTGGGGCGCGTGTTTCAAGCGCGAATGCGCGCGATGATGCTGCGTATCGGACTGTTTGTCATCTTAGTAGTCGGAACGGCACTCCTGCTTGTCGGCTATCTGCTCTGGCGTGAGCACGGCTTATGGAGCTTGGCGGCTCTCTTGCCGCTGTTCGTCTCGCGCACAGCGTTTTCGATCGAGCAGCTCGAAGCGTTTTCTCTCGGCCAATATGCTCGGCTTTCGCGCATGGGTTCTGTCGTGGTTCTGGCGGTTGTTGGTTTGCTCCTCCTCCGTGTCGGGGAGCGCGAGCTAGTCCTTGGCGCAGCAGCCATTCTCTTGGGTTCCGTGTTGTGGTCCATGCGCGAAAGCCGGGCATATTGGCCGCGGGATGAGCGAAGCGACAGCGCGTCATTCGGACTCGCGGCGTGTCTCGTGCGGCTGACTGCTCAACCGGCTCCGCTCCAAGTTTTTGCCATGTGTGTCGACCGTCAGGTCATCGGCGTGCAGCGGATGGTGCGTGCTCTCGAACAATGCTTCCCTGGTCATCACGTCGCCCGCGCCGGCCGTTCCCACCTTATCGCTTTTGCACCGTCGGCACGGGCGCCGCGCCGCGCTGAAGTTGTCGCAGCCGCCGGCGGTGCCTTGAGCGAGCTTGCTGTGTTCGATGCGAGCAGCGGCGGTGACGCTGGCGCACAGCTAGTGGCCAATGGCTGGTTTGAACGCGCACTTTCCCTGGACCTGAGTGTTGCGAGCTCGACGCGTGCGGAGCTTGTGCGGGACTTTCGTCTGCAGGTTCCTGATGGTCATGTGCTTGAGCTCGACGTGGCACGCGGACGCATCGCTTCCGTACCCCTGCCATGGGGGGCGCGGGCGACGGTACTGCGCGAGATCGCAAGTCGGGCGAGCGGACGGCGTCCGCGTCACCACGCGAGGGCGACCTTTCGTGTAGCTGTGCTCGCATCCCAGGCGAGACCTGAAGTCGTGTTTGTAGCGCCGCGCGACGCACCCGGTTTCGCTGAGTTCCTAAGGCGCGTGGAGCACGCCAGTCTGCGAAGCGCGCTGGCTAGATCGTGAGGGGTAGGCAGCGTCGCCGTTCCCCATTTGCTTCGTACACGTTTCGTAATCGCCCTCGTGCCCATGCCGATTTGTATACCGTTCGGTTCGATGCCACGTTTAGTCCGTGGAAAACCGCGAACGGCATGACGATGTGCTCGTCGAGGGGATGCGCATCCATTGGGCTGAGCTGGGCGATGCCAGCGACGAGGTGCCGCTCGTTTTACTGCACGGCATCATGGACTCGCACCTTAGCTGGAGTCGTGCGGCACCATTACTCGCGCGGCGTCGCCGGGTGTTGATGCCCGATCTGCTGGGCTGTGGACTATCCGATCGCCCCGATGCCAGTTACGCACTCGATTGGCATGCGCAGATGATGGTGGGCTGGCTTGCGAAGTTGGGCCTCGATCAGGTGGACGTGGTGGGGCATTCCTACGGGGGTGGCGTGGCGCAGGTCATGTTACTTCAGTCCCCGGAGCGCATTCGGCGTCTGGTGCTCGTCGCAGCCGGAGGCCTCGGTCGAGACGTGGGTTTTTGGCTCAAATTCGGAACGTTTCCCCACTTTGTAGAACGGTATGGTCAGCCCTTCATGGCGTTCGGCACGCGGCGGGCAGTCGGTGGTAAGCGGGTCGGCATCCCACCGCAAAACGTGCTCGCGCTCGCCGCGATGAACGCCAAGCGTGGAACCGCGCGCGCGTTTTCGCGCACGGTGCGCGACGTGATCAACTTCCGCGGTCAAACGCGCCTGTTCTCCCAGCGTGCGCATCTGCTTGAGGCTCTGCCGCCGATCACCGTCTTCTGGGGCGATAATGATGCCTTAATTCCAAGTGCCCATGGTCGCGCGCTGGTTGCCGCGACGGAAAACGTTTCCCTGCACATTTTCGACAACTGTGGGCACTACCTGCACCAGGAGCAGCCTGAGCTTTTCGCGCGAGCGACACTCGACTTTCTAGACGATCCGAACGTGCTGCCGGCACGGCTGCTGACGCGAGCGCCCAAGAGGTAGGCCAGGGGCAGCCAGTTTGTGGGCCGGTCCAGGAAGACAGCGGCTTGTCTGGAGCGTACATTGCTGGAACATGCCCTCGCCGCTTCGTGCGTTCCTGGTTGCCTCAGTCGTCATACTCTCGATCGGCTGCAGTGCGCCGGAGGTGGCGCCGCGCGAACAAGAGCCTATCCGTTCCATCGAATACGAGCTCTTTCCAACCACGCGACAGCTTGAGCCACACGACTTTGCTGCCCTCACCGAGCTCGCTGCGGACGGGACGCTGCGTTTTGAAAGCATGCCCCCAAAGCTCGAAGAGCTGGCGGTCGGGGACGTGTTGTTGAGCGGGATATCGCCCAAGACGCCCGCGGGCTTGCTGCGCTTGGTTCTCGCGATCGAAGCCGACGACTCGGGCGGACTCGTGTTGCGCACAGCGGCGGCTCCGCTGCAGCTCGCATTCAAAAAACTGCATGCGCGCGTGTCCGACCTGGCAGCGCCCTTCGCCGACGGCACGACCTTTACCCCGGCCGTTTCGAGCGCTGTCTCGGTCCAATCTTTCGGCCTCGGCGGTGACCTCGGCGATCGCCAAGACTATCAAATCGTGGTGTTCGACGGCGACGACAACCTGCGAACCAAGAATGATCAAGTAGTGATCGATGCTGGCTTGGGCGGCGGCTTCGAGTTTGATCTGAGTATCGATGTGGACTGGGGCGCGGTCGAAAGGCTACCGCAGGTGGTCAGCGAGTGCGTCACGAGCATCGCGAACATCGTCGAAGGTGAGCTGCCCACGTGCTCTATCGAGGAGCTCATGCCCGAGCTCAAGCTCTCCTTAGAGGTGAACCCGTATCTCGACGCCGAGGTCAAGATCAGTGGTGCAGCTTCCGTGGGCTTTAGCGAAAGCTTTGACGTGGGTACGATCGTGTTGCCCCCGATCACCTTGGGGCCCCTGGTGTTCCTGCCGAGCGCCGACATCGTGGCAACGATCGAAGGCAGCGCATCGGCGCGCTTCTCGGCGGATGCGCACGCGAACAT
>JBBSJC010000365.1:0-8267 GCA_038257655.1 Polyangiales bacterium | reverse complement strand
ATTGGTAAGCTTGGGACCTTACTGTTTGGCTTTGGAGGGGTGGGCTATCCGCTTGGCGGTTGGGCGCTTTAGGTAGGCGCGGTTTGGCGTGGGGAAACGTCTGTTGTGGGGGGCGGGTGATTTGGGGTGCGGGGTGGCGGGGGTGGAGTGATAGGGAGCTCCGTATCGCATAAAAGTGGGGTTTTCGCGGAGAATCTTCAGGTTTTTTGCTTGAGGGTGGGGGCTGTTGGGCGCAGATGCTGGTCAGAGGAGATCGAGCATGTCGCTGAGTTTGTTGCGTCCGGTGGGGCTTGCTAGCGATGTGCGTGAGGCGGTTCTTCGCTATCGCGCGCTTCACGATACTCAGGGTGGATCGGTCGCCTTGCGTAGGGAGCAGTATGCCGAGCTTGTGCGCGGTTATTACGATTTGGTCACGGACATCTATGAGCGTGGCTGGGGGGATTCATTTCACTTTGCGCCGCGCTTTCATGGCGAGCCGTTCGTCGCGTCGATCAAACGTCATCAGCATTACCTCGCGCTGCGCCTTTTACTTGAGCCGGGGATGACGGCGCTCGACGTCGGGTGTGGTGTGGGCGGGCCGATGCGCGAGATCGCGCGCTTCACGGGCGCGGACGTGATCGGCATCAACAACAACCGCTATCAAGTCGAGAAGGCGCGGCGCTACAACCGCGCGGCGCGATTGCAGGACCAGTGTTCGTTGATCGAGGCGGACTTCATGCGCATTCCACGGGCCGATGCGAGCATCGATCGGGTCTACGCGTTCGAGGCGACTTGCCATGCACCGGACAAGACGGCGCTGTTTCGCGAGCTTTACCGGGTGCTCAAGCCGGGCGGGCGGATGGCGATTTACGAGTGGTGCCTGACCGAGCGTTTTGATGCGCACAATCCTGAGCATTTGAAGCTCAAGCGCGACATCGAAGAGGGTAATGGTCTGCCCGACATCTGGACGCTCGAGGCAACGCGTGCGTGTTTTGCCGACGCGGGCTTTCGCTTGCTCGAAGCGGTCGATCGTGCGGCAGCAGGAGACCGCGAGTTGCCCTGGTATCACAGTCTTTCTGGCAAGGAGCTGTCCAACACGGGGCTGCGTCGCTCGGCGCTTGGTAAGCACGTGGTGCGGATGCTGACGCGCGCGCTCGAGGGCGTGAAGCTCGCGCCGCGCGGGACGACTCAGGTTGCGGAGTTTTTGAACCTGGGTGCCGATGCGCTGGTCGCTTCGGGTGAAGCGGGCATTTTCACGCCGATGGCGCTGTTTGTCGCAGAAAAGCCAGCCTCGTCAGCGTGAGTGTCAGCGCTTGCGACCTGCGAGCCGTAGGCGCTCGTCGCGGCGGTGCTGGGCATCGAGGATGTGCTGTTTGTCGTCTTCGGTTTCGCCGACGATGCTCGCGAGCTCACGGGGCCGACCGTGCTCGTCCATGGCGACAAAGGTAAGGTAGGCCTTGGTCGTGTAACGCGAAGCACCGGTGTAGCGGTTGAGCGCTTCGACGCGGCAGCCTACTTCCATGCTGCTCTTGAAGGTTCCGTTGACCTGCGCCTTGAGTACGACGATGTCGCCGAGGAAGATCGGCTGCAAAAAATCGAGGCGATCGATCGATGCGGTCACGCAGTCACCCATCGCGTGTTTCATGGCTGCGATGCCGCCGCAGATGTCGATCCATTGCATGATCACGCCGCCGAACATCACCCCGCGGGCACCATTGGTGTGAGTGGGCATGATAAGCTCGGTCATTTCGGTGCGCGAAGCGGCGATAGTACGAGATGGCAACGTCATGTTTTTGGTTCTAGCAGTCACGCGCTATTCGGCGCTAAACAACAGGCATGGACCCACAAACGCAAACTGAGCTCGAAGCGGCTGCTTTTCGCAAACTCGTAGCGCATCTGCGCGAGCGCAAGGATGTGCAGAATATCGACCTGATGAACCTGGCCGGCTTTTGTCGCAATTGCCTGAGCAAGTGGTATCTGGCTGCGGCTGAGGAGCGCGGTGTGGCGATGACAGATCCCGAGGCGCGCGAGATTGTTTACGGCATGCCCTATGAGACTTGGAAGCGGGAGAATCAGAAATAGGACGTTGGGACTGCGAGCACGAGCACGGCCGCGATCACGACCACGATCACGACTGAGGCTACGTTCAGGGTCACGGTCACGACTAGGGCCAGGAATGGTAGTCGTGGCGGGTTGGATGGTGGGCTGCCAAACGGATTGCGCTGCTGAGGCAGCTAGCTCGTACTACGCAAATTTGGCGTACCAATGGCCGCTGATCTCATCTGCTGGACGGTATAAATCGCCAGGTGGGATTTTCGCCGATAGTATGGGTGGCAGGCACATCCCGCGGGGGCATGAAGGCAGGCGAAACCAGGTCCAATCAGCGTCCGAAGCGGAGCTCTCTGATCGGGCGGCTTTCGCGAGTTGGAATTGCGTCCGATCAGAACGCCGATCAGCAGCGTCAGATTGCGATCTCCAATCTGTTCAGCCTGACGGTGGCAGGGGTGACGTTGCCTTGGGCCCTGGTGTTCGCCTGGAGCTCGTCCACTTGGTTGGCGGCGGCGACGGTGCTCGTCAGCATGTTGTGCGCCGCTACTTTGCTCTGGAATGCCCAGGGCTACTACATTGCCTCGCGGCTGTGGCTGCTGGCCTGGGCAAACCTTGCGATCTTCGCGTTTGCGATCGCGCTCGGACAAGATAGCGGTGTTACGTTTCTGCTGACGGCGACCACGTGCGCACCACTTGCACTGTTTGACCCGCGTGATCACCGCATGCCCTTTGTGCTCGGTGTGCTCACGCCGGTAGGCCTCGGTGCAACGGCCCAGCGCTTTAATCAGACGCACGCGCCGCTCTTACCGTTAAGCCACAGCACGCTGAGTTACTTGTTTCCGGCGCTGCTCGTCACGACCTTGCTCGTGCTGTTGTTCATCGTGTCTTACTATTACTACGTCTACGAGCGTTCGCGGGCGACGCGCGAGAGAGAGCATCGGGTCGAGCAGGCGCTGCTCGATACGGCGTTACGCGAGAGCGAAGAGCTTGCAAGACAGCTCGTGGCGCAGGCGGCCGATGCGGTTTACTTCTTCGACTTCGATGGTCGCATCTTGGAAGCCAATCAGCGCGCCGTGCTCGATCTAGGCTTTGAGCGCGCTGAGCTTGTGACGATGAGCATGTTTCAGATCGATCGCGATCTGTCGATGGAGATGCTCGCCTCGCTGACCTCGGACCTGAGCAGCGCGGGCTCATTGACCCTGGAGCGCGTGCATCACCGCAAGGACGGGCGTGCGATCGCCGTGGAGCTACGGCTCGGACTGTTTCGATACCGTAATGTCACTCACTTGCTCGCGTCGGCGCGCGATATCTCGGTGCGCAAGGAAGTCGAAGCACAGTTGATGCTCGCCGACCGGATGGTGTCAGTCGGGACGCTTGCCGCGGGCGTCGCCCATGAGGTGAACAATCCGTTGACCTCGCTGTTGCTCAATCTGGAGCTTATCGAGCGGCAACTGAACGAACTCGATGCGGCGTCGGTCGATGCGTTTCGTGCACGCGTCACGCGCGCTCTGACCCGTGCGCGCGAAGGCGCCGAGCGCGTGGGCGTGATCGTGCGCGACTTGAAGACGTTCTCGCGCGGCGAAGCGGAAGTGCGCGACGCCGTCGACCTGCGGAGTGTGATCGAATCGACGCTGAACCTGGCCCATCCGGAGCTCAAACGTCGCGCCACCGTCAAGACTTTCATGCCGGAGGATTTACCGGCCGTGCGCGCCAATGAAGCGCGTCTGGGCCAGGTCTTTTTGAATCTGTTGCTCAATGCCGCGCAGGCCTTTGAAAGCGCCGACCCCGCGACGAACTTGATCGAAGTACGCGTTGCGACCGAGGGCGAGGCTGTGATTGCCGAAGTCAGCGACAATGGTGCCGGCATCGCCGAGGAGTTGGTGGCGCGCATCTTCGACCCGTTCTTCACGACCAAACCGGTGGGCGTAGGGACTGGCCTCGGTCTGTACATCTGCCGCAACATCGTCGAGGCCTGTGGTGGCACGTTGACCTGCGACAGCGAGCTCGGTCATGGCACCCGGTTTCTCATTCGCATACCGAGCGTGCGCTCGCTATTTGACGGGACGGCACGTTTCATTCCGGTGGGCCGAACCCCAGACACTGCGTCGCATCGCGCGAGCATGCCCCCACCAGGCTTACCCCGCTCGCGCGTGCTCGTGATCGACGACGACCCGGATGTGCTGCAGACGCTCGGCGACGTGCTCTCCGCTCATGATGTGGAGCTTGCGCCCGATCCGGTCCAGGCAGCCCTGCGTTTGCGGGGCGAGCGCTTCGATCTGATTCTGTGTGAGCTCGACACCTATCAACGCGCTTCGGAGGCGCTGAGCGCGCATATCCGCGAGGCACCTGAGCGTTGGGCGTTTCTCGTGACGGATTCACCCGCGAGCGGCTTGAGCTCGCTGACGCTCGCGCTCGGCGTGCGCATGCTCGAAAAGCCGATTCGCAGCGACGTACTGTGGGAGCTTTTGGGCGCGACGGCTAACGACTCGGCAGAAAACCGATTCGGTCCATGAACTTCGCCTGGTAACGCAGGTACGCACCCTAGACGCTAACGTGCTGAAGGAAAGGGCCCCAATTCGATGCCAAGCTTGCCGAGCGGTCATCCAGGCAGCGGCGATACCGATCCAGGCCTTGCGCCCGCCACGGCTGCGCCCGTAATGGCTGCACCCGTACTGGCAGCGCCCGCCACGGCGGCGGAGGTATCGGCGCGTTTGCGTGAGATCTACGGACAAGACCCGGCGCGCAGCACGGGCGTCACACACATCGTGGCGGCGGCCCGCGGACCCGATGCGCGGTTGCACGCGCTGCGCATCGGCCCGCATGCGCCAAAGAGCGATACAGACTTCTTCCTGCTGCAGGCGGTGCGGGCGCGTGTCGCTGCGGTGCTCACCTCGTCTGCAAACTTGCGCGCGGAGCCTGGGCTCGTGCACGACTTCGTTGGAGAGAGCCGAGGGGCGCTCGCAGACTATCGCAGGCAAGTGGCAAACAAGCAGCAGCCGCTCGAGGTCTTCGTGCTGACACAATCGGGCGACCTACCCCCGCAGCACCCGATATGGAGCGACAGCGCGCGCAAGCACGTGCTCACGGAACGCGCTGCGGCCGCGCGCGTGCTGAAGTGCGTGCCTAGCGACGTGATAGTTCATCAAATTGACCAGTTAGATCTGCGTGCTGCTGTCGCGTTCGTGCGCGGCCTTGGACATGCCGCGATCAGCATCGAAGCGGGCCCCACACTTTTGCGGGCCGCGTACCATGAGCGCTCTGTCGTCGATGAGCTCTGTCTATCGCTCTACCTTGGCGCGGAGCTTATGCCCGCGGCCCTGGGGGGAGCCTTGCCGCCTGACGATGTGCTCTTCGCCCGGCGAGCGATCGCCGCGCCGCCGGTCGTGCGCGAGGGCTGGTCCTTTCAGCGCTACTTGTGATGGGCGATCGTAACGAACCGGCGAGGCTGGGGAAGCTTGAGATACTCGGCAGCGATCGCGTCAGAGACCAGCACTCGGCCGAAGTAGGCGACCGTGTAACCACTAGCGATGCCGCGCGCGATGTCGTTGTCGAGATAGGTGAACGCCGTGCCCGTAGTCGTCTGACGTATGCCCGTGCCGCAGCCCGGCTGAAAGCCGTCGACGAGTCCGCACAGGTCCGAAAAAGAGTAGTGGCCTGCATCGAGCACTTCGACCAGCCACGCCTCGGTGGGATACTCGTCGTAGTTATTGCGGATAGTAATGTTTCCTGCTTCGGTGATGCTGTTGTCCTCACGCGCTAGCAAGAACAACGTCGGCTGCGTAATCAGATCGATGCTGACCTTACCAAGTAAGGGATTTTCGGGGGGCGCGGCGATCATCACGGCGGCCTTGACGCGCTTGTCATTCTGCAGCACGAGGCCTGTCGTGACCGAGCCGTAGCTGTGGCCGAACATGCCGATATTCTCCGGGTCGATTTTGCCGCGCAGAGCCTCCGGAAGCGCAAGACTTGCCGGGTCGAGCAGCACATCGATCACACTCGAGATATCTTGGGCACGCGTCTCGAGAAACTCCCCCGTCAAGCCCGCGGCCCTCCCCGCCTGCGCATCGTAAAGAGTGCCGCCTTCGTGATCAGGCGCGGCCACGATGAAGCCCCAGCTTGCCAGGCGCTCGGCCGAGCTGAACGAGGAGAAACGCGTGCAGTCTTTGCAATGCGAGAACACGACCGCTGGCCAAGGCTCTGCGCGTTGCAGAGGCGTTGGCGCGTCGGCAGCGTAGAAGGTCTTACGCGTGCAGCCTTCAGGCGCGGCGGCGACGAGCGCTGCGAGCAGCTCGCGTCGCGCACCGGCAGGTTCGATGTCTGCAAGCGGTCTGCCTGCTGCAGCTTCGGCGCGCGCAGCTTCCACCGCCGGATACCAAAGCTGCATCGGCAGCGTGCGTCCGCCCCTGGCGCCGATCTGGACGCGCAGGGTACCGACGACATAGGGGCCGACTTGGTCGGGCTCGATCGGTCCAGCGGGGCTCACCTGTGCGTCAGGTTCGCTGTCCACACTGCCTGCGTCAGACGGCGGCTTGTCGTCTGGCTTACTATCGCCTTTAGAGCTCTCCGATCCACCGTCACCGTCGGTGGCGGAAGGCACAGCGTTGAACCCATCCATGACGCCGCCACAGGCGAGCAGGCAAGGAAGGATCAGGGAATAACAGCGGAGGGGGATGTAGGAGGGCAAGCGCATAGGCGCGTCCAATCAGTGCGGACGCGTAGGGCAAACGGGTGGTGTGATGGCGCCCCAATCGAGCGATGCCACGGTAATCCGACTAGGATGGGTGTGCTCCGGCTGCGTGGACCCATGTCGCGACGCAAGCGGGTCTTGTGCCTAGGCGTTTACGTTGCTTCGCACAAACCTTACCGAGCCAGTCTGCTGCGATGTGTACGCGCCAGCACCGATCACGACAGGTGTCTGCTAGCTACGCGTGCCGTTCACGAAGCTGAGTACGTCCTCGACGTCGCCCTTGCTGCCGATGTAAAGCGGCACACGTTGATGCAGCTCGGTGGGCAGCATGTCGAGGATGCGCTCTTGGCCGGTGGAAGCCGCGCCGCCCGCTTGCTCTGCGATCATCGCCATCGGTGCCGCTTCGTAGAGCAGACGCAGCTTACCTTGTGCGTTCTTCTTGTCGGCTGGATAGGCGAAGATGCCGCCCTTGAGCAGCGTGCGGTGAAAGTCTGCCACCATGGAGCCGACGTAACGCGCGCTGTAGGGATGGCCGAGCTCTGGGTTCGGCGTCTTCATCCACTCGGCCCACTTGCGCACGGGCTCTTCCCAGGTCGCCGCATTGCCCTCGTTGACCGAGTAGATCTTGCCGCGCTCCGGCATGCGGATGTTGACGTGGGATAGGAAGAACTCACCGACCGACGGATCCAGGGTAAAACCGTGAACCCCCTCGCCCGTGGTGTAGACGAGCATGGTTGACGAGCCGTAGATCACGTAGCCCGCCGCGACCTGCTTGGTGCCGGGCTGGAGCAAGTCTTCAAGTCCGCCGGCAGTCCCTGCGCGGCTCCTACGTTCGTGGATCGAAAAGATCGTACCGATGCTGACGTTGACATCGATGTTGCTCGAGCCATCGAGCGGATCGAAGAGCACTGCGTACTTGCCGCAGGGGTAGCCTTCGGGCACCGGCACCGGATGCTCGTTTTCTTCGCTGCCGATAACGCAGGTTCTGCCGCCCCGTGACAGCAGACGGATCAGCGTGTTGTTCGCAAGCTCGTCAAGCTTCTGGACTTCTTCGCCCTGCACGTTGGTCTCGCCTGTAAGCCCGAGATTGTCGGCAAGGCCGGCCATGTTGACGCGACTAGCGATGATCTTGCAGCTGAGTGTGATCTGCTGCAGCAGCGCGGTGAGCTCGCCCGTAGCGCTCGGATGGGCACGCTGGCCTTCGATGATGTGCTGCTCGATCGTGTTGCCACGTTGGTCGCGCTTGGGCGAAAGCCAGCTTGCTGCAGACATAAGGAGGGCTCTCTTTGGCTTGAAAAATGGGGCCCGGAACGGAGCCACCCCTGTCGGTAGCAAACCGAGTCGGCGCTCTCAAGCTGCCGGAGTCACCTGCTGCCCCAGATCCGGCTCAGCAGGCGGGCGCCAAGGGCGTGCTCGTCGGGTGAAATGCCCTTAGTACAGCTCCCCAGAGGTAGGTGATCAGTCGATGTCGGGCGGGAGGGGCGGTTTTGTCAAAAAGTTGCCAGGCTCGAGCGTTGTGATCGTATGCGGGCATGGCGATGCAAACCCCGAT
>JBBSJC010000364.1:0-8291 GCA_038257655.1 Polyangiales bacterium | reverse complement strand
CTATCGAGCATCAGCTCACCAAGCTCGCGATGACGCCGTTGTTTCCCCTCTTCGGTCATCGCTGCAGCCAGAACTTGCCGCGCCGCATCGTTGGAAAATCGGCAGTGCCTGCCATCGACCGTAAGCACGCGGTACTGGACGAGCTCGTCGAGCAGGCCATAGGCATTGCTCTCGTTGCGTCTAGCCAGGGCTGCACACAGCTCGAAGGTGATCGCGCCCTGCACGAGACATAGCGCCTCCGCAAGCGCGCGTGCAGCCGCGCTCAACGGCGCAAGTCTGCTAGCGAGCGCGGAAGCTAAACTGTCAGATACCGAAACGTCAGGCCGGTCGGCAGGCAAGAACCAGCTGCCGTCTACAAACCTAACCGAGCCGCTTCGCAAAAGGGTGTCCACAAGCTCGATGCAATGCAAGGGACGGCCCGCGGTCAGGCCGTGAATCCATTGCGAGCAGCGCAGCAAGTTGGGCGCTTCACCGAAGATGGTGCGCAAGAGGTCGGCCGTGTCTTTGGCTGCTAGTGGCTCGAGGCTGACCAGCTCGGCGCTCTGATGAAACGCCTTGAGCACGCTCGATGCGGACCCCAGGTCTTCCGCTTTGTAGGTGGCGAGGACCGCAAGCCTGAGGCCTTTGCGCCCTTTCACTAAAGTAGATAGCAACGCCACCGATGCTTCGTCCGCGCGCTCGAGGTTGTCCACGGAGAGCACGAGGTTGATCTTGGCGGCAATGCGCGAAAACCAGCGCTGCAGCGCTTCGAACACCTGGTCGCCCCATTGCCCCGCCGCGAATGGCACGCGCGCTTGGGCTTCGGCCCCCAAGCGCGTCGCAAACTCCGCGCCGAGACTGGCAAGAACGGTAAGGTCCAGGCGCGCACCCGCACGCGATTCCAAGGGTAAGGTATCGAGCAGGGCGCTTGCGAGCAGCTGGGCTGTGGCAAACGGATGTGCATTAGTCGCCTCAGCACGCAACACCACGGCGCCACCTAGCTGGGCTTCGAGGGTAGCCTCGGCCAGCAAGCGCGAACGGCCCACCCCTGCTTCGCCGACGATAAGCGCACAGCTAGGCTCACCGCGAAAAGCTTGTTCGACCACACTTCTGACGACCGCGAGGGGCGCCACTCGCCCCACGAGGCGCACGTTGGTCAGATAGGCCTTAGCGAGCTCGTAGGCGTCGGCTGCCGGCTCCGATCCCAGCCGAGCGATGGTGTTGAGGCGCTCGATGACCTCTGCTGCGCCGCTTGGGCGCGCGCGTGGGTCGTCGCTCAAGAGCGCAAACACCAGTTGATCGAGCGCCGCTGGAATCTCGGGCACGAGCTTTGAGGGGGCGAGCGGTCTGCTGCGCCAAAGCTCGATCAGGTCCTCAAAACGGCGGGCTGGAAAGGCATTTTGGCCCGTAAGCATAAAGTACGCGAGCGCGCCCAAAGAGAAGAGATCGCTACGTTGATCGAGCGGTTCTCGCCGCATGACTTCGGGCGGGATGTAAGGAGGCGTCCCCAAGACGTCTTCCGCCACACCAAAAGAGGCGAGTGCACCAAAGTCAAGTAGCTTGACATGTTCGTCGGAAGTGGTGAGCACGTTGCGCGGTGTTACATCGCGGTGCACCAGGCCGCGCACGTGCAGAAGTGCCAGAGAAGTGGCAACGTCGCGCAACCAGAGACAAGCCTGCACGAAGCCAACGGGCGCGAGCGTCTGCAGGTCTTGGCCTCCTGCGAGCAGCTCCATCGTGTAATAGGGGCGTGAATCAGAGATCCCGAATTCAAACACGCGTATGATGCGGGGATGGCTCAGGTTGGCAAGAGTCTGATACTCGCGCTCAAACAACGCTGCCAGACGAGGCGTCTGCGCACAGTCTGGCAGTAACTGCTTCAGGGCTACCTCGACGGCACGCGACTCGTCAAAGGCGCGATACACGACGCCCATGCCACCGCGGGCAATTTCCCCTTTGATAAGGTAGCGACCGGCCACAAATCGCCCATGATCTGGCGTCTGCACATCTGTCTGGGCAACCCGGGGCAGGCTGGGATGTTTCGCTACCATAACAACGACAGTGTTAAGAGTACTGTGTTGTCGCAGCAGCGCGAGACAAGAATTAGCTACGCAGCAGGCGATCCGTGCTGCCTGACACCGCGGGATACTCGGTACCCACCTACGTTTGTACTCACATCACAGGAACCTATGGGCAGCTTAGCCTTGTTGGCTATACGGCACGGCCTCTTCCGAGAGCACGCCCCAAATCGTCGCGGGCTCGCACACGGTCGCGCGCACTGCGCCAAAGCGTAGCGAAGCTCCTGCCGCCACGAGCACAGGCTCACCCAACACGCGCTCTGCGTTCAAATACGTCTTGTTCTTACTATCCGCGTCAGTCAGGTACAGCCGGCCTTGTGCATCGAACTCGAGCCATGCGTGGAGCTGCGACACACTGCGGTGCTGAAACAAGATCTCTCGCCCACGCGAACGGCCGAGCGTGATTCGCGGGTTATCTCCGCGCTGCATCCGGGGTCGCACTGGCAGCAGAAAGCACAGATCGTTTTGTGACTCCGGAGCAGCGCCGGCCTGTTCGGGCGGCTGGAGCAAGCCGCCAGCGCGCAGTCGAGCCACCGTGGCGCTGTGGTCCGCTGTGGTGAACCCCGTGTCCGGCACCTCCTCGAGCAACTCCTGCTCGCGGCTCATCAGCCCCGCACTGAAGTTGTCGTGTCTGTCCCAGAGCCGAATCAGTAAGAAGTAGGTGTCCGCGTAGTCTTCCATGAAAGCGCTGAGCGAGCGCTTGCCACAGCGCGCCACGAGTGCGCGCGGAAACCAGTGTTGAGTTGCGTACTCTCGAGCCATCAGTCAGCCCGTTCATGGCCGACCAGCGCATGGTTGGTCTCGATGGGCATAGGAGAGTCAGCGTACATCGTGGCGAGTCGATAGTCCCGCGCAGGGCCCAGTACTTGCGGCATACGCTCAACTGTATCAGCAGCGCAGCGAAGCTGAGTGTCCGGCGACGCCAGCACGGTCTGAGCCGCAGCAGAGCGTTTGGCTCAGTCGAAGGACAGCTCTACAAAGGTGTTGAAAATGCCCGCCCATTGCTCGTACTCGCCGCCGGCGTTTGGAACGCGAGTCGGTGCTTTCGCCTCGCTGAGCTGACTCTTGCCCGTCGTGTCCCGTGGCAACCAGTAGATATGGGTATAAGAAAGGGCGAGCGCCAGATGCGAACCGAACCCCAGCCGAAGCCCCAAGGCGCCCGCAATGTCGTGACCATCCATCACGCTTGGCTCGAGCGTCGCGTCGGGGATCGCGTTGGAATCGTAACCGACTCCGACAAAGCCTTCCCAGCCCGGCGAAAACCAGTAGCTTGCGCCAGCACGCACACCGAATGCGTCCTGCCAGTCGCGGGATAAATTGCTAACAACCCTCGAGCCTGCAGGCACCGAACCATCCGCTCGAACGTCGCAACCTGCACCTCGCCGCGAGATGCATTGATTACGGAACATGCTCCAGCGCATATAGTCGCCGGATAATCGCAGCTCGTAGCGTGAGTCCGGCCGGTAGCGCATCGCCATGCGCACCGAGTCAGGTAGCGTCTGGTGCAGGTCGACCTGGGTGGAGCTGACGCTTCCACCGATTTCCACACGCGTATTGCCTCGGAGGACCATACCGTTGTACAGGCCAGGTGGCGCCTGGTACGAGGCGGCAAGCCACAGCTTCTCTTTGACAGCTTCCCACATCAAGCCGCCCGAGAAGCTGCCGACCCAGCCAGCCGTCTCAACGTGCACGCGTCCTTCGGAGGCGAGATCATCGTCTAACGTTGCTGCGTTCGCCCGCACCACGTTGACGCTCGCGTAGCCGAGGTTTGCGCCTACGCCGAGACTTAGTCCGATCGAAGCAAACGTGTACGAAGCCGCACTCGACAGGTAGCCGAGCGACAGGGTTCCTTCGATGATGTGCCAGCGCGCCACGCCGTCTTGTGCCCCGGGGTAGCGCTCATTGCCGACAAAGTCGCTGTTGCCATCAAAGCTGGCAGTGCCCGACATCGGCGCAAACATCCCCACCCCTACGGCGAAATCTTTGAAACGCATGCTAGCGGCGAGCGCGGGCCCCCCAATGACGTCGAACAGACTCGCGCGGCCGGTATTGGCGCCGCGTGCGTCCGCGGGAACAGGCGAATCGGCAGCGGCTCGGTTGAAACCCTGGGAGTGCAGCGCGAGAGTAAGGTCGACCGCGAGGTGCACGCGCTTGGTCGCCGCCAGGGCTGCCGGGTTGTAGTAAACGGCAAACGGCGTGCCTGCGGCCGCATGGCCACCCAGCTCTCCGCCGAAGCGTGCTGAATCGAAACCCGACGCGTGCGCCGCGCTGGCGATAAGCGCGAGCGCAGCAACGAGCAACGTCTGTAAGCTGATGCGCGCCACGTTCACAGCGGCTCCGCAGGCTCTTGCGCACAGTTGATGACTGGGCTTGGAAAGGCAGCCGGGTCGACGATTCTCATCACAGTATAGGTTGAGCCGTCGAGCGATAGCATCAGCGGCTGAGTCAATACGCCGTTGGCCTTGCCGCACCAGAACGCGAGCGGCTCCTCGGGCTCGCCAGCAGGCGTGAGAGGCAACTTGCCGGTGAACTCCAGCGTGGAGCTCGACTCGACCCCAGGTTGCACTGCATTGGCTTCGCCGAGCGTCAATATATCAAAGCTGCCCGTGCTGTAACTGCCGTCGGCTTGCACCACGGCGCTGCGCCAGGGCCCAAACGGACCCACGAACGTTTGACGGTCTTTCGCTGACACTTGACGGTCGCGCTGCATGAGCTCGATCCGCGCCCCCTTTTGTACGGCCTTGACCTCGAGAACCGACAGGATCGGCTTCTTAGGCGAGAGCACTGTGGAGACGACGAACAGGTAGCGACCCTCCAGCTGCGCGGGGCTCGGCAGGGTGCCTTTGGGCCCGCCATCCCCCTCAGGTCCGGCGTCTGGCGCGCCGCTATCTTGCGCCTGACTGGCAAGCTTGCGCGCGTGAAATGCATCCAGCTTTGCGCCGGGGTCCACGCAGCCGGCGACCAGCCATCCCGCGACCATCCATAGCGCGCAGCACGGGCTTTGATGCATCACCAGCTGCCCGCAAGTGTCAATCCGCCGGGGCTCGGCACGATCGAGAGCGTTAGACTTGAGCTACCTGGCGCTCTGATTCTCTTCGCAGTGGGCACGCGATCTTCGGGATCCTCTTCGCTCACTGGGCCGCTTTGCTCGGGGAGCATCCTCGTGCTGTGCGGGCCGCCCGAGTGAGCAGCCTTGCGCTGAGCGTCGGCAAAAGGCGGCATAGTGTTTCCCCGTACGCGTTCCGATCGTTCTTTGAGCGAAGCCGTGGGCAAGGTTGCGACCTGCGCGGTGGTCAGCGCAATGCTGCCGAACATCGTCGCAGCAGCCCCGAGCTTACGGTCGTACTTGAGCCAAAGCGGCACGGCTATCGCAGTACCCACCACGACGGCACCGGTATAAGGTGCCCAGCCGGTGCCAAATGCCTGCGCGTCTGCACTCTCCGCGAGCAGCGATTCGGCCGCCTCGAGCTTGAGCGCGCGCTGCGTAGGCGTGCGCTCCGACAGCTCAGCTAGCTCAGCTGGTGCCCGCAGCGCTGGCGGACGCAGCACAAGCAGCGACAAGCCTCCGAGCAACGATCCACCTGCATTCAGAAAATGCTCGGCTCGTGCCCCAGTGTCGTCGAAGGTAATCAAACCCCAGCCCACATTGCCTGCAAATAGGGCGCTCTGAATGCCAATCCAAGCTCGCCACCAGCGGCGCGTCTCACGCTCATCCTGAGAGAGTACCCTTTCTACGTGCTTTAGGCGTGCAGTAATCATTGCATCCGTATCGGACGCAAGATCGCCGCGCCCGCTCTGGGCGCTTGCTGTCCCGGTGAGCAGCATGATCAGGACCGTGCAGACGACAGCGCAAGTTGGGGTGCGGGGTAACACGCGTGCAGTGTAGGCGCGGCGGATGACTGACAACACGATCCGTTGGCGTCAGCGCAGGGTCTGTTGCACACCTTTTCCCGCAGTCGCGCGGCACAAGCCGGCCGCGGGGGCCCCGGCTCTCAGGGCCCGTGCACGAATAACTTACCCAATTCGACGCCGATCCATCCCGCCCAGCGGCGTTGCGAAACCTAAGAATGCAGGGAGCATACTGTCGGTTCCGCGCCTTGCTGGACGGGCGTCTCGACGCCGAACCGGGCAAGCTATTCGCGCACGGGCCCTTACCGCCAACTACCTCCAGCGGCGCACATAAGCTTATGTGTTCCCACTGTCGCTCAAATCAGACGGCGAACGCGTTTCGCATACCTGCGTGCGGCTTACTATTGGTCACCAACTGACACCGTGTTAGTCTGGATGAACTGATCGGAGCCGCCTTGTTATCGGATTCGCAACGCAGTGTGCAGTGCGCATGGCAACCACACCCTTTCGTACGCTCTGTCCCCCGCGCGGATCGCGCAGCATTCGTCGCCAAGCATCCCCAGCCATTTCTTTTGGTTCATCTCCATGACGCGGAGGGAGAGCTCGAGCTGGGCCTGACTGCTGCGAACAAGCTTGGCGCCGCTCCGGATGCAAGCGCACCCAAGCGGCAGGGCGACGAGCTCGGGTTTGCAACCGTCGCGCACGGACAGGCCACGGTGCGTCGCATGATGAATGAGATCCGTGTCAGCGGCGAGCTTGAGTCCAAGCCGCTCGATATTCCGCGTGAGCACCTCAGCGAGAGACGCTTTTTGGTTCCGCTCTGCAAGCGTGGCGCCGACACCGTGTTCATGGAGCGCGTCACGGTCGGTCGCGCGCGCAACAACGACATCGTACTGCGCCACAAGACGGTCTCCAAGTTTCATGCCTGGTGGGAGTACGATGCGACGGGCGTGCTTTGGCTACGCGACGCAGAAAGCAAGAACTTCTCGATGGTGAATGGCAGCCTGCTGCAGACCGAGCGCGTACGGATCGAAATGGGCGCCAAAGTCCGCTTCGGCAGCGTTGACTGCACCGTCTGCTCGGCTGAAACCGTGTGGGACCTACTCGCGGGAAAGTAGGGCACGCTCAGGCGCCATGGTCTAGAGCGAGGTCGCCTCGGTTAAATGCGCACCAAGCACGGGCAGCTGGCGGCGCTGCGGTCGACCCGTCTGCTCCGCGACGCTTGCCACGCGCGAAAGGCAACGCTCGGCCATGGCCGTAATCGTAAGGCTGGGATTGACGCCGATGTTCACCGGCAGGGCAGCTCCGTCTACCACAAACAGGCCCGGGTAGCCAAACACCTGATGGTTGCGATCGATGACTCCAGCGGAAGCGTCGGGTCCGATGCCCGCGCCCCCGAGCACGTGTGCGGTGGTCGAAATATTGGCAATGCTTTCGGCGGTCATGTTAAGTGGCTCACCCCCGCTGGCCGCGGCAAAGGCGCGCGCGGCGTCGTTGGCTTCCGGAATATAGCTCGGCGTAGCGGCGTGTTTTGACATTCGCGCCGCCTCACTGACGAGCCCCTTGCGCAAACCCGTCAGGAGCGAGCGTCCCAAACGTAAGGTAATCTGACTATCTAGGGACTGCATCACAGTCAGCACGCTAATCCCCTTGTGCCAGCGCTTGTTCCGCCACGTTCGAAACGTGCGCATGGGCGAGAGTAGGATGAGCACGAGGGCCTTGAGCGCGCGCCACAGCGGATTGTGACCGTCGACGAGCGGCCCCATGTACCACTTCATGAACTCGTAGCCGCGCGGAAACCGGTTCTGCGTGATGTGGGTGTGTGCGTTGGGGTAAAAGTGCGACGAAATCGCCGTGCCATGCGTCAAATCTTCGTTTGCGTCGCGCGACATGATGCCGACGATAGCCTCACTGTTCGTGCGTACGCACTGTCCGAGCCGCTCTGAAATCAGGGGCAATGTTTGGAGCTGATCGCGACAGCGTAAGAGCAGCTCGACGGTACCCAGCACCCCGGCCGCGCAAAAGACCATGCGTGCGCGATAGCGTGTGCTCGGGTCGTCGGGCGCAAGGGGATTGACCGCCTCGACCTCGTAGCCAGTGTCGACGGGACGCACCGATTCGGCGCGCTGCAATGCAATCACCTGGGCACCGAGCTCCTCCGCCAGGTAGAGGTAATTTTTGTCGAGCGTGTTCTTGGCATTGTGCGGACAACCGGTCAGGCAGCGTCCGCACTCGATGCAGCCCGTGCGCGCAGGACCTCGACCGTCAAAGTAAGGATCGGGCACCGTGCTGCCGGGCTGCCCGATGTAGATGCCGAGCGGCACTGGACCGTAAGTCTGGCCCGCGCCGAGCTGGACCGCCGCGGCCTGCAACCAATCATCCATG
>JBBSJC010000363.1:0-8326 GCA_038257655.1 Polyangiales bacterium | reverse complement strand
TCGGCCAAGGCCGACCGAAGTTGCTCCCGTCGCCGTCGCCGTCGCCGTCAAGGCTCACGACCAGGACAACGCTCACGCCCACGTGGAGAAAACGTCCTGGCAGCCCTAGTGATCACCTACTTCTGGGGACCTGTACTAAGCAGCCGGTAGGGCCCCGATCAGAGACTCTCAGGCCGCTCCCCAGATCAGCGCTTCAGACAGCCCGATCTCGGAAAGCTCGCGCTCCCGCAGCCCGGCCTCGTTCGCGCAGAAGAACTCGTCGAGTGGTGGAGGCGCAACGCTCGTGCCCGAGAGCATCGCGTGTGCCTGCCCCCGGTGGTGGATCTGATGCTGAAACAAATGCGCGAGCATGCGCGTCACGCTTTCGTGCACGACGCCCGTGCGCCGCGCGATCCCGACCGATAGCTCGAGCTCCTCCTCGCGCAGTCCGCGACATAGCGTAAGCAATCTGTGGTCTACGGCCTGCTGCGCATCCTGTAGTTGCGCGCATAGGCCAAACGGTTCCCGCGGATCGAAAAAGCGCAGCACGTCTCGATTGACTGGCTGACCCGCAAGAGCGCGCTCCAGGGCGTCCACGTAATACCAATCGACCGTCAGGTTGTGATTCAAGGTCGCCTTGATCGAAGGGAAGAAACCAGTGCGCGCAGCGACGAACTCCTCGACGGAGAGCCGGCAGCACGCACCCAATAGGCGGTGATTGGCCCACGCGTTGTTGCAGGCCATGGTGAACAAGTGATGGCTCAGAGTCGGCATGATGCTACTCAGTTTTCGGGGCGCTCGAGGCGCGTGTACCGCGGATGAGGCGGGCGATCGCGGAGGAGAGCTCGTCGATGCTGAAGGGCTTGGCCACGAAGCCGCACACGCCCAGATTGAGCAGCTCCTGAGCTTCGTAGTTGAGTGCGTAACCAGTCATCAGCAGCACGCGCACGCCCGGATCCAACGCTTTCAAGGCCAAGAAGGCCTCGCGGCCGCTCATCACCGGCATCACCAGATCGAGCACGACCGCGTCGACCTCGCCCCGGGCCGAGCGGAATGCTTCGATCGCCCCGGCTCCGTCCACGGCTGCGAGCACGCGGTATCCTAGGGCTTCAAGCGCGTGGGTCGTCACCCGCAGGACCAGTGCTTCATCGTCGACCACGAGAATCGTGCCGCGTCCGGGCTCGCGCGCTACTTTGATGCGCTCAGGTGACGCTTGCCGCTCCCGGTCTGCTGCGAGCGGCAGCAGCACGCGCATGACTGTGCCCGTCGGGCCGGTGCGCGCGATGCTCACGCGACCGCGATGACTCTCGACGATGCCAAAGACGGTCGCCAACCCCAAGCCGGTCCCTTTGACTGCACCGGCGGTCTTCGTGGTGAAATAGGGCTCAAACACCCGATCCCGCACGGCAGGAGCGATGCCCGTGCCCGTGTCTTCGACTTCGAGCACGGCGTAACGTCCCGCCGGCACCTCAGCGATTTCTGTTTCGCTGACTTCGCGTTGAAGCGAGCGGATGGTCAAGCTGCCGGTGCCTTCGATGGCGTCCCTACCATTGACGACGAGATTCATCAGCAGCTGTTCCAGCTGCGTGCCGTCGCCTTCCACTTCCAGCCGGCCTTCGCACAGCGCGCTCTTAACCAGGATTTGCCGGCCGACCGTTCTGCGCGCGAGCTCCGCCACGCGACCCGTTATTTCGTTCACGCACACGCGCTGACTCAGGTTCTTACCTTGTCGTGCAAAGCCTAGGAGCGATCGCGTCAGACGCGCAGCGCTCTCGGTGACCTCGTCGATTTGCTCGAGTCCCTCACGCAGCTCAGGTCGCGGCTCTTTTGACGCGAGATGGCTGGCGATGATCCGAATCACGGCGAGCAGATTGTTGAAGTCGTGGGCGATGCCGCCCGCGAGGCTGCCCAGCGATTCCATGCGTTGGGCCTGCCGCAGCTGGGTCTCGCGCTCGCGCTGGTCTTGCTTCGACAACATCTCGCGCGTGATATCGGTAAAGCCCTCGAGCACGTGCGTGATGACGCCGGCAGCATCGAACAAGGGCCGGGCGTACACGCGCAAATAAGTGCGTCCCCCGTCGTGGCGATGGATCACCATGTTGTCGACTTCGATCGCCGCCCGCGCGGCCAGCGCACGTTCGTAGGGCATTTCGTGCTCGGGGTACGGATCGCCCTCGGGGGTGTGAACGCTGTAGGGCCCTACGTAATTGCCGCGCGTCGCCTGCTCGGGCGGTTCGATTCCGAGCACCTCGCGGAAGGCCTTATTGACGTAAACGGCCTCTCCTGACGGCACGCTGCCGACCCAGATCGCGACCGGCAGCTCGTCCACGAACATCGCGATCTGCTGCAACTCCTCAAGTGCACGCGCGTGATGCATCGGTCTGCCATACACCGAACGCGGCGAAAACTCCAAAGCTGGTCCGGTGCGTCCCATAATGGCGCATAGAACCAGTCCTAGCGGACGACCTCAGGTCGCGGTTTGCGAACAGAGCTAAGCCAAAGCAGCACGAGCGCGCAAAGTGGCGAAATAAGGTCTCCCGCCCGCACATAAACCGTCTGCAAATCGAGTTTGCGCGCGACCGCGACGAAGCTTTGGCGCGTGAAGATCGTGGTCTTGATCGTGGTCTCACCGGTCGCGAGCGTAAAACTGGACCTCCCCGTGTTGACGGAACGTACAAAGTCACGGCGCGTTTCGATTGCGCGCAAGTGAGCCATCATGTCGTGGAGTAGCGGCACATGACTGCGTCCAAACCAGGCGACGTTCGTCATATTGACGAGCACCTGGGCACCGCGCGCCACCACCCCACGCGCTTGCTCAAAAAACAGATCCTCGTAACAAATCATGATGCCAAGCTGTGCGCCATCGACGCTGATCACGTCGGGTACCCCGCGCCCAAAGCCCGGTGACGCGAAGCGTTTCTGCAGAGGTGGTAACAGCTCCCAAAAGGGCACGTACTCGCCAAAAGCCAGCAGCCGAGTCTTGTCGACGCGACCGCCGAGCGTGTTGTCTGCACGCACGAGCCAAGCGCTGTTGTAGCGGCGCTCTTTGAATCTGGGATCACGCTCGTAACTGACAAGCCCCATCACCACAGGGCCATGCACCCGCTCGCTCAAAATCGCCCGATGATCGACCGGGGCCGTGCGCCGCGCGCGCAGCAGTTGGTAAGGGTAGGCGGTCTCTGGCCAGACTGTAAGGTCAGCTCCGCTTAACTCGAGGCGCCTGGTAAGATCGCGTAGGTTCTCGAGGATCTTGCCGCTCAGTAGTGGGTCGTGTTTTTGGTCGATGTCCACGTTGGGCTGCGCGACACCAATCCGTACGCTTTCAGCCACGGCGCGTGCAGCGCGAATTTGATCGAGACGCAACACACCGTAAGCGCAGGGTGCAAGCACGGACAACGCGAGCAGAAGGCCCGCGCGAGCACGGTTCGGGCTGTCACGTCGCACAAGATTCCACAGCCCTATCGCTGCAAAAGCCAGCATGAGGTTGAGCGCCGCTTCACCCCCTAGATCCGCGATTTGCGCAAACCACAGAAAGTCGACCTGCGTCGCGCCCACATGCCAAGGAAACAACTGCGGAACCAGCGTGAGCGACAGCGTCAAGGCCAGTGGAAACGAAAGGCTGAGCGGCACCGCGCGCTTGGCAGCGAGCGACGTCACGAGGCCGCATGCCGCATAAGGCAGACCCTGGGCCAGCCAGCACAGACTTGCGGTCGGCCAGGAGAAGTAGCCGGGAAAGTGCCCAAACTGTTCGAGCAAATCGACCACAGACCCAAGCGCTATCGCGTTGGCGACGCTACCAAACGTAAGACCCAGCAGCAGACTCGCACGGTGCGGCCTTGCTCCTGTTTGCGCGGTGGATAGGGCTTGGGCCAGGCAGGCTAGGCCCACGAAAGCGAGCACGTTGTAGGACCACGGCTCGCCGCTGAAGCCAACGCTCAGGCCGCCGACTGCAGCGAGGGCGAATGGGGCAAATCGCAGCGCGTGTTCGCGGAAGGACACTTCTGCCGCATAGCACGCGAGCTTGCGCGGCAAACGGACCATCGCATCGGGCTTCTTGACGTGACTCTTGCGCCGCACCGACAATGCCGGCGTCGATGCACAACGTCCTGTTACGCAAGCTGCACTCTTTCACGGGGCTCGTCCCACTGGGTGCGTACATGGGTTTTCACACCTGGGAGCACTGGCCGGCACGCGACGGGCGTGACGCGGCCTTGCATCGCATGTCGCTTGCAAGCTCAGCGCCCGTGGAGATCGTGCTGCTGATCTTACCGCTGCTCGTCCATGCGACGCTGGGCCTTCGTTTGGCGCGCACGCCGGACCCAAGCGCCGCTTACCGTTCGGCGGGCTTTCGACAACTGCAGCGCGTCACTGGCATCGTCACCGCAGCCTTCCTGCTGTGGCACGTGGGCCTGGTGTGGGTGCCGCGTCTCGTGGACGGTGGCCGTGCCGAGGCGGCTTACGCGGCGATGTTGGACCAGGCCGGCCCCGTAGCCGGCATGATGCTCTACGTGATCGGCATCAGCGCCGTATGCGTACACTTCGGCCAGGGGCTGGGGGCGGCCTGGATTCGTCATGGTCAGCCCGTTTCCCGGCCTTTTGCCCGCTCCATGTCGGCGCTACTCGCCCTTTTCCTGTGGGTTGCGATGATCGACGTGCTCTCGGTCTACGCGACCGGCGCCGCACTGTTGTAGGATCGCCACGTGGGACGCATCTACGCCATCGCACTCAACACGTTTCGAGAAGCCGTCCGCGATCGGGTCTTGATCGGAGTTCTCGGATTTGCCAGCGCCGTGCTGCTGTTCACGCTGGCGCTTGCGGAGCTGTCGCTCCACCAGCAAGGTCGCGTGGTGCAGGACATCGGGCTTGCCTCCATTTCCCTATTCTCGGTGCTGGTCGCCGTATTCCTCGGCGCCTCGCTGCTCTACAAGGAGATCGAACGCAAGACTCTCTACGTGATCCTGCCCAAGCCGATTCGGCGCGCAGAATTTCTGCTGGGAAAATACTTCGGCATTTGCCTTACCGCCTTTGTGTTCGTCGCGATCATGGGCGCCTTGCAGCTGTGGGTGACTGCGATTCAGGCCGGCGTCGATCTCTCCTTGGCGCTGGCCGTGCTGGGCGGTTTGGCTGCCTTACTAGGCCTTACTATGTGGCGGGCACGCGATCGTACGGCCGTGCTCATCCCGTGGGCGTTAGTCGCGCTCGGCGCGGCGTCTTTTCTGGCTGGGCGCACCGAAGCTGCGCTCTCCGCCATCCTTGCCCAACTCGCGCTCACAGCTGGTGAGGTGTTGGTGTTGGCCGCCGTCGCCCTGGTGTTCTCCGCCTTCTCGACGCCATTTCTGACGGGCATCTTCACCTTGGGCGTCTGGCTGATGGGCCGCTCCGCAGACGACATGGAGAACCTGAAGTCCAAGAAGATCGCAGAGCCCATCAAGCGACTGATCCACGGCTTGGCCGAGGTCGTGCCGAATCTGAATCTGTTCGTGCCAGGTCGTACGATTCTCACGGGCGCAGGCGACGTGTCCGTCTGGCATTATGTCGGGATGAGCCTCGGCTACGGCGTGCTCTACGCCGCAATTATGCTCGTTTTCGCGTCCATCATCTTTCAGCGACGCGACTTCATATGACGCTCGGCCCGGTGGCCAGGTTTATCGCGGCCGCCTTGCTGTCGCTGGCGGTGCTCGTGGCGGTGCTGTCTGTACGCGCGCTCTACGAAGCACGCGCAGCGCGCGCGCAGGCCGAGCAAGCGATCGCCGCGGGCGACATCGAGGCGGCGATCACGCAGCTCCGCTTCGCAGCACGCTGGGTTGCGCCGATCAACCCCTACGCGACAGGCGCACTCGACGCCCTCGAACGCATCGCCGCCCAAGCGAGCGCGCGCGGCGATACGGTCCGTGCGCTCGCAGCCCAGCGCGCGATCCACGCCGCAATCCATGCAGGCCGCTCGTTCTATACGCCCCATGCAGATCGTCTCAAACGCGCCGACCGCGCCATCGCTTATCTGATGGCGGAGGCACCGCCGCCCGAAATCGACGTCAGCCGATCCAAAGCGCAACGCACCCTCGAACACCGTGAGGCGCTGGCCGTCACGCGCCCGCGCGAGCTATGGGTGGCCACGGCGCTCCTCGGCTTCATCATGTGGGTATCAGGTGCCCTCGTGTTCATGGCTCATGGCCTCGACGCAGAAGGCCGTCTCGTGCGCCGCATCGGCAAACGCAGCGGCCTGGCCGTCGTCGCGGGCTGGATCGCCTTTGCCCTCGGATTGCGGCTATCTTGAACGCCTTACGCCTTGAAGCTCTTCTAGGGGTCTGGTAACCCGCCGCCGTGGACAATATTCGCGTCGAAGGTGGTAAGCCGTTGCGCGGCACCGTGCGCATCAGCGGTGCCAAAAATGCGGCGCTTCCAATCTTGTGCGCCGCGCTGCTCACGGATGGCGAGCACGTGTTTCGCAACGTGCCCGATCTGCGCGACATCGCGACGACGGGCGACCTGTTGAGTCACCTTGGACAAGAGGTGCAGATCGAGCCGGGCATCGTGCGCATCACGGCCCATCCCTGTCTCGAACAAGACGCACCTTACGATCTCGTCAAGAAGATGCGCGCATCGGTGCTCGTGCTCGGCCCGCTCGTTGCGCGCTACGGCCATGCACGCGTCTCTTTGCCGGGCGGTTGCGCGATCGGGGCGCGCCCGATCGATCAGCATCTGAAGGGCCTCGAAGCGATGGGCGCGAAGATTACGCTCGAGCACGGCTACGTTCAGGTCGATGTCCCAGGCGGCCGCCTGCGCGGCGCTGAGGTGATTTTCGACATGCCCACTGTGACAGGCACGGAAAATCTGATGTGTGCGGCCGTGTTGGCGCGCGGTCGGACAACGCTCGTCAACGCCGCGCGTGAGCCTGAAATCGAAGAGCTTGCGCGCGTGCTCAACAAGATGGGTGCCTCGGTCGATGGCGCCGGTACCGACGTCATCGTGATCGAAGGCAAAGAGGGCCTGCACCCAGTCGATCACGCGATTATCGCGGACCGCATCGAAGCGGGCACGTACATGGTCGCCGCCGCAGCCACCGGCGGCGATGTGCTGCTCGAAGGCGTCGAGCTCGATCACCTGGGGGCGGTTACCTCCAAGCTGCGTGCGGCAGGCGTGGTCGTCGAGCGCGAGGCTGCGGGCGTTCGCGTCTCAGGCACCCCACCTTACCGTGCCGTGGATATCACCACCGCGCCTCATCCCGGTTTTCCCACGGACATGCAGGCCCAGCTCATGGTGTTGATGTGCCTGAGTAATGGTCGCAGCGTGATCACCGAAACCATTTTCGAAAATCGCTTCATGCACGTGGGCGAGCTCAACCGCATGGGCGCCGACATTCGCGTCAACGGTCGTATCGCAACCGTGACTGGCATGCCGCGGCTGCAGGGCGCCGAAGTCATGGCGACGGATCTGCGCGCCAGCGCCTCGCTCGTGATCGCAGGCTTGGTTGCTCAGGGCACCACCGAAATTCTACGCGTCTATCACATTGACCGTGGTTATGAGCACATCGAGACCAAGCTCGCCGCCTTGGGCGCCGACATCAAGCGGGTCAGGGGCCATGCCTGAGCGCTCCCACGCTGTCACGATCGCTGTGCCAAAGGGCCGCGTTCTCAAGTCGCTCGCCGCGCGCTTTGCCAAGGCGGGCGTCTCGCCGGACGTGCTTCTGTCCGAGGACCGCAGGCTCGTGCGCGAAACACCGGACGGCCTCGTGCGTTTTCTGCTGCTCAAGCCGGACGACGTCCCCACCTACGTCGAGTACGGTGCCGCAGATCTGGGCATCGTCGGCCGCGACGTGTTGCTCGAGCGCGAATACGATTTGTACGTACCGCTCGATCTCGGCATCGGCCGCTGCAAAATGTCGGTTTGCGGCCTGCAGGGTAAGCCGCCGGTCGCGAGCGATCTTCGCCCCCTGCGCGTCGCCACCAAGTTCGTGCGCATTGCCGAGCGGCACTACGCCGAGCAGCGCCGTCAGGTCGAAATCATCTACGTCCAAGGCTCGGTCGAGCTCGCGCCAATCACGGGCTTGTCCGACGTGATCGTCGACTTGGTCGAGACGGGTGAAACCCTGCGTCAAAATGGCCTGGAGGTCTTCGAGGACGTGGTGTCGATAAGCTCGGTCGTGATTGCGAACGTCGCCGCGATGAAGCTCAAACGCGACCCCATTCGCGCGCTGTTGTCGGCTCTCGCGTAAGCAGGCCTGTTTCTGACGCCGCAGTCGCGCTGAAGCCGCAGTCGCGCTGACGCCGCGTGCGCGCTTCACTTAGCGCACGACCTACAGACGTTTGCGAAAGCGAATTTCGAGCTCGGTAAAGCCCGCCTTCGCGTG
>JBBSJC010000362.1:0-8331 GCA_038257655.1 Polyangiales bacterium | reverse complement strand
TAGAACTGCACCACGCGAAAACGCGTCAGCGATGCCTTGCCTTCGCCGCTAACCTCGACCATGCGCTCGCCGCCCCGCAGCGTGTTTTTGGCGAGCGGTGCTGCGACTTCGACGCGTTTATCCGGCCAGGAACCGTGCACGAGCGCAAGGTAAGTCTTTTTGACCTCGTCGCCACGCAACAGCTCGTGCAGAGATAGTAAGGTGGGCCGCGTCTTGGCGATCACGAGTAAGCCCGAGGTTTCGCGGTCGAGGCGATGGGCAAGCTCGATGCTCGGCAACTCGGGAAACAGGGCGCGCAAGGCTTCGATCACCCCCACCCGCACGCCGCTGCCCGCATGCACGGCCAGGCCCGCTGGCTTGTTGAGCAAGAGCAACTCCGCATCCTCGTAGACGATCGCCGCGCGCAGGGTCTCCTGAAGGCCGTCGCCGACGACGACGGGCATGTCTTCGGCTAAGCGCAGGGGCGGGATGCGGATCACGTCGCCTGCTTTGAGTTTGTGCTCGGGCTTGGCGCGTCCCTTGTTTACCCGGACTTCGCCGGTGCGCAGGATGCGGTAAATGAGGCTCTTGGGCGCGCCCTTGAGCTGTGTGCGCAAGAAGTTATCGATGCGCTGCCCTGCATGTTCAGGGTCGACCGTGATCCAATCGACACTGGGCTTTTCGCGCGGCTCTTCGCTCACCAAGCGGGCGTAGCACGATGCTAGAGCGTGAGCTTTCGTCACGCCGTGCGGTCAGCCCTTGCGATCGCTCGGCTCGCGCTGGCGACTGCGTGCGGGGGCATCTTCATCGACGATCGTAGCTCGGGAAAACACGCTGCGATCGCGGTGAATGACCGCTTGATCGAGCAGCACGAGCCCGTCGCCCGTGCGCAGCGCAATCACGGAATGTTCGGTCTGCCGGAACAGATCGGCAACCGGCAAGGGTGCCTTGGGGCGCAGGGTGACGGCCAGATGGGCGTCGGCCGGGCGAGGCAGCTCGCGCGTGATCTCCTCGGCCTCGTCGTTCTCACCCACGCTCCCATCCAGCGCGTCGCTTGCGCCACGGCTGTGCGCCGGAGACATGGCTTCGCCGCGTTCGTTGACCCATTCCAACAAGCCGAGTTTCACGAGTGAGCCCAGCCGCTCCCGGGTTTCGGCCGCTTCCCAAGGCGCCACTTCGACCACTTCGGCCGCGTCGATCAAATCTTCGACCTGCGACATCAAAAACATGTCGCCGTGATCGATCGGCATGTCGCGTAGGTCTTGCTTCAGCACTGCTCGGCGTAGTTTCACGCGGCGTCCTTGGTTGGGAGAGGCGCAGGTGCGCGTTTTATGATCTTGGCCAGGCTGGGCTTTGCGCGTCTACGGGGCCGCAACACAAGATCGGGCGATCGCCTGCTCGGCCTGGGTCGCCTGAGGCAAGACGCGTTGCGTGGCTCGTGCGCTGGCTTGCGCTGGCGCGCCAAGTCCAGCACCCTGCGCGCCCGTGGCAGCCCATCGTACGACCGTAGAACGCCCGGACCTCACGCTTGCCCGCGTGGTGCGTGAAACGGTCGCGGGCAGCTCCTGGAATGCCGCACGGGACCTGTGTCGGACGGGTCGCGTCAGCGTCGATGGGCAGACGGCGGTCGATCCCGAGCTACGTCTGCGCCCGGGCGCGCTGGTCGAGGTCGATCCAGTCGGACGCAAGCTACAAAAGGGCGCGCTGCCTGAGGATCGCGTCGTGTATCTCGACAACGATGTGGTCGTGGTCAACAAGCCGGCCGGCATGCTGAGCGTGCCCTTTGACAAGGCTGACCGCGACACGCTGGTCGACATCACCCGTGTGGCCTTGCGCAAGCGCAACGGCGCGCGCTTCGACCCTGAGCTTGGCATCGTGCATCGCATCGACATCGACACCACGGGGCTGTTGATGTTCACGCGCAACCTTGCCGCCAAACGTGCGCTGCAATCCCAATTTCGCGCCCATACCGTGCATCGCCGTTATCAGGCCCTCGTGCACGGAGAGATGCGTGGACGCAGCATCGACAGCCTGCTCATCCGCAATCGCGGTGACGGTTTGCGCGGTAGCTACGCCAAGTTTCGCGCGCCCAAGGGGCCGCCGCCCGAAGACGCCCAGCGCGCGGTCAGCCACGTGCGAGCAGTCGAAGCGCTGCGTGGGGCGAGTTTGATCGAGTGCGAGCTCGAAACCGGCCGTCAACATCAGATCCGTATTCACTTGAGCGAAGCCGGCCACCCCTTGCTCGGCGAGCGCGTCTACGTGCGCGACTACAACGGGCCGCTTCTCTCCGCGCCCCGGCCGATGCTGCATGCCCGCGAGCTTGGCTTTGTACATCCGCGCACGGAACGTGAGATGCGCTTTGAGATCGAGTCGCCTGCGGACTTTCAGGCCGTGCTCAAACGCTTACGCGGCTGATTCGCCTTGGCTTACGGGTGTTGCGCGCTCGGGTCATCCGCTAGGCTCACGCGCCTAGGAGGGCGCCATGATCTTGTCTGACCGTGAGTTGCGCGCGCGCTTGGAGCGCGGAGAGATCGGCATCGAACCTATCGAAGATCTCGCGCTGCAGCTGCAACCTGCAAGCTTTGATCTTCGGCTCGATGCGCGCTTTCTGACGCTGCGGCCGGGGCGTATAGACATTCTCGATCCCCGCGAGTCGCGCGCGTCGATGGATCTCGCCATGGATGAGCTCGTGATCCCCGACGGCCAAGCGATCGTGCTGCACCCGGGTGACTTCGTGCTCGGCTCGACGATCGAAAACGTGCGCGTGCCCAACGACTTGGTCGCACGCGTCGAGGGTCGCAGCAGCCTCGGCAGGTTGGCTATCGTGGTGCACGCGACAGCAGGCTTTGTCGACCCGGGCTTCGAAGGGCAGATCACCCTTGAGATCTCCAACCTCGGCCGCTGCGCCGTGCGGCTCTATCCAGGCATGCGCGTCTGTCAGCTGGTGTTCCACGAGATGACAAGCCCCGCAGAACGTCCCTACGGCCCCGCCCGAGGCAGCAAGTATCACGGGCAGCGCGGCCCTGTCGGTAGCCGCATCGCACGTGACCTGACAGGACCTGATCGGACGGCCCCCGATGCCGCGGAAAACGATTGAGCCCGCTATGTTAGAGTGAGCCTCGAAGCGGCCTTTGGCGCGTCAACGACGCCCTACTAGCGCAGCTGCGCCGAGCTCAAGTCGAGCAACCTGCGCGCCACTACGAGCAGCTGGATCTGCTGGGTGCCTTCAAAAATGTCGAGGATCTTCGAATCGCGCGCCCACTTCTCAAGCAGCTCGTCTTCGCCGTAGCCGACCGAGCCGCACAGCTCGACACAGCGTAAGGTGATCATGTTGCCAACGCGCCCGGCCTTGGCCTTGGCCATCGAGGCTTCCATCGAGTTGGGCTGTCGATTGTCGGCCATCCAGGCGGCGCGGATCGTCAGCAGGTAAGCGGCTTCAAGCTCCGCTTCGAGGCCAATCAGCGTCGCTTCGATCGCGCTCTTCGTGATCAAGCTGCCGCCGTAGTTGAGACGCACGCCGTCCTTTGCCAGCAGCTCGCGCGTTCGTTCCAAGGATGCGCGCGCCACACCCAGACTCATCGCAGCGACGAGCGGACGCGTGTTGTCAAAGGTCTGCATCGCGCCGGCAAAACCCTGTTTGGGATCCACTTCCGCGCTGCCGAGGATGTTGTCCTTGGGAATGCGGCAGTCTTCGAACACGAGCGTCGCGGTGTCCGAGGCGCGGATGCCCATCTTCTTTTCGAGGCGCGCCACACGCATGCCTGGGGTGCCCTTTTCGACGACAAAGGACTTGATCGCGGCGCGCCCCTGACGCGCGTCGAGCGTCGCCCACACGACGACCACGTCGCAGCGCTCGCCTGCGGTGACGAAGATCTTTTCGCCGTTGAGCAGCCACTGGTCGCCTTCGAGTGTGGCTGTCGCGCGCACCGCCGCAGAATCGCTGCCCGCATTGGGCTCCGTGATCGCCATCGCCGCCCACTTGCCACCAAAGCGCGCCTTTTGTTCGGGCGTGGCGACGGCATCGATCGCGGCATTGCCCAGGCCCTGGCCGGGAATGCTGAGCGCGAGGCCGATGTCGCCCCAACACAGCTCCACCATGCCGAGCATGGTCGCCATGTTGCCGCCGTTGCGGACAGCTTTGTGGCTGCTGCCGTCAGCGCTGCCGCTGTCTTCGGCTTTGGCGGACAGCGCGCTTGTGCCGGCACCCTGGGTCACGCCCGCCTGGCCCATGCCGCGCATCGCCGCGCCAAGCAGCTTGAGCTCCCTTGGAAACTCATGCTCCAGGCGGTCATATTTGCGGGAAATCGGGCGAAATACGCCTTTTGCCACCTGGTGCGCTTGCATCGCCAGGGGCTTCAGCTTCTTTGGAATCTCGAGATAAATCATCGGTTAGCCTTCTGTCCCTAGCGACGCACTAAACGAGCAACGCACCTTCAAACACGCCGACGCCGCGCAGGTGTCGATACCAAAGCTCGACCGGGTGCTCCTTGATGAAGCCGTGCCCGCCGAGCAGCTGCACGCCGCTTGTGCCGATCAGCATGCCCTTCTCGGCGCACTGCACGCGCGCAAGCGACGCTTCGCGACGAATGGTAAGGCCGTGTTCGGCGCGACTGGCCGCGCGATAGACCATCAAACGCATCGCATCGAGCTCGATCGCCATGTCTGCGATCATGAACGCGACTGATTGGCGATGGGCGATAGGCTCGCCAAAGGCCACGCGCTCGAGTGCATACGTTTTCACGTAATCGATCACGGCCGCCGCTTGGCCGACGGCGAGCGCCCCCCAGGCGATGCGCGACAAATCGAGCAAACGCTCGGTATCGATGCCTGCCTCGCCCCCAAGCTTGTTGCCGCGCGGGATGCGCACCTGATCGAGCTTCACGCGGCCAAGCTGGGCTGCGCGCAAGCCCATCGCGGGCGCAGCTTCGATGCTCACTCCCGCTGTGCCGCGGTCGATCAGAAACGCCTGCGGTTTGCCGCCCAGATCGGCCACGACGAGCAGCACCTCGGCCGCGAGCGCGAGCGGCACCAGCGACTTTTCGCCCGAGATCACGAAATCGCCGCCTCGCAACGAGGCGCGCGTCGCCGGCCGCTCGGGGTCGAACAACGGCCGAGGCTCAAGCCAGGCGAGGGCCGCCGGCATGAACGCGTCGCCGACAAAGCGCGGCAAATAGGCGGCCTGCTGCTGGGCTGTGCCCCACTCGACCAGCGCGTGCACCACGGCCAGGGGCGCAAGGGCAGCCAGCGCTAGCCCCATGTCGCCCCGGCCGAGCTCTTCGGCGATCAGCGCATTGGTGACGGGGGAGCGCGCTTCTGCGGCGCCGCCCAGCGCCTCCGGCACAGCGAGCTGCGACAGCCCTAGCTCGTGACATGCCTCCAAAAAGCCTGCCGGCGGCGCGCAGGCTTCATCGGCTTTCAGCGCGGCCGCGCGCATCTGCTCGCGGGCAAAGCGCGCCATTGTGTCGCGCACGAGCGCCTGCGAATCGCTTGGCGTCAGATCGAACAGATCCGGGGCTTCTAAGCCGTCCGGCTGCATGCGTACGGGAGTGAGCAGCTTCACCAGGGGGGCCGCTTGTTTGGCAACTTCGCTCGCGGCACGCAGACCTACGCGCGTGCCACGCGTCACGAGCTTTTCGACCGAATCGGCCCAGCCCATGCGTTCGACCAGGGGAGACGTGGCGAGCTGACTGAGCAGCCGCAGGGACTGCTCGATTGCGCGTTCCATCGCTGACCTTCCTTTGTCCGCAGTCGCGGCCGTGCGCAGTCGCGGCCCGTCATGTTTACCCAGGGTTCGCGCTCGCTTATTGACTAACGTTTAATACGAGGGCGCGTGGAAGGCAAGCTTCTTGTCCCGGATCGGGACGCAGCCAGCCGTGTGCAGGCCCGCTGAAGCTTCACTACGCGCGAGCCGAGCCGGCTGCAGCGCGCAGGCTCAGGCGGGTTTTCCGCCGCCCATCTGGATGCGCTCACCGAGGAACGCGCCAAACAGCGAGATCATGATGCCGAGCACGCCCGCCACGATGTAGGCGAGCATCGACGGCTCAAAACCCTCGGGGGTGATCGCGCGCTGATAGAGGATGGTCGGGACCGCTGCCATAGCCGCGCCTACGGCTGGCTCGACGAAGGTTTTTCCGGGCGAGATCAAACCCATCACGATCCCCCCAAAGAACCAGATGACCACGCTGATACCGAGACCGCCCAAGCCTTGCGGATCAAAGCTCGAGATGATCAGCGGCAAAATCACGAGCACGACGAACTGCATCGCGATGTACACGCCGCAGGCGATGCCCGCCCATTTCCACTCGAAGTCTTCCTGTTCGAAGCGCCGCGCGCGCGACTCCTCCTCTGTGTACTCGCCAGCGCCGAAAGCTTCGATTTTTGCGCCGCAGGACACACAGCGCGTCGCGCCGGACTGATTCTCGAAGCCGCACATCGGGCAGGTGACCATATCCGCCATCGACTCTATTCTCCTGTCGTCGCGCGTAAGCTGACGCGCAGCGCTAGCCACCCCGGCTCTAGCGCGGTCCCGATTGTCGCAACAGCTGGACGGAAAAGGCAACTCGCTGGGCAGGGCGTCGTTTTGTTGTCCTGAATGATGGACAAATGAGATCAATGCGCCGACATCCCAAGCGACAGCCGCTCCCAGCGCGCTTAGCCCATCGCAGGCTGCATAATATTGTGCAGCGCGATTTTTATGCACTTACTGCAATTGAAGTTGCGTTAGACTCGTAAAAGTACCGACATGACGGAAGTGCCTGATCCAAGCTCCGATGTTCCCACGGCGGACGTGGATTTGTTGCTCGCCCGCTGGCGAGAGCAGCTGCTGCGACCGCTTCTGTGGGTGGTCGCGGTGCTGGCCCTGTTCAACGTGTCGATCACGTTCACGCAGCTCTCTACCGAGGACGGGTTGCTGACTTGGTTGCGCGTGGGCAGCTTGGCGGTCTGTGCGCTCGTCGTTGTCGGGGGCATCAGCATGTCGCTTTGGCGCGTGCTCACGCGCACGCTGGAGGAGCGGGGGGCGCTCGTGCAGAAGCTGCGCGATGAAGTGCTAGAGCGCGAACGAGCCCATCAAGTGCTCGCCGAGACCCAACAGCGGCTGATTCATGCGCATAAGCTCGAAGCTGTCGGCAGGCTGGCCGGCGGCATCGCCCATGACTTCAACAACACGCTGACGGTCATCCTGAGCTACACGGAGTTGCTCAAGCGTAAGCTGGGCGACGATCGGCAGGCAGGCGAGCTTGCAGACCAGATCACGCGGGCGGCCGAACAGGGTAGTGACCTTACCAAGCAGCTGCTGACGTTTTCGCGCCGGCAGCTGGTCAAGCCGCGCAATCTGGACGTTCAGCAGGCGCTGCAGCGTACGGAGCGAGCGATGGGCCGCCTGACATCCAACACGATTCGTGTGCATCGCAGCGAGGTCGACGATGCGCTGTGTGTGCGCATCGATCCGACCCAGCTCGAACAAGCCTTGCTGAACCTGAGCCTCAATGCCCGTGACGCGATGCCCGAGGGCGGCGACATTTACCTCGCAGCGAACACGATCGAGGTGACGGCCGAGCATGGCCTGCCGCTGCTCGCCGGCTGTTACGTCGTGCTGAGCGTGCGCGATACGGGGAGCGGCATGTCCGAAGACGTGCTGAGCCGCGCGTTTGAGCCGTTTTTTACCACCAAAGAGCCTGGTCTCGGTACGGGGCTTGGCTTGGCAAATGTGCGCGAGACGACCGAAGCGGCGGGCGGCTACGTCAGCGTGCAGAGTCAGCTTGGTAAGGGCACCGAGTTCAGTCTGTACTTCCCGCGCGCCGATGCGCGGGTAAGCGGCATCGCGCCCCGCGAGAGCAGTATCGCGACCCGACAGGCTGCGATCTTGATCGTCGAAGACGAGCCGCAGATTCGTGACGTGATGCAAGCGCTGTTGGTCGAGGCTGGGTACGAGGCACACGTGGCCAGCAGCGCCAAGCCTGCGCTCGAGCTGGCTCGTACGCGGCACTTTGACTTGCTGTGCGCCGATCTGGTGATGCCCGATATGGCGGGCAGCAAGCTGATCGAGGAGTTTCTCGCGATCCAGCCCGGCACGCCGGTGCTGATCTGCTCTGCGTACGGTTCGGACGAGCAAATCCGCGCCCAGATCGCACGCGGTGATCTGGCGTTATTGCCCAAGCCTTTCACGCGCCAGGCGCTGCTGGACGTGGTCGCGCGCGCGCTGAGTCCCGGCGCAGAGCGCGCGCGGACATCGGAGGCCCCTGCGAGCCCTCGCGCAGGCAGAGTAGGTCAGCCTTGAGGCCCTCGCTCATTGCTCCACAAACCCGTTGGCGCCCCGGGATCTGCTGGCCGCGATGCTGAGCGCGAATGGCG